>JALZJC010000142.1 GCA_030859945.1 Actinomycetota bacterium | reverse complement strand
TCCCCGTGCCCGCCGACTACGACGGCGATGGAAAGGTGGACAAGGCCGTGTTCCGGGCCGGCGTCTGGTACGTCAACCGCAGCACCGGGGGTGACACCGCCCTCGGCTACGGCACCAGCGGCGACGTCCCCGCTCCCGGTCTCTACGACGGCGACAACAAGGCCGACATGGCCGTGTTCCGCAACGGGGTGTGGTACGTGCGCAACAGCTCCAACGGCACCGACACCGCCGTGGCCTACGGCGCCGGCGGGGACATCCCCCTGCCCCTGCCCAACGCCGTCTACAAGAGGTTCTTCACCGGCTGACCAACAGCAGGAGAGCTCCGCTCCCGTCCACGGCGGTCGAGGACGGCGATGGCCACCAGCACCCACGTGGTCCCGTACCAGAACGGGCTGGTGGCGATGGCGCACGCCACGTAGACGGTGAGAAGCCCGAGGGCGCGGCCGTCGCGGATGGGCCGCTTGTGGAGCACGCTCAGCAGGGTGGCCCCGAGCAGCAGTGCGCCCACCAGGCCGGTGTCGTAGACGACCTGGAGCGGGAGATTGGCCAGATAGGCCGGCGTCGGGGTGGTGGGCAGGGTGGGTTCGAGGTGGCGCTGGCCGAAGGAGTTGGCCCCGAGGCCGATCACCCAGTCGAAGCCATCGAGGTCGGCCACGCCGGTGCGCCAGCTGTCGACCCGCTGCCGGCCGGTGCCGCCGCTGAACTCGAAGGAGCGGGAGACGTTCTCGGACACCGGCTCGACGATCCCTGGCGCCACGGCCATGAGCACCGCCACTGCGGCGAGCACGGAAGCCAGCAACCGAAGCGTGCGGGCCCGGGCCCGGGTACCCCGCAGCGCGGCCCACACCACCAGGCCCAGAGCCAGCCCCACCATGGCGGCCCGGGTGAGGCTGAGCGCCATCCCTGCCACGGCCAGCGTGAAGACCGCCACCCGCGCCCGCCACCCCACCGTCCGTACGCCGGTGAAAGCCATGAAGCCCCACAGGGCCAGGGTGGCCCCCAGGAGGTTGGGCTCGAAGGAAAGGCCTGAAGCCGCCGGCGCTCCGCCTAGCACCTCGGTGCCCACTCCGAAGGAGGTCCCCGCTGCCCGTGCCGCCACCCAGAGGGCGATGGCGACGGCAGCGGCCACCCCTGCCCACAGGATGGCTGTGCGTGCCAGGCGCTCGGCCTCCTGGCCGGAGCCGACCAGCACGATCAGGATCAGCAGGTCGAGGGCCAGCCAGCCGACGATCAGGAGGCTTTCGCCCGGCCGTGGGGCCTGGAGGACGGACACCAGGCCGGCCCAGGCAACGAAGCAGCCGAACAGCACCACGGTGGGGTCGCCGGCGGCCGACAACAGGGCCCTGTCCCGCCCTGCCAGCACCAGGCCAACGACAGCCACCAATAGGGCCAGGTGCTCGGGACGGAAGCTGGCCCCGAGCACATCGATACGGGCCCAGGTGACGAAGGTGGCGCCCACCAGCAGTCCGACCAGCCGGGACCATCCGAGGGCTTGGAGCGAGAGCGCCCCGGCCACGCCGGCCAGCCCTAAGACGGCGCCGGTTCCGCCATTGGCGGCTACACCGGCGGCTCCTCCGATGGCGGTGATGCCCGCCACCCGGGCGGGGCCGGTGAGAGCTTGTGGACCCGTGGGCACAGCGGGTTTCAGAGCTTCACCACGATGGCCTGGCCGGTGGGCCAGGGGATGCCTTGCGCAAAAGGAAGCCCGCCTGGTCCCCCTCGCCGAGGGCGTTGAGCTCTTCGGCTCTGCGCTCGAACTCGGCCAGTTGGGTGGGGGTAAACCTCGGGGTCGGAGCCGCTGCATTCGGGCCGTCGGGGAACAGGGGTATGCCCAGGCGGTACTGCTCGCTGCCCCAGAACTGCAGACCCTCGGAGTCGAAAAGGGTCCTCGCCACACTGAAGCCGGTGCGGGCCGCCAGCAGGTGCAGCCCAGCGACGCTCGGCAGGAACTGGTGGCGAGGGGCATCCAGCTGTACCCAGTCCGCCTCGTAGGTGCGCCAGGCGTAGGAACCCGCGACGGGAAGGCGGATGATCAGCGCCCCGGCCGGCGCCAGCAGCCGGTGAACTGTGCCGAGCACCGCCTCGGGGCCGGTCGTGTGCTCGAAGGAGTGGTGGAACATCACCAGGTCGAAAGGACCCGGGAGGTCATCCAACGGCCCTCGCCAGAACCGCACGCCTTGGCCGTCCGCCTCGGCGGGCAGATGGGGATCGGTGCCGGTCAGGTTGGTGAACCCGTGCCGGCGCAGCGTGTGGAGGCGGTGACCGTCGCCACACCCCACGTCGAGCACGGCGGCCTCGAGGCCCAGCCCCAGCCCGCTGAGCAGGCTCGTCCACGCCGGGATGCTGCGGCCGAGCCTGCCTGCCCCCGTCATCACCAGGTCGTGCGCCAGGGGACTGGCCAGCGTGAAGCGCAGAAGCGAGCGGCGGACCGCCCTCCCGACGACGCCGCCGGCGGCCGTGGTGGCCCCGGCCGAGGAGGCGAAGGAGTAGTAGCCGGGAGGGTAGAAGTCGGCCAACCGAGGAGGAGGTTCCCCCAAGGTGAGAGAGCCGCAGAGGCCGCACTCCAGGTAGTCGAAGCTACCGCCCATGCCGTACATCATCTCGGTGGCGCTGCGGGCGCGGACTGGCGAACCGCTACCACACAGCGCGCAGCGTTTGGTGTACGCGGGGTCGATCGGGAGCGACAGCTCGGAGCCGGGCTGCATGCCCTACTGCGGGGCGCGCCGGCGCCAGCGGCTGGCCTTCTCGGAAGAGCGGTAGTGCGAGTAATCGCCGTAGCCGTCCTGGTCACCCACCCGATTGAGGGCCATGCCGATGACGGGGGCCTTGAGCTGCTTCAGGATCTCGAGACTCCGGTGCAGGTGGCGCTTGCGGGTCAGCCCGGACGCCACCACGAGGAGGACGGCATCGACCTTCTCAATGAGCACCGCAGCGTCGGTGACGGGCAGGAGGGGCGGTGAGTCGACCAGGACGACGTCGACCATGTCACGCAGGGTCACGAACACCTTCTCGGCGGTGCGATACGAGAGCACCTCTGAGGGGTTCGGCAGAGGGGGCCCCGAGGCCAGGAGGCTGAGCCCTTGGGCGCCCCGCACGGTCTGCATCGCGTCCTTGAGCTCTGCGGGGTCGCGCACCACCGTGGTGAAGCCGACGGAGTTGTCGAGGCCGAAGATCCGGTGGAGGAACGGACGGCGAAGGTCGCAGCTCACCACCGCCACCCTCTGGCCCGCCTGGCTGAAGGCGACGGCCAGGTTGGCGAGGATGGTTGTCTTTCCTTCACCGACGTTGGGGCTGGTCACCTGAAGGATGCGGCTCTGCTGGCCGATGCCGAGGAATTGGAGCGACGTCCGCAGTGAGCGGAACGCCTCCGCCGCTGGCGCGTCAGGGGCGCTGAGAACGATCGGTCGAGGCTCCTTTCGGGTTCCGCCGCGAGCCATGGGGACGATGCCGAGGATGGGGATGTCGGGAATGAGCGGGTCGAGCTGCTCCCTCGACATGATCCTGTCGTCCAGCTGGTCGAAGAGGAACGCACAGCCCAGCCCGAGCCCGAGACCGAGAGCCCCTGCCAGGACCCCGTTGCGAAGGGGTTGGGGCTGGACCGGGGAGGTGGGAACCTCGGCCGGGGCGGCCAGCTGGGTCCCGCCCGTGGTGACAGAGGCCTCGACCTGGACCTCGTCCAGCTTTTCCTTCAACGCCGACTGCCGCTCCACCAGGGACTCCCGCAAGGGATCGGAGATTCCCGACGCCGGCCGTCCCAGGGCATTGATCTGGACCTCGAGGTCGACGACCTTGCCCTCCAGCTGCCTGCCCACGGCTTGGAGGCCTTCCACCGTGCGGAGGCGGCGGGACTCGATGTAGGCGTTGGCGTAGGCATTGGCCGCCCGCGCCGCCAGCTGGCGATCGGGGGACCTGACGTTGACCTTGATGATGTCGGTGTTCTCGTCGGCAGTGGCCGCCACTCCGGCGATGCGCGGGCGCTCCCCGGCCACGTCGTCGGGTGGAGGGAGGTGCTTGACCAGGTCGAGCTCGGTCTCCAACGTCCGGGCAGGGTTGAGCGGCTGGCCGGACGGGGCGTCGAATAGCGCCTCCCCCTCCCGAGGCTGGAGGAGCACCCGGGCCGTGCCCTGGTACAAGGTGTCCTGGACGATACTGATACCCGCGCTTATGGCGATGGCCACGATCACCGCCGGAAAGATGACCCATTTCCACCGGCGCACCACCTGCTGATAGTCACGCAGGGCCAACTCGGGCGGTTCCGCTCTGGGTAGCACTGGGATTGCGATGGTACAACCAGTGAGCCCCTGGTCGGCCGACGGTGACCGGGGTCAGCGGGCTGGCGTGCGCAACGTCGCCGACTGTCGGTCGGCCACCACCTTGCGGCCCGCCAGCTGCCGAATCCTCAAGCCGAGCCACATGGTCCACGCCGCCAGCCGCCCCCGCAGCGGACCCAGCTCCCGCCGAGCAGCCCTGCCCATCGCGCCCCAGGATCCGGCCGAACCTCCGGCGGCCCCCTTCTGGTGAGTGACCTTCAGGTCGTTCTGGACGGCGAACCGGGCGCCGCTGCGCGTGGCCGTCGTGCCCCACACCAGGTCTTCGCCGTAGACGATCTCGTCTTCGGGAATGGGCCCGAAGCGTTCGAAGGCATCGCCCCGCAACAGGACGCACGCCATTCCCAACCACTCCGGCTGTAGGACCGCTGCGACCTGGCGCGGCGTGTACAAGATGCCCCTGGCTCGCGGTAGCACCCGGCTGATGAAGAAGAAGTAAGTGACGAAGCTCCACAGCGTGTGCGGTCCGCCGCACACGAGCTGTGGAGAGCCGTCGAGGTTCATGACACCGGGCGACAGCCCGGTGAGGTCACTCGCGGCCAGCGTGCGCCGCAGCTTGGTCACCGTCGACGCCGTGAGCCTCACGTCCGGGTTGAGGAGGAGGATCTGGTCGTGCGGCCGAGCGGAAGCGACCGCTCGGTTGACCGCCCCGGCGAAGCCGTAGTTCCTGTCGAGCAACAAGACATCCGCTGAGTGATGAGCGGCGAGCTCCTCGATGCGATTCGGCTCGCTGGCGTTGTCCACGAGAAGGACGTCCTGGGTCGAGAGCGCACCCGAGCCCAGCAACGCGGCGATGTGGTCGGCGAGGAAGTAGTTGACGATGACGACCAGGATGGGCTTATCCACGGGAGTTCGCGTGGGATCGATTTCTCGTCATACGCCAGTAGACGACGCCAAGCACGAGCGGGTCGACGGCGGCCGCGCATGCGGCCACGGCGGCGGCCGTCGCCGGGCCACCCCTCAGGGTGAACAGCGTGTGGCCGACAAGGCAGACGACCAGGCTCACGGCCTTGGCTATGAACCCGGCGGTCAGCCGCGAGTGCACGAGGAAGGCGGTGCCGAGACAGTACGACAGGGCGGAGAACACGTAGAACAGAACGAGTCCTGGGATGGCCTCGGTCGGCAGATCCAGGCCGGGGAAGACCGTGGGCGCCCACTCGACCGCGAAAAGAGCTGCGGCGCCAAGCGTCACCAGGGTAAGTGTCACCGCTGCGAGCAGAGGTCCCCGAAGGGGGCGCGGCTCGCCAGCGTTCACCCGGCTGCTCACGATGCTTGTTATCGGCAGGACGACGTAGGTGCAGCTACCCAACAGGCGGTAGAGGGCCTCGTAGGACCCCGCCCCGTCGATGCCGACGCGAACGGTCAGGAAGTAGGTGTCCGACCACATGATGAAGAAGGTGGCGAGCAGCGGCAAGTACACGGGGTACCAGCGCCGCCACTGGCCGAGGCCCTCGAGGGCCAGCCGCAAGGGCCGCCAGTAGGGCGCCCCCAGTACGACGCCGACGAGCACGCTGACGGCAGCAACGGGTAGGGCGTGCCGGAAGACAATAAGGCCAACCACCACGCCGATCTTCGGCGCGTTGGTCCAGATGAAGTTGTGCCGTGCGGCACTGACCTCGTCCCCGACGACCTCGGACGCCCCTGCGCGGAACTTCTCCCCGCTCACCGCTGCGCCGGCGAGGGCCCCCAGCGCAAGCGCGCCCAAGAGCGGACGTTGCGAAGGCATCGCAACCCACAGCGATCCGAAGACAGCCAGGGCGCCAATGGCGGAGGCGAGCGTGGCTGCCTGGCCCTGGGCTCGCACCCGAGCCTGCTCCGCCGGCTCAATTGTCCGATCGATGCAGATTCGCACCAACCCCAGGTCGCCGACCGTCAGGATTCCCTGGGTCACCGAGATCGAGAGAACGAGGACGCCGAACTGATAGGCGCTGAGCCAGCGCTGCATGAGGAACAGCTGGAGGCCGGCGAGAACCAATCCGCCTGCTGCCAGGCCGAGGTACCGGCCGCGGGACAAACGCGTGCGTACCAACGGCCGCCCGTCCACGCCAAGCCATCGCCGCAACGGCAGGCGATCGAGTGCCGCGTGAGTCGGGCCTAGGGGCACCGCCACCTGACCATGGTTACCCTGGTCGGCCAATGTGTTCGAGTGGCGCCGGCCGGGCAGCCCCCGGCCTTCGCAAGGCGAAGGCGGCCTGGTCGCCGTCGTGGTTGGCGTTGAGGCGCTCGGCGCGCCGCTCGAAGTCCTCGATCTCCGCTGAGGAGAAGGGCGAACCGGCCGGGTTCAGCTGGTAGGAGCAGGGGTCGGTCAGAGGGATGCCGCGCTGGTACTGCTCGCTTCCCCAGAACTGGAACGACGTCGAGTCGTAGACCACCTTGACGACTGCGAAGCCAACCTCTGCCGCCAGCAACTCCACCGCGGCCGGCGTCGGCAGGAACAAATGGCGCGGCGCATCCAGCTGCACCCAGTGCGACTGGTAGCTCCTCCAGGCGAAAGAGCCCGCCAGGGGCACCCGGATGACCACCGTCCCGCCGGGTGCCAGAAGTCGGTCCACGGTACGAAGTACCCCCACGGGATCCTCGATGTGCTCGAGGGAGTGGTGGAACAGGATCACGTCGAAGGGGCCTGACAAGCGGCCGAGGGCCGCCGCCAGCAGGCCCATACCGTTGTCCGTGGCACTTTGCCCGGGCAGGTGCTCGTCCGTTCCAGTCAAGCGGCGGAGCCCGTGTCGGCGGAGGGTTTGGAGGCGATGCCCGGTGGCGGAGCCCACGTCGAGCACGGCGGCGTCGGACTTGACGTCCGTGCCGGTGAGTAGCGAGGTCCAGCGAGGGAGGTCGCGACGGGCTCCGAGCAGGACGCGCGCCAAGATGCTCGACCGAAGGAAGGCTTGTAAGCCCAACCGCCGTGGTTGCTCGCACCGCGCTGGCTCGGCGTGGGACGGCTCGGGTTCCGAGAAGGCGTAGTACCCCGGAGGGTAGAAGGGTGTCATGGACGGAGGCGGGTCAAGAAGCCAGATCGACCCGCACTCCGGGCACTCGGCGTAGTCGAACTGCGCTCGCGTGCCGAACATCATCTCCAGCGCCGGATGGACAACATGGCCGGAGGCCCGTCCGCAGAACGGGCAGCCTGTCGTCGCCGGCGCGGACGAGACATCGTCATCCGCTCCGACCGAAGCCACCGTCTGAGAGTAGTTGGCAAAAAGCGGTTCACGGACGTCCACGATCAGGCGTAGCCGGAAGGACTCAGATGTCGAAGTCCGTTATCGCGAGGTGGGCAGGCCTTCGAAGGCATGGCCATCGGCCTAGGTTGTTGGCGGTGCCGCCGCGACGGGTGCGGCCGAGAGCAGCCCGGGCTCCCGTGTCGTTACCCCTCAGTCTGCCACCCTACGGCTCGGTGCCGAGGCGGATGTCTACGAGCGGCGGGAAGGCAGCCGGATCCGGCCGGACAGCCAGGGCCCAGAGGGGAACGTCGGCACAGGTGACCGGCCGGCCCAAGCCCACGAAGCTCAACACCGTGCGCCAGAGGATCCACAGGTCGAGGCGAACGCCGGCGTGGGACAGGTAATAGAGGTCGTACTCGGGAACCTCGCCGATCAGCTTGTCCACGTCCCTGCTCACCTGCCACAGCCCACTACAGCCCGGGCGCACCGAGGAACGGGCCGCCACGAACTGCCGATCGAACCGCTCCAGGAGCCAAGGCATCTCGGGACGCGGTCCCACCAGGCTCATCTGCCCCAAGGGAACGAGCAGGAGCTGAGGCAGCTCGTCCAGATGCGTCCGCCGGAGGAACCTGCACAGTCTGGTGCTCTGCATCGACGCCACGGCGTACTTGTCAGCGTTGCACGGGCTGTCCGGTGACAGCGTCCGCAGCTTCAAGACGGTGAACAGCCGCCCGCCGCG
>JALZJC010000005.1 GCA_030859945.1 Actinomycetota bacterium | reverse complement strand
TCGAGCAGATGGAGATGGAGTACTTCGTGCCTCCGGGGGACGGTCCGCAATGGTTCGGCTACTGGTGCGAGGAGCGGATGCGCTGGTACACCGACCTCGGCATCCCGGCTGAGCTGCTCCGCCTCCGTACCCACGCGCCGGACGAGCTCAGCCACTACTCGGCGGGGACGGCCGACATCGAGTTCCGCTTCCCCTGGGGTTGGGGGGAGCTGGAGGGCATCGCCCAGCGGACCGACTTCGACCTCGGCCAGCACGGCGAGCACTCGGGCGAGCGTCTCGAGTACTTCGACCAGGCCAGCGGCGAGCGGTACGTCCCCCACGTGGTGGAGCCAGCCGCCGGTGCTGCTCGCAGCATGATGGCCTTCCTCCTGGCCGCCTACGGCGAGGACGAGGTGGGAGGTGAAGCTCGAACCGTGCTCCGCCTCCACCCCGGCCTGGCACCCAACAAGGTGGCCGTACTGCCGCTGTCCAAGAAGAACACCCTCACGCCCTTGGCCCTCGAGGTGCTGGGCCTCCTCCAGCCCCACCTCCAGTGTGACTACGACGAGACGCAGTCGATTGGTCGCCGGTACCGTCGCCAGGACGAGGTGGGGACCCCCTACTGCGTGACCGTCGACTTCGACTCCCTGGACGACCGTGCCGTCACCATCCGGGAGCGGGACACGCTCGAGCAGGTGAGGGTACCGATCGACAAGCTGGTGGAGGAGCTCTCCTCCCGTCTCGGGACCTGAGCCGAGGCCTCCTTCCCCTAGGCTCCGAGTCCATGCCGTACGTCTTCGCTTTCGATCACAAGCACAAGCAGGCGCCCATGAGCCTCAAGGACCTGCTCGGGGGCAAGGGCGCCAACCTGGCCGAGATGACGTCGATCCTCGAGCTCCCGGTGCCCCCCGGCTTCACCATCTCCACCGACGCCTGCAGGGACTACATGCGGGCGGGTTGGCCGTCGGACCTCTCCGACGAGGTGACCAAGCAGGTCAAGAAGCTCGAGAAGGCGATGGGGAAGCGACTGGGCGACCCCACTGATCCACTGCTGGTGAGCGTTCGCTCGGGGGCCAAGTTCTCCATGCCCGGGATGATGGACACCGTCTTGAACCTGGGGCTCAACGACGAGTCCGTGGAGGGCCTGGCCAAGCAGACCAGCGACGAGCGCTTCGCCTACGACTCCTACCGACGGTTCATCCAGATGTACGGGCGCATCGTGTTGGGTGTCGGGGGCGAGGAGTTCGACCGCCTGCTCGAAACGGCCAAGGAATGGGACGGTGTCACCGCCGATTCACAGGTGTCCCCTGACACGCTGCGGCGGCTGGTGCTGCGCTACCAGGACGTGGTGGCACGCCACACCGGCCGCCCGTTCCCCCAGGATCCCTCCCTACAGCTGCGGGGTGCTGTGGAAGCCGTGTTCAGGTCCTGGGACGGCCCCAGAGCCATCGCCTACCGGGTCCGGGAGCGCATCGCCCATGATCTCGGCACGGCGGTGAACGTGCAGGCGATGGTGTTCGGCAACCGTGACGACAACTCGGGCACCGGTGTCGGCTTCACGCGCGATCCCGCCACCGGCGCCAAGGGCGCCTATGGCGATTTCCTGCTCAACGCCCAAGGCGAGGACGTTGTGGCCGGGATCAGGAACACCGAACCCCTATCTGCGCTGCAGCACCGCTTTCCCAAGTTGCACAAGGAGCTGCACGCCATCTTCGAGCGGCTCGAGCGTCATTACCGAGACATGTGCGACACCGAGTTCACCATCGAGCAGGGCAAGCTGTGGATGCTGCAGACGCGCGTGGGCAAGCGCACCGGCGCCGCGGCCTTGAGGATGGCGGTGGACATGACCAAGGAGCGAAAGATCAAGCTCTCCGAGGCCGAGGCCGTGCAGCGCGTCACGGCCGACCACCTCGACCAGGTGCTGCACCCCCAGCTCACCGCGGGCGACGCCCCGGTCATCGCCAAGGGACTGGGGGCGTCGCCGGGCGGAGCGGTGGGCCGTGCGTACTTCACCGCCGACGAGGCCGCCGATGCCGCCGACCGCGGTGAGAACGTGATCCTCGTGCGCAGCGAGACGTCCCCCGAGGACGTCCACGGCATGATCGTCGCTCAGGGGATCCTCACCGCCCGCGGCGGCCTCGTCAGCCACGCCGCGGTGGTAGCCCGTGGATGGGGGAAACCGGCGGTGGTTGGAGCCGACTCCGTGCGCATCAAGGGCAAGTCCTTCACCGCCGGCGGCGTCACCGTCAACGAAGGCGACGTCCTCTCCATCGACGGGTCGACTGGTCAGGTGGTGCTGGGCGAGGTGCAGCTCACCGTGGCCGAGCCGCCTCCCCAGTTCGCTCAGGTCCTCGCCTGGGCCGACGAGATCCGCGAGGGCAGGATGGCGGTGAGAGCCAACGCCGACACGGGGCCCGATGCCAAGAACGCTCGGGACTTCGGCGCCGAGGGCATCGGGCTGTGCCGTACCGAGCACATGTTCCTCGGCGAAGAGCGCCTGCCCATCGTGCGGGAGATGATCCTCGCCGAGACAGCCGAGCAGGAGGAGGCCGCCCTCGAGCGGCTTCGGGAGGCCCAGAAAGCCGACTTCGTCGAGATCCTTGAAGCCATGGACGGCCTCCCCGTCACCGTCCGCCTACTCGATCCTCCGCTGCACGAGTTCCTGCCCCGTACCGAGGAGCTGGCCATCAAGGCCGCCACGCACGGTCTCTCCGACGAGGAGCGGGACCTGTTCCGGGCGGCGGAGACGTGGCACGAGTTCAACCCCATGCTGGGCACGCGCGGCGTACGCCTGGGCGTCATCAAGCCGGGCTTGTACGCCATGCAGGTGCGGGCCCTCATGGAGGCGGCCGCCGAGCGGGTGAAGGCCGGCGGCCACCCGGTGGTGGAGGTCATGATCCCCCTCACGGTGACCCGCGAGGAGATGGGGCTGGCACGAGGCTGGGCCGTGGACGCCATCGCCGAGGCCAGCCGGGGGGTCAAAGAGCCTCTCGACGTGAAGATCGGCACCATGGTCGAAACGCCGCGCGCCGCCCTGCGGGCGGACGAGATCGCCGAGGAGGCCGACTTCTTCTCCTTCGGGACGAACGACCTGACCCAGATGACGTTTGGCTTCAGCCGCGACGACGTCGAGGGCCGCATGATGGTCGCCTACCTCGAGCAGGGCCTGCTGAAGCGCAACCCGTTCGAGACCATCGACCAGACGGGTGTGGGCGAGCTGGTGCGGATCGGAGCGGAGCGGGGACGCCAGACCCGGCCGGACATCAAGCTGGGCGTGTGCGGCGAGCACGGCGGGGACCCCGAGTCCATAGCTCTCTTCGCCGATGCCGGGCTCGACTACGTGAGCTGCTCACCGTTCCGGGTGCCCATCGCCCGACTGGCCGCGGCCCAGGCCGTCCTGGCCCAGGACGCCAAGGCCTGAAGTCGCGGTCCACGTTCCGGCCCTGCTCAAGAGGGGCTCCAGCTGATGGGCATAGTCGAAGAGGACATCGCCCGGGTGCGGGCTGCCACCGACCTGGTGGAGGTGGCGGGCGAGCACATCCAGACTCGTCGTGTCGGCCGGCGTTGGGTGGGGCTGTGCCCGTTCCACGCCGAGAAGACGGCGTCCTTCTCCATCAACGCCGAAGAAGGCCTCTACTACTGCTTCGGATGCCAGGCCAAGGGTGACGCCATCACCTTCGTGCGCGAGGTGGAGCACCTCGAGTTCGCCGAGGCGGTGGAGCGCCTGGCGTCGCGGGCGGGCATCCAGCTTCGCTACGACGACGTCAGGGAGGGGAAGGACCGCAAGCGTCGTTCCCGACTCGTCGAGGCCATGGAGGCAGCCGTGGAGTGGTACCACCAGTGTCTCCTCACCGCCGCGGAGGCGGCGCCGGCCCGCGCCTATCTCCGCTCGCGTGGATACGACGGCGAGGTGGTACGCAGGTTCAAGTTGGGATGGGCGCCCGACGAGTGGGACGCACTGTCCCGGGCGTTGCGGCTGCCGAGCGACGTGCTCACCCAGGCCGGCCTCGGCTTCGTGAACCGTAGGGGCCGCCACCAGGACGCCTTCCGGGCCCGGGTGATGTTCCCCATCTTCGACGCCTCGGGTGCGCCCGTGGCCTTCGGCGGCCGCCTCCTTCCCGGCGGTGAGGGGCCCAAGTACAAGAACTCACAGGAGACGGCCATCTACGCCAAGCGGCGCACCCTGTACGCCCTCAACTGGGCCAAGTCCGACGTGGTCAGCGCCGGCGAGGTCATCGTGTGCGAGGGCTACACCGACGTCATCGGGTGTTTCCAGGTGGGCCTTCCCCGGGCGGTGGCCACGTGCGGCACGGCGTTGGCGGACGAGCACTTCCGCACCCTCAAGAACTTCGCCCGCCGCATCGTGCTGGCCTACGACGCCGACGCCGCGGGCCAGGCCGCGGCGGAGCGGTTCTACGAGTGGGAGCAGCGCTACGAGGTGGACGTGGCCGTAGCGGCTCTGGCGCCCGGTACCGACCCGGGTGATCTCGCCCGCAGCGACCCTGCGGGCCTGAAGGCGGCGGTGGAAGAGGCCAGGCCGCTGCTCGCCTTCCGCCTCGAGCGGGTACTGTCAGCCGCCGACCTGCGGACTCCCGAGGGGCGGGCGCGCCGCGCCCAGGCCGCAATGAGCGTGGTGGGCGAGCATCCCGACGAGCTCGTGCGCGACCAGTACCTGATGCAGGTGGCCGATCGCTGCCGGGTCGAACCCGACCGCCTCCGCGCTGCCCTCGGCAACCGATCTCGACAGGACAAGCCTTGGCAGCAGTTGGTCGAGCCGAGGAGGCGGGATGCCGGCGGCCCCGAGCTCGAGGCGCTCCGCCTGGCCGTTCACCGCCGCGACGAGGTGGTCCACCGCCTGCACGAGGTGCTCTTCTACGACGACCTGCACCTCGCCGCGTTCCGGGCCGTGGCTTCGACCTCCACCCTCCATGAGGCCATCACGGCCGCCGACCCGGGAGCGGCGTCGTTGTTGCAGCGGCTGGCCGTCGAGGAGGCTCATGCCGATCCCGACGACGTGCTCGACCTCCTGGTGCATCGGGCCGGCGAACGGGCTTTGCACCAGCTCGAGGCCGAGGCTCGTGGCTCCGAAGATCGGGCACTTCAGCTTTCGCCGACGGTTGGTTGGCTCAAGCTCACCCTGGAACAGCTCCCTGACCCCGAAGCGGCCAGTGGGTTGGTAGCGTGGCTCGCTCAGTGGGGCCACAACAGAGGCTGAGCGACGCGACTCCCCCGCTTCCCACCGAGGAAGTGGGTTTCGCGCAGGCCTTCGCCGGGCTCCTGGCCAAGGGACGGGCACGCGGCCAGGTCACGGCCGACGACGTGGCCACGGTCCTGCACTCGGTCGAGCTGACCCCCGAAGCCATCGACGCCGTGATCGGGGCGGTGAAAGCCGAGGGGATCGCCTACGTCGACGGTGAGATCGACGGCGCGCCCCGCCCTGAGGCCCCAGGTGCCGGGAGCAGCCCCGGTCCGGCGGCGGCGAAGGTCACCCCCCTTCCTCCGAGGGCGCCCAGGGCTCGGAGCGCGAGGTGGGACTACCGGGAAGACAGGGAAGACGCGGGCCGACCCAGTGCGTCCGATCCCGTACGCCTCTACCTCAAGGAGATCGGCAAGGTGCCGCTGTTGACGGCCCAGGAGGAGGTCACGCTGGCTCGTTGCATGCAGTCGGGGTTGTCGGCCGCGCAGCGCATCGCCCACCTGGAGGACGCCTACGGTGGGGCGGCCCGGGTTCCCGCCGACCAGTTGCACCCGGAGGAGAAGTTGGTGGTGGATGGGCTGGCCGCCAAGCAACGCCTCATCAACGCCAACCTCCGCCTGGTGGTCTCCATCGCCAAGCGCTACCGCACCTCGGGGATGGCCTTCCTGGACCTCATCCAGGAGGGGAACGTCGGCCTCATGCGGGCGGTCGACAAGTTCGACCACACCAAGGGCTTCAAGTTCTCCACATATGCCACATGGTGGATCCGCCAGGCCATCACCCGTGCCATCGCCGACCAGGCCCGCACCATCCGCATTCCCGTGCACATGGTCGAGACCCTCCACAAGGTGGCGCAGGCCCAGCGCCAGCTCGTGCAGGAGCTGGGGAGTGAGCCCTCGATCGACGAGCTTGCGGCCCGGGTGGAGCTGGCGCCCGCGCGTGTGCGCGAGCTCCTGCGCATGGGTCAGGACACGGTGTCGCTCGAGCAGCCCATGGGCAACGAGGACTTCAGCCTCGGTGATCTCATAGAGGACGAGTCGGCTGTGGTGCCACCCGCCGCCGCCGCACGCACCCTGCTCAATCAGGCCGTCAAACAGGCCCTGGCCGAGCTGTCTGATCGAGAAAGACAGGTGGTGCGGATGCGTTTCGGCCTCGACGACGGCCAAGCCCGCACCCTCGAGGAGGTCGGCAAGGAGTTCGGCGTGACCCGCGAGCGGATCCGCCAGATCGAGGCCAAGGTGATGGCCAAGCTACGAGACCCCACCCGGAGCCGGCGCCTGCGTGACTACCTGGAGGAGGGCTGACGGGTAGATCTTCCTCAGGACCTCAGCGCGGCGTCAGAGCCCGGGCGGCGTGGTCCTGAGAAACGGGTCGTCCGGGGGCGGGGGAGGGACGACGGCCCCGTTGGGCCCCTCCTTGTCGCCGACCTTGGAGTCCACCATGTCCTTGGTGCGCTCGACGCCGAGGTCGACGACGTCCTTGGCCTTGTCGGTTGCCGTCTCGAAGGTGTCAGACCGCTTGACCCTCCGGACCATGTCGTTGATCTGCTCGTAGCGCTCGCGCCCTGCCTTCGACCCCAGGTAGTACCCGAGGCCGAACCCGACGCCCAATCCGAGTCGAAATCTCATGGAGCCCTTTCTACCCCGCGTGACCGCGTCCTGCACCTGGTGCGTCCGGAGGCACCGCCCAGCCGTGGGGCTCCGCGAGGGACTGGTATCTTCGAGCGCCATTCCGGGGTAGCTCAATCGGCAGAGCAGGGGATTGTTAATCCCAAGGTTGCGGGTCCGAGTCCCGCCCCCGGAGCCTAGGGTTCGATCTCCAAAGGGCCCGTAGCTCAGTGGTCAGAGCAGGGGACTCATAATCCTTCGGTCGCAGGTTCGATCCCTGCCGGGCCCACGCCAAGACAGCGGGAAAATCTCTCCGAGGCCGTACCCGAACCGGGTGCTCCCACGATTGCTCCTTGCGGGGGGCGAGCGCCTCTCTCTGCCTCGATCGGGAAAGCCCGAGGGGCGGATCCGACAAAAGGGGGATCAAGTGCGCAGACTGATTGTCGCTCTGAGCGTCGCGGGGCTGATGCTCGCCGGCGTTGGCCCGGCGATGGCCCACAAGCCCGACAGGAACGCCAAGGCGGAACGGATGTGCGAGAAGGAACACGGCACCTTCATCGACCTGGACGGCGTTGCCTACGCCTGTCTCCTTCCCACGGCGGCCAGTCCCAGGGACATCCGCCAGGCAGCGAGGCAGTGTGAGAAGCAAGGTGGTGCCCTCTTCGTCGCGGTGGGGAACCTTGCCTACGCCTGCGTGCTGCCCGGCTTCGAGGGCCCAGTGGTGGTCGGTCCTGACGGGCAGGGCCGCAGCTATCTCTTGGACGGGCTCAGACTCACCCCAATCATGGTCACCTAGCGCAACGAGCTCGTCGTCGAACCCAGCCCTCTCCGGAGGGAACAGCAGGGAGGAGGGCGCTCGGCCGGGCGCCCTCCTCCCTGGCTGTCTGCTGCACGGACCCTTCGCTCGTGAGACCGGGAGAGCACGCCGGCGACGGCGCCAGCTGGACGTGACGGCCTGCCCGAGGTGGCCAAGACGATCCAGGACAGCTAGTGGTGTGTCCTTCAATTGCCGCGCGCTTGTTCGAGAACGACCCGCCCTCGTTTGACCTTGGCGATGATCTCATCTGCCGTCTTGGTCCACACGAAGGGCTTGGGGTCGTCGTTGTGGTTGGC
>JALZJC010000151.1 GCA_030859945.1 Actinomycetota bacterium | reverse complement strand
CGGGCCCGGGCCGCCTCCAGCTGCGCCTGATGAGCGCTGGCCGCGGCCCGCTCGGCGGAAACCCTCGCCTCGTCCCGGTGGCGACGCCCCCGGTCGACGTCCTCGGGCTGGAACCCGAGCGACCGCCGCTTGTCCCGCAGGACCTCGAGGCGGCCACCGGCGTGGGTGACGCGTGACCGGGCCGACTCGATGGCGTGCTCCACCGCCGGGCGTCGCTCCAGGCGCCCCTCGACGCGCTGGCACTCGGCCGCGGCGGCCCTACGGCGGGCCACGTCGCTTACCAGCGCCGCCGCCTCCTCGTCGGGCACTGCCCCCCCGAGACGCTCGAGGGCGGCCGACAGGGCCTCTTCTGCTGCCTGGCGCCGGGCCCGTTGCTGTTCATAGGTGGCCCACGCCGCTCGGGCCTCCTTGACGGCGATCTCCGTCTCTCGGGCCCGAGACCACCTGGCCTGGGCCACGGCCTCCAGTCGCCCACGCTCGGCGCCCAGGGCCTGCACCGCCCCCTGGGCCTCGCGCAGTTCGAGGGCGCGATGGGCATGGACCTTCTCGAACGCCTTCCCCAGCGCCTGCCCGCACAATGGGCAGGCTCCTTCGCTGGAGAGGTGGCTCAAGGTCTCCACCGCGGCCCGAGCCCGTGCCTCGGCGTCGGCGGCACCCTGGAGCCGGCCGGTGACCTCGGCCAGCCGCCCGGCCGCGGCTTCGGCCTCTGCCCTCGCCGTCTCACAGGCCCCCTCGTCGGGACGGGGCGGCTCCTGAGGGGCGGGCACGGCCGACAGCGCCCGCTGGGCGGTGGTCATCTCCTCCACCAGGCGCAGGCGGGCCTGGGCCTCCTCGAGGCCGGCGGCGTTCGACCGGTGGGTGGCCAGGCCGGCGGCCATGATGTCGAGCTCGGCCAGCTCGGCGGCCAGCCGTTGGACCTCCCCGGCCGCACCGTCGTGCTCGGCCCGGACGGCCCTGCCCTCCGCCACCAGGCCGTCGTGCTCGCGGCGAAGCTGGTCCAGCGCCTCGAAGCGCTCCTCCAGCGAGAGCAGGTGGTTCCGTGCCGTGGTGGCTGCCTCTCCCTCGGCCTCGGCGTCGGTGGTCCGGGCCCCAGCCGCGGCCTCGGCATCCTCAGCCGCCACCTGGAGGGCGTCGAGGTCGGGCAGCATCCGGCGCAGCTGCTGGTAGGCGTCGCCGGCGGCGCGAGCGTCGCGACGAGCCTGGTCGCGTGCCTTGTCCAGCGGCGTGATGCCGAGCAGGCGCAGCACCAGGTCCCGCCGCTCGCCGGGGCGCTGCTGAGAGAACGCGGCCAGCTGCTTCTGCTCGGCGAACACCGAGGCCCGGAAGGAGTGGGCATCCATGCCGAGCACCGAGTGCACGTACTGGCGTACCGACTGGACCCCCTCGGCCACCTGGGCTCCGTCGGCCTCGGCCTGGGCCTTGACGGTGGCGTTCATCCCCGTGAGCGTGCGCCTCACGAGGTAGAGGTGGCCGTCGTGCTCGAACTCCACCTCGGTCACGCAGTCGCCACCGACCTCCGCCGTGCGGACCTGCTCCTTGGCGGTGCGCGAGTACCCCCACAAGGTCCACGGCACAGCCTCGATGAGAAGGGACTTGCCGCTGCCGTTGGCCCCGTAGATGCCCACCAGGCCGGGGGGCAGCTCCAGGTTCAGCTCGTCCTCGTAGACCCGGTAGTTGCGCAGGTACAGCCGGGTGATGCGCACGGCGCTACTCCCCCACTTCCACGGCCCGGGCCAGGTACTCGAGGCCCAGGTCCTTGATACGGGAGCGGTCGTAGCCGATGAGGTCCTGGTCGGCGAGATAGCGCTCCCAGCGTCCAGGGAGCGAGTCCAGCTCGGGTAGCTCCACGTGGGCGGTGGCGTCGGCGAAACGGGGCTCGAGCTTCAGGTGCAGCGCGGCGGCGCCGGCGCCCCACACGGCGTCGAGGTCGAGCAGCCGCCACGCCTCGGTGTCGAGCTGGTCGACGTAGAGCCGGGCCACCGCCCCCTCCGGCACCCCGCTCACCCGCTCCAGCACCTGGGCTTGCACCTCGGCGGGCGAGAGCCCGAGGGCGGGGATCGTCTCCAGGGTGACCAGGGGACGCTGGCCCTCGAGGGGCACGTGGCGGCACTCGCCGGTGTCGGTGTCCAGCACCACCACGCCCTTGGCCCGTTGGGGGTCGTCGGCGAAGGAGAACGAGTCGGTGGATCCCGCGTACCAGATCCCGGGCCTGACGGCGGTGTGCACGTGGTAGTGACCGAGGAGGACGAAGTCCGACCGGAGCCTTCCGGCGTCGACCTCGATCTCGTTGATGTCGGCGTAGCGCGGCTCCACCTGAGGCACCCTCGGGTGGGTGAGCAGCAGGTTGGTCCGGTCGAGGTCGCGGCTGCGGTCGGCATCGTCGAGCGCCTGCAGGGTGGCCTCCACGGTGAGCATCTGGGGCACGGCGTGGACCACCAGGCCGGGGAGCTCGAAGCGCTCGTAGGCCAGACGGTGGGCCCAGTGCATCTCGGGGAAGGCACCCGCCAGGGCCGTGTAGGGGCTGCCGGTGCCCGGCAGGCGAGGGGTGTCGTGGTTGCCGGTGATGGCCACCAGGAGCACGCCGTGGTCGCGGATGCGCTGCAGGGCCCGCTGGGCCACGCAGAACGAGCGGTACGTGGGCCGGGGGTGGTCGAACACGTCGCCGAGCCACACCACGACATCGGGCTCCTGGCCCAGTGCCAGCTCGACCGCGGCCTGGAACGAGACCTCGAAGTCCCGCTCGCGCTGGTTCACGCCGTCGGTGGTGCGCGAGTAGTAGGCCCGGCCCAGATGGGCATCGCCCAGCGCCGCCACCCGCATCTCTACTCCTCTACTCCACCAAGGCGGCCACGTTGGTCACGGCCGCCACACGCGGGGCAGGTGGGGGTGCCACCCTGCGGACCACGTCGTCGAAGAGGTGAACCCGGGCGGGCACGGCGAAGGGAGCCTCCAGGTTGGCCACCAGGCACTCTCCGGGCATGAGGGTCTGGATCTCGGGCCCGAGGGCCGACAGGTCCTGCTTGGAGGAGGAGCGCATGATGGTGCGGTCCTTCTCGTCGGCCAGCCCCAGCACGAAGAAGGTGTTGAACTGGCTGAGCAGCTCGCCGTCGAGCAGCTTCGGCTGCTGGGTGACGGCACACAGGCCCACCTTGAACTTTCGCCCCTCGCGGGCGAGGCGGGGGAAGACGTTGGACTCGCGGTCTCGGCTCGACGACAGCACCCGCTGCGCCTCCTCGAGCACGATCGACACCACGGGCAGGCGCTCGTGCACCTCGGGCTCGTCGAGGTAGGCCGCCGACCAGTGGTCGAGCACCCGCCGGGTGAGGAAGGAGGCCACCAGCACCTCCTCGGTGGGGCCCAGGCCGCTGACGTCCACCAGCACCACCCGCCCCTCGGTGAGGTGACGCACCACGGAGGCCCCGGCCGAGACGTTGGGGTCGGCGGCCACGCAGGGCAGCTCCACGATGCGCCTGGCCCGCCGGTGCACCACCTGGAGGGTGTTGAGGGCCACACGGTTGCCCAGCTCGATCTCCCTGAAGGCTGCCAGGTCGTCCATCCGGGAGAAGGCCAGCAGCCACGACAGGCCTTCCCCCCCGTAGTGACGCTCGAGCTCGAAGAGGGCCTCTTCCTGGGGCCGGCTCCACTCGTAGGCCGTGCGCAGGTCGTCGACGGAGAGCTCGGCCAGCCCGACCCGCAGCGTGGAGGTGTTGGCCAGGCGCCGGGTGGCATAGGTGCGCAGGCCCTCACCGGCCCACGGATGGCGGTTGAGCTGGCGGCGGTACTCGCCGTGGGGATCGACCAGCAGCAAGCCGTAGCGCCCCTGGGTGCGGAGGGCCTCGCCGGCCAGCACCAGCATGAGGTTGGACTTGCCCATGCCCGTGGTGGCGAAGACTCCCACGTGGCTGGCCAGGCTGGCGCCGGGGATGCCGACGGCGAAAGGCACCACCGTCTCCCCGCTGCGCAGCAGGCCCACCTCGAGGTCGCCCATGCGGCTGCGGAGGAACTCGAAATCGGCGGCTTCGGGCGCCACCACCCGGGAGAACTGCGTGGGCAGGCTCTTGGGCTTTCGAAACTGCTGGCCGTCGGGCGTTAGGTAGCCGAGGCACCGGCACTCGGCGACGCGGTAGGTGCGCCGAGCCTGCTCGTAGAGGGGATGGGCGCCGGCCTCGCCGCGGGCATCGTCGGCCAGGAGGGTGCCGGCCACCCGCTCGGCCCACCCCGGCTCGCGGTGCTCCGTACCGTAGGTGACGTCGACCACTCGGAAGAGGTAGCGCCGGCCGTTGGCGTCGTCCACGGCGACAAGCAGCTCGCCGAGGAACAGGTCCTCGTCGGGCGCGGCCCGGAAGACGCCCTCGAGGACGTTCTTGCCGTAGAGGCGGCCTCTGGTCATGCCCTCACGACCTCTCCATCAGGGCGTGGCGGTCGGTGAAGGCCCGCTCCCGGACCTCGGGGGGCACGCCGGCGCGCTCGAGGAGGCCGTCGAGCTGGAGCCACTTCTCCTCCCGTACCCAACGGGGGCATGCCGCCAGCCGGTCGGCGGCGCTGAGGGCGTAGGGATAGCCGGGGAAGGCGGCGTCGTCGCTGACGGCGGCCAGGCGGCCGAGGGCCTGCTCGGCGTCGACGCCGGCAGGCAGGTCGACGCGGAAGGCGAAGCGGGCGTCGGGGTCGAGGCGGGCCACCACCACCTGCAGGCCGTCCACGTCAGGGCGCTCGGTGGCCCGGGAGCGGGCGACCGGCGCCCACCAGCGGGCCCGGGGCCCGAGGGCTTCGGCCGCCTCCAGCTCGAGCTGACCGACCAGGGGCGCACCGCCTCGTGAGAGCGAGGAGTGCTTGGTGACGCCCGCCACCAGCACTCGGCGCTCGCGGGCCCGGGCCAGCAGCCGCGCCAGCAGGGCGGAGGGTATGCGCCAGTCGGGCTGGAGGTCACCGTCCACGAGGACGAAGGCGCCCGGCTCGGCTTCCTCCACGCTGCGCTCCACGGCATCCCATTCCCAGCGGTCCCGCAGGAGGTTGACGTCGACCGAGGTGTCGGGGGCGAGGCCGTCGAGGTGGAGGCCCAGCAGGGCGGCCATGCGCTCCTGGGCGCCCCCGAGCAGGTGGGCGCGAAGCTCGCCCTCCTCCTCCAGCACGCAGGCGCCGTTGCGGACCAGGACCCTGGCCGCCCGGGTGATCAGCAGTGCCACGCAGCGGGCGTCGGCTACCTTGGCCTGGCCCCCGTCGACAGCCCACACCTCGCCAGGAGGGTCCAGGCGCCCGAGGGCTCGGGGCACTATCTCCTCCTCGAAGGCAAGGGAGGCCAGGGTGGGGTCGGACAGACCGGTGCCCGCCCCGGTGAGGAGGGTTGCCAGGCGCTCTGCCGCCGTCTCGAGGGTGGCCGTGGAGGTCACGGTTCCAGGTTGGCAGCAGGGTGTGACAATTACAAGCGTGTGGTTTTCCCCAGCTCCGTCCCCAGCATGTGAGAATGGCGCTGACGGTGAGCCGGCCGGGTGGCCGCGGCCCAGCTGCTTCGGCGGCCGGGCTGAGGAAGGTCGGGGCTCCGCAGGGCAGGGTGCTGGCTAGCGGCCAGTCGGGGTGACCCGCAGGAAAGTGCCACAGAGAACAAACCGCCGATGGCGGCTCGGGAGACCGGGCGGCACAGGCAAGGGTGAAACGGTGCGGCAAGAGCGCACCAGCGCCCGGGGTGACCCGGGCGGCTCGGCAAACCCCACCCGGAGCAAGGCCAAGCGTGGGACGGGCGGCCCGCCCTATGTCCCCAGGTAGGCCGCACAGATGGATGGCCACCCAGGCGCTTCGGCGCTGGACAGAACCCCGCCTACAGGCCGGCTCACCGTCACCACCCCCCTGAAAATCCCCGCTAAAGTGCCTCTGACCAGGGATTTTACATTGTCCGTAGATGTCCGTGACAGACCGCCAGTGACCCCTCTGGACTCAGCTTCTGAGGCCAATTTGAGGACTGCTGAGGACTGATTGAGGACTGGATCGGGCTCTTCGAGGGAGGCCGGGAGGACGTGGCGAGCATCGACAAGCGGGACAACGGTCACTACCGGACCCGCTGGAGGGAGTACCCGGGCGGCCCCCAGAAGACCCGCACCTTCGCTCGCAAGAAGGACGCCGAGCGCTTCTTGGACCACATCCGGGGGGACTTGGCCCGCGGCCTGTACATCGACCCGGACGGGGGCCAGATCCCGTTCCGGGAGTACGCCGAGCAGTGGCGGGCGGGCCAGATCCACCGGCGCTCCACCGCCCAGCAGGCCGAGACCTACCTCCGCAACCACGCCTACCCCACCCTTGGCCACCGGCCCCTCGGCGCCGTCCGGCGCAGCGAGATCCAGGGGTGGGTGAAGAGGGTGAGCGACGTCCTCGCCCCCACCACGACGGAGGTCGTCTACCGCTGGGTGGCCACCATTTTCAAGGCGGCCGTGGCCGACCGACTCATCCCCGCCTCGCCCTGCATCCGCATCGCCCTGCCCAAGCGGGACCGCAGCGAGGTGGTGCCCCTCGAGGTGGCCCAGGTCGAGGCCATCGCCGACGCCGTCAACCGCCGCTACCGGCCCATGATCATCTTCACCGCCGGTATGGGCCTCCGACCTGGCGAGGTGTTCGGCCTCACCACGGACCGCGTCGACTTCCTCCACCGCCAGGTCCGGGTGGACCGCCAGCTGATCGGAGTGCTGAACGGTAGGCCCGAGTTCGGGCCGCCCAAGAGTGCCGCCGGCTACCGCACCGTGCCCATGCCTGCGGTCGTCACCGATGTGTTGGCTGCCCACCTGGCCCGCTTCCGGGCCCGCAAGTTCGGGCTGGTGTTTACCAACACCTACAGGCGACCCCTTGCGTAAGAGCACCTTCTCCCACCAATGGCGGCATGCGGCGAGGATCGCCGGCCTGCCGGACACGGTGACGTTCCACGACCTACGCCATTTCTACGCCTCGCTCCTCATCGCCAAGGGCTGCTCCATCAAGGCCGTGCAGAAGCGCCTCGGCCACCAATCGGCCATGGAGACCCTCGACACCTACAGCCACCTGTGGCCGGACAGCGACGACGAGACCCGAGCAGCCGTCGACCTGGCCTTCGACCGACTCGGCCAGGCCGTCTGACGTAAGAACAGCAGCCCTTGACCGGGCGGCTGTGGTTGCCATCAGGCTTCTGTGGCCTTGACGGCAGACGGCAGCCGGGGTCAAGGGCCGAGCCGGCAGGCTCGGTCCCGGGGGACGCGCAGCGCCCTTGCCGCCGGCGATCAATCCTCACGTCGACAATGGCAGCTGCCCACCCTCCCAGGGCGGGGCTTACCCAACGTGAAAGAAAGTTGGTCGAGGAGCTTGGTCAATCGCTACAGCGTTCTGAGCGCGCGCTCGGGGACCGCTCGAGCTGAGCCAGCTCACCGCATAGCGCCGATTCGGGCGCGGGCGTGACGTCCCTTCACGGCGAGCCCGCGCGTCGTTCTGTCGCGTCGGAGGGCCGGCGGGCGCGTCGGAGGCCGGCGGGCGCGTCGCCGGTGACCGGGCGCAGCGATGACAATGGTGGCGTGACTGCTCTGCGACCGGAGGAGGAGTGGGCGCGCTCGATGATCCAGGTAGCGCTCGGTGTCCCGGTACGGACGCACGATGACGGCTCGATGCCGGGAATGCACGACTTGAGGATCGTGTATCCCGACCGCCCCTCGGGCGCTGTGGAGGTGACGGCGGCAGCGGACCCCGACGCGATCGCCCTATGGAAGCTGGTCAACGGAAGCGGCGAGCGGTGGATTGAGCCGGAACTCATCGGCGGGTGGATGGTGGAGTTGAATCCGACCGCTCGGGCGAAGCGGCTTCGGAGCGCGCTCCCAGGGCTTCTGCGAGTCTTGGAGAGCCAAGGGCTTGGAAGCCTTCGTCCCCGAGGGCATCCCTCGACAGCGAACGAGGACTTCGCTCGAGACCTCGGGGTCAGGGGCCTGCACCAGAGTGGCACGCAATATCCCGGCAGCATCTACGTGACTCTTCATCTTCCCGCGGAGCGATCAGGAGGATGGGTCGCGGACAACGGCGACGCTCTCGCCCTCTGGATTGGCGACTTCATCTTACATGAGCCGGCGCGCCGAGATGTTCTCGAGAAGCTCGCACGTTCGGGCGCAGAGGATCGTCACGTCTTTGTTCTTCTGCCAGGATTCACGACAGCGCCCTTCGGGGTGAGCGATCTTCTGATGAGAGGCGGCCCGCCCCTTCCGCTGGTCGCACCTCAGCTACCTGCGGAGGTCACCCACACGTGGGCCGTCAGCACCTGGAACTCCGGCAGCGGGTTCCGATGGGATCCACAGATAGGTTGGTCAACGTTCACGAAGCCATAAGTTTCGGAGCGCCGGAGTCGCGAATCGCGTCCGAGCTTCTCCCCACGCACGGAGGCGCGCCCCAGATATCCGTTCCTGCGCCGGCGGTGGGGATGTTTCGGTCCGTCGCCCAGGCGACAAAACCAACCCGTTCCAGAAGAAAGAGGAGACCCTTGGAACGACAGTACGTCGCCATCGACCTACACCTACGGCGGTCGTTGATCGTGCGCGAGAACGAAGCCGGCGAAGAGCTCGGCGTCATGCGCATCGACAACGACCCGGTGGCTTTGAGCCTGGCCATGGCGGAGGCGGGCCC
>JALZJC010000140.1 GCA_030859945.1 Actinomycetota bacterium | reverse complement strand
GCCCCCCGCCGGCAGCCAGCCCTCCTCCCCCCGGTCCGTCCCCGGCCCCGCCGCCTCCGAGCGGGCCCCCGGCAGGCGGACCCAAGGTCCCCCAGCAGCCTGTCTTCAGGGGTCACGGGATCGGGATGAGCCAGTACGGCGCTCTGGCCAAGGCCCAGCGTGGAGCCAAGGCGTCTTCCATCCTCGCCAGCTACTACGGCGGAGCCCGTCCCTCTCGGCTGCCGCCCGATGACGTGCCGGCCAGCATCCGCGTGGCCCTGGACACGGGCCGCTCCTCCGTCACCGTCACCGGCCCCGGGCGGTTCCGCCTGCTGGACGAGGCTGGTCGTACTTTGGCGGTCGTGGCCACCGGCGAGTGGAGGGTCCTCCCCGGACCGAAGGGCAAGCTCCGAGTCGTGCCGCCACCCGGGCAGGACGCACCGCCGGTTCTCGAAACTCTGGGCACTGAAACCAGTGCACCGGTCCCCGACGCCCCGCCCCTTGTGCGTTTCCGGCTCTCCGCGCCCGCCCTCGTTCAGGTGAACGTGGAAGGTCCCGCTGGGGCCATCGCCGCCCCCTCCCCACCCAAGCTGGTGGAGGCCGGCGAGTCCTCCGTCGACTTGCCTCCCTTGGCTCCACCAGGTCCCCATGCCGTGTCCCTGGTGGCCGTCGCAGGCCTTCACCGGGTCGCCTCGACGCCCGTCGACGTCACCGGGCTGCCTCCCAGCGCCCTTGCCCGCCACCCAGAGGCGTCGCGGGCGTCGCTCAGCACCATGCAGGAGAGCGGAGACCCTCTACCCATCCTCCCGGCGGCGATCGCCTTCGTGCTCTTGTTGTCGGTGACCACCGGGGCGGTGGCCACCGGCTTCGCCCGCTCATCTCGCTGAAGGCGGGTATCCGCCCCGAAGCCCTCCACCGCCACGACCTGCCGCCTGTGTGCTGGACTCCGTGGCCCAATGCCTGAGGACCGGGATGCTGCGAAGGAGTCGGGCCGGCGCGGGGCGATGGTCGGGGTTCTCCGGCTGGCCCTTGTCACCATGGTCGGCGCCATAGCCGCGCTCGTGGCCACCGGCCTTGTGGCCGAGACCGGCGGGAACGTCGGCCCGGGCAAGGTCGTGCTCTCCGCCCGCGCCCAACTCGACGGTCACACCCAGCTGCAGCTGCCGCCTGTCGGTCGGGTGACGGCCTCCACTCACGGAGCGCCGGTGGCCCTCGAGGCCCGCATCGACGAAGTCGACATCGACGCCGTCCAGGCCGTGCTGAGTGACACGGACCCCGAGCAGCGCCTTGCCGAAGAGGTCAGGCAAGATCTTCAACCACTCCTCCGCCGCTTCATCATCCGGTGCCTTGCCGTTGGCGCCCTGGCAGGTGCGGTGGGAGCCCTGCTCGTGCTCCGGGGAAGGTCTTGCCACATCCTGGCCGGGGCGATCGGCGGCCTCGTCGCCGTAGCCGCCATGGGTGGGCTGACGTGGCGGCAGTTCGACGTGGACGCCTTTGGTCACCCCCGCTTCCAGGGCGCCATCGAGCGGGCGCCGGCGATCCTGTCTGCGGCCCGTCGCCATGTGCAGGGTTTCGAGCAGGTGCGTGACCGGGTTCGGGGGTTGGGCGCCCAGGTTGCTGACCTCTATGCCATTACCGCCCAGGGAGGGCTGGAGTCGACCGCTGACGAGACGACGATCCTCCACGTGAGTGACATCCACTCAAACCCGCTCGGGGTCGAGGTGGCGCGCCGGTTGGCCGAGAGCTTCGGTGCCGACGCCATCCTCGACACCGGCGACCTCACCAGCTTCGGCTACCCGATCGAAGCCCGGGTCGGAGATCTCATCAGGGCCATTCCGGTGCCCTACCTCTTCGTGCCCGGGAATCACGACTCGGCCGACAACCGCACCGCCCTCGCTGCCGTGGCCAATCTCAATGTTCTCACCGACGGCATCGCCACCATCGGCGGGGTGAGGATCTTGGGGGTGGCAGACCCGAGCTTCACCGCCAGCAACGAGGTCGACCCCGCTGATGCCGCCGACATCAAGGCACGTGCTTCGCCCGCCGTCGCATCGAGGGCATCGGCGGAGCGCCCGGAGGTGCTGGCCGTTCACGACCGACGCCTGGCCGAGGATGCCATAGGCAAAGTGCCGGTGGTGGTCGTGGGCCACCTGCACCAGCGGGGCTGGTCAAGGGAAGGCGGGACCCTCGTCCTGACGGTTGGCTCGACGGGCGCTACGGGCCTTGGCAGCTTCACGATTGAGACGCACTCGCCCTATGAGGCCGAGCTCCTCCACTTCCGGCAGGGGAAGCTCGAGGTGGTCGACTACGTCACCTTGCGGGGCGTCTCGGGCGAGTTCTCCGTCGACCGCCGCCTCGCCACGCAGCGATGAGCCCGCCTCCCCTTTTCTTCGCTCGCCGGTTCCTGGCCGGGGCTCAGCCGACGGCCTAGGCCCGTCAAGCGCCGTGGGCAGCCTGTCCAACCGCGGCGATCAGGCGCCGGCTGCCTGCCCACCACGGCGTGCGGGTTCGCGTAAGGGAACGGTACGATCCGCTCCTCTCGATGTGGCACGAGGACTCGGGGTTCCGAACTCCGTGAGCGACCGCCCTCACCAGGTGGCGACCAGCCCGGCGCCGCCGGTGGAAGAGCCGCGACCCTTGGTAGTCAACCTCCGGGACGAAGCGGCCCTCGACGCAGCGCTCACCGGCGGCAAGGCTGCGGCACTGGCGCGCGCCTCCAATGCCGGCCTGGCCACTCTTCCCGGCGTGGTGCTGACCACGGCCTTCTCGGCAGCGGTAGATTCCGGCGCCGACGTCGCCGCCCATCCTGCGCTGAGAGAGGCCTTCGGCCGGGCCGGCGGCGACAACACCGGCCTCGTGGCCCGCAGCTCGTCTGTGGTGGAGGACACTGCCGAGTCGTCCATGGCGGGACAGTTCGAGTCGGTCATCGGCATCAGCGGGCTGGATGCCTTCGTGACCGCAGTGAAGGCAGTTCTCGACTCCCGGGTGCGGGCAGGCGCCGCCGACCAGCCGATTGCCGTCCTGGTGCAGCCGTTGATCGATCCCGACTTGGGCGGGGTCATGTTCGGCATCGACCCGGTGACCGGTCGCGCCGACCGCCGGGTCGTCAGCGCGGTACGAGGTGGTCCTGAGCCGCTCGTGAGTGGAGAGGTGGACGGTTCGAGGTACCTGCTGGGCAGCGATGCCAAGGTGCTGGAGTTCGATGCCAACGACGGCCCTGAGCTGGCCCACCCCGACCTCCGCAGGCTGGTCTCGCTGTCGAAGGAAGTGGCCCGGGTGTTCTCCGGGCCCCAGGACGTCGAGTGGGCGATCACCAGGGAGGGCAAGCTCTGGTTGCTCCAGTCGCGCCCGGTCACCACCCAGGTGCGGGGTGTGCCGCAAGGGCCGATCTTCGGGCCTGGACCGGTGGCGGAGACGTTCCCGGAGCCGCTCACTGAGCTCGAGCGGGATCTGTGGGTCCCTCCCCTTCGGGAGGCCGTCCGCCAAGCGGTGCTGCTTGCCGGCACCGCCACCCGGGCCCAGGTGGACTCCAGCGACGTGGTGGTGTCTGTCCAGGGGCACGTGGCCATCGACCTCCGCTTCTCGGGTGACATCGCCACGAAGCGCACCCTCGGGCAACGACTCAACCCGGTGCGGAACGTGCGCCGGCTGGGAGGCGCATGGCGGGTCGGTCGGCTCCGAGCGGCTCTGCCCCGACTGGGCGAGAACCTTCTCGACCGCGTCGATGCCGACTTGGAGGAGGTTCCTTCGCTCACCGAGCTCAGCAGCCGCCAGCTCATCGCCCTACTTCACCGCAGCCACACGATCCTGCGCTCGCTCCATGCCCACGAGATCCTCATGGGCATGCTCACCGACACTGGGGACAACCGCATGACCGGCGCGTCAGTGGCGCTCCGCGTCCTCATCGAGGCCCGACGGGACGGTTTGAGCGACAAGGAGATCCTCTTCCGCAGCCCGGTCGTGCTCGGCCTCACCGCGCCGCGGGTGGCGCCGGCTCCCGAGTTGCCGCCGGTAGCGGCAACGATCTCGATGGGTGCGGACGGCGAGAGCGGCAACGACAACGGCATCCTGCGAGAAGCGCTCCGGCTCCGGGTGCGTTGGCTCCAGGAGCTGTCGGGCCGAGCCGCGTGGGCGCTCGGCGAGCGCCTGGCTGCCACCGATGACCTCCCCGAGCCGGAGCTGATCCGGCACATGAGCCTCAGCCACATCGAGGCCGTGGTCACCAAGTGCGCCGTCGTCGTCCCGGCACTGGTCACCGGGCACGAGCACGACTTCGGTGCGCCCCTTCCCGCACGCTTTCAAATTTCAGATCTCGGCCAGGCCATCGCGCTCCAGAGCGCCCACGAGGCGGGTGGGGGGACGGGCGCGGGGGGCGGCGTCACCAGTGGACCCGTCACCTACGACACCGCCGAGCCGCCGGCCGGGTCCATCCTGGTCACGACGACCCTGACCCCCGGGCTGGGACCGCTTCTCTCCCGCCTTGGCGGCATCGTGGCCGAGACCGGGTCGGTCCTGTCGCACCTGGCGATACTTGCCCGTGAAGCGGGCGTCGCCACCGTGGTCGGCTACACAGGGGCCACATCGGAGCTTCCCGAGGGAGCGGTCGTCACCGTGAACGGCGACAGCGGACAGGTCACGATTCACGAGGGGGTACCCGAGTGAAGGTCATCGCCTGGCTCGCCGGTTTGGGCACGCTCCTGGCGAGCGGGGCCTACATGGTCGTGTCCCTCAACCGCTGGGAGTGGAACCGAGCGCTGTTCTTCGGGTTGATCCTCCTGATGGCGGAGGTGGGTCTGGGCGTTGCGCTCGTGTTGCGCCGCCTGGCCCGCCTCGAGGGCCGAGGCGCCATGGACCCCGCGGTGGCGGAGATCCTCCGGGAAACTCGGTCCGTCTCGCCGAACCGCTTCGAATGGCTCAAGGAGCCCGGCCGCGACCTCAACGTCTTCATCACCTTCCTCGTCGGCGGGGGAATGATCATCTCCGCAGTGGCATGGGTGGTCGACCGGGTCGCGTCGAAGACGGCCACGGCAGAGGCCGAGCATCGCCTGGCGCGCCAGCTGGCCCCGATCAGCCATCCGCGCGGGGGCCTGGTCGTCGACGACGTCACCGTGCTGGCCCAGGAGGTCCCCGGCGCCGACGACGCCCAGATCCGCAAGCTGCTGCGGCGCGCCGGCCACGGATGACGAGAAGGGCTGTCCGGCTGTCGTTGGTGACGGTCGGTGTGTTCGTCGGCGCCATCGCCGTGCTGGCGCTCCGGGAAGCCACCCTGTCCACGCACCAACCGGTGGCGCCGAGCTCGCTGATCGAGCTCGTGGTGGCGGCGAAGACGAAGGGTGGAGAACCCACCCAGACCGTCGCGGAGATGACCGAGGCGCAGCTGCTGTCATGCCGCCTCGAAGTCAACTCCGATCTCGTCGGCCCGCTCGAGGGCATCGGCCAGAGCCGGTTCCGCGCCGTGCTCAGCCCATCTCTGGACCACACTGACCGGCGCCAGTTCCGAGGGTGCCTGGAGAGCTGGATGATCGACCACTTCCAGCTCGACGTGATCCGCCTGGCCGACTACTCACGTTGAGCACCACGGGCTGCGTCCGACGACTGCTCGATCGCGGTGGCCGGCGCCAGCTAATCCACTTGCCGGATGAAGGGAGGGCCGCAACAGATGGCGGACGCCGAAAGGATCACGCGCTCCGACCGGCGCGTGCGACTTCCTGCTACCCGAGCTCTCCGCGCACGACACCAAGTGGGTGTGGTGCGTTGTGCAGGTTCACGTAGTAGTTCTCCGGGTTCTTCATGATGTCCGGAATCAGCTCGCGGTCGGCCAGAACGCAGCGGCGCTCGGTTGGGTAGCTCGTCGGGGCGTTCGTGCCGCCGACCAGCGTGACGACTGGGCCGGGCTGACCGGCCGGGGCCTCATGGATGTGCCCCGCGAACGGAAGGGGCTCGCCGGCAGTAAGTGTCAGCGCGCCGAACGAGAAGCAGATCTCCTCCTGCCCGGGGATCAGACGGAGGGTGACGCCTCCCCGATCCGCGTTGGCGTGCGTGTTCCGGCACCTCGTTTGCGCCGCTCAAGACGACGTTGAACGACTTGCTGTGCGGGCTGATGCGCTTGGTGTTGCGCGCCCGTCGCGCCAGGCGCTTGGCGGCGCCAATCGCGGCGGCGGCGGTCGGGGTGCCGAACGTGACCCACGCCTTCGACTGCTCCCCGAAGCCAGGGGTCCGCGCCGCCGGGGAGGCCGCTGGGGGTGACCACGTCAAGATCCGCCAGCCACTCCGACCGGTCCCCTTTGACGGGGCAACCCGACCAGCGCCTTTCCGCCGACATCGCCGACAACACGGCACGCCCACTCGTGTACTCACGTTCGCCGCGGTCTTCACGACAACGAGGCTTCCGAGCCGCGCCGGCCGGCATCAGAGACCGCGGCGTCAACGTGGTGGTGACCGTCGGGCCGAACGGTGATCCGATGGCCTTCGGGCCCCAGCCCGCCCACGTCCTCGTCGAGCTCTACATCCCCAGACGCTGCTCCTCCCCGCCTACGAGGTCGTGCCCTCCCACGGGAGCTCGAGAACCGTGCTCGCCGCGCTAGGAAGGCATTCCGTAGCTGTGCCTGCCCAGGACGCCGATCAGTTCATCAACGTGCGGCACGAGTTTGCTCCACGGGAGCTCCCTGACGACGGCGTGAGCTACTTCGCGCCGCAAGAGTGCCGAGCTCGTCGGGCGCCCCAGACCGGTACATGAAGAACGCTCCCGGTCCCGCTACGGTCCGATCGTGCGAAGGACGCGATACGTGGCGTTGCTTCGGGGGATCAACGTAGGCGGCCACAACATGATCGCCATGGCTGACCTTCGAGAGGCGTTCGAGGCCGACGGATACGAAGCGGTCAGCACCTACATCCAGTCTGGCAACGTGCTCTTCGAATCGGACGCGCCGCGCCGCTCCTTGGAGGACGACATCGAGGCGATGCTCGAGCGTCGGTTCGGGTTCCCGCTCGTGGTCGTGGTGCGGTCGCACGCGCAGCTCCGCAACGTCGTCGATAGGGCTCCGGACGGATTCGGCTCGGAGCCCGACACCTACCACTCTGACGTGATCTTCTTGAAGGCGGCGCTTTCGGCTCAGCAGGCCATGCGCGTCGTCGAGCTACGCCAGGGCGTTGACCAGGCCTGGCCGGGCACCGGCGTGCTCTACTTCGCGCGGGTGAGCGAGCAGCGGGCACAGAGCCGGATGAGTCGCATCGTCAGCACCCCGGAGTATCAGCGCGTGACGATTCGCAGCTGGAAGACGACGACCACGTTGCTCACGCTCCTCGATGGGCGTCGCGTCGGCTGACCAACCCACTCGGTCATCGAGATCGACTGCGGTCCCGGTGCCGCAGCGCGCGCAGTCGCCGACCGCGTGGGCCCCGCGAGGACACGTGCTTGCCGTTGACCGTTCCCCGAAAGCGCCGCTACCTGCACTCGCTCGGGCGGAACTGCGAAGGCGTCCAGATCACCCGCATCACCAGTGGCCAGCCAGCGGAACACCACCGTTTGACGACGATCGACCATGACGCGAAGTCTCGCGCCGGCGCCTTAGGGGTGCGCCGGCCTGGCCCCCTGTCATCGAACTCCGGCTGGCGGAGGCGCCCGACCCACACCTGCCGCAGATCGGGGACCCACGGCGCGCGCATCGTGCCGCAGGGAAGAGCAAGATGACCCGGTCGCGGGGAGGCCGTCGAGTCCTGGCACGATGATGGCCATGCCACGGGATCTTGAACCCACCTCACACCCCGGCTGGCTGCTCGATGAGCTCGCCAATGCGGGGAGGGAGAACCTCGATGGCGATCATGTCCTGCGCTACGACGCAAAGGAGGACGCTGGCGCGGCCGATGAGGTTCTCCTCTGCCAGGAGCTGGGGCTCACTCGCGAGTCGACCGTCGTCGACGTCGGCGCCGGGACGGGGCAGTTCGCTCTGGCCGTGGCCTCCGCCTGTGCACGGGTCGTTGCCGTGGACGTGTCCCCCGTCATGCTCAACAGGCTGCGTTCGAAGATCATTGAGGCGGGGTTGACCAACGTTGAGGTCGTGCAGGCCGGAGTCCTGAGCTACGAGCATCAGGGGGGCCTGGCAGACTTGGTCTACTCCCGCTACGCACTCCACCACCTTCCCGACTTCTGGAAGGCCGTCGCTTTGGCCCGCCTCCGCCGCGTGCTTCGACCAGGTGGCGTGTTTCGCCTCTGGGACGCCGTGTACAGCTTCGATCCCGCTGAGGCGGAGGACCGCCTCGAAGCCTGGTTCGCCAGTGCGGGCCCTGATGCAGAGCAGGGCTGGAGCCGAGCGGAACTCGAAGAGCACGTCAGAGACGAGAACTCGACCTTCAGCTGGCTCCTCGAGCCGATGATGGAGCGAACCGGCCTCCACGTTGAGGAAGCCGTGTACTCCGATGACGGCGTGTTCGCGAGATACGTCCTTCGGAGGTCGTGAGGCCCTTCGCCCCCAATGGCGGCTGGCGACCCGCCCCGGAACGCCGGCCAGATGAGACCAGAGCCGAGAAACCGCGGCAATGACCTCTCATTGGCGGCGCTTCTCCCATGAGGGTGGCTCAGCTCGCTCCAGGTGGCGAGCGGCAACGGCGGCAAGCGCCACCGTCAGCACCGCGGCCAGCGTTATGGGACCAAAGTCCGATCCCGCGTCTCTTAGCTTAGAAGCACCACGCCAGCCACGTTGGTGGCGCTGTGTAGGAGAAGAGCGATCAACAAGCTACCGCCAGTGACCACCCAGACCAGAACCACGTGTAGAGCATCGACAGAGCTGGGACGGAGATGAGGAAGACCGCGAGTGGGGGGCCGTCCGTGGCCACCAGCGTCGATGGCGTACAGGGGGAGGTGCCAGCAGGCCCAAGCCGTCCCGAGCACCAGGCTGGCACGCCGGCTGCTCCAGCGGTCGAGGAGACGGGGAAGGGCGAAGCCCCGCCAGCCCAGCTCCTCCTGGAAAGGCCCCGTGAACAGTCCCGCCACGAGCGCGAGTGGCACGAGAAGGATCGTGCTCGCTTCCACGCCGAACTCGGCGTCGTTTCCAACGACGAGCCGGTGGACGGCCACGGCGACGAGGGCGACGGCTATCGGACCGCCGAGCGCCAGCGCGTACCACCTCGCATCCACGCGCCACTGCACCAAGGAGCGAAGGAGACGGCGAACGCCCCTCCAGCCCTCGTCCCTCCCAGTACAGCTCATCGGCAAGGCCATCGCCGGCTGCGCCATCGACGACGTGGAAGAGATCCGCTCCCTCGGGCGCACCCTGGCTTGATGGCGGAGAGAGATCCTCGAGCACGTCGGGGTCTTCTTCGACTGGCGCGACTGCTCTCCTCACTGCGGTCCTCGTCCGGCTGCGCTCACCCTGACCGCGGCATAGGAAGTAGCGAGCGTCGTTGTCGCTGGGACGGGCGAGGTAAGGAGGACCTGACCACGACCGGGTGCGCCGGTAGGTTCCGGCGCATCTGAGCGCCGAGGGGCGCGGCCTTGTTCCCGGATGGGGGGCATGGTGTTGCGGCGGTTCTGGCTGGTGGTGAGCCTGGTCGCGCTGACGACGGTTGTGGGCGCCGCTCCCATCCATGCCGGTGCCCGGCCGCCGCTGGTCCTGGTCCCCGCCAGCGGTCCGGCGGGAACCACGGTCACCGTGAGCAACGATCCGGGGAACCCGGACGGACTGTGCAGCGGCGGAATCTTGGGTGGTACCCAGGAGGTCGACGTCGACGTGGCCGGCGGCGGCGACGAGATCGTCTCCAGTGATCCGCAGTTCGCGCCCGGCATTTTCGCAGCGACCGGCAACTGGACCGCCACCTTCACGGTCCCGGCCGGTTTGGCACCAGGCGACAAGATCACTGTCAGTGCCGTATGCACGGAGAGCCCGTTTGGAGGCGAGGTTTCCACCTTCTTCGAGTACCTGCCGACGGTGTTCACCGTCACCGCCGGCGCCACCACCAGCACCACCACCAGGGCAGCACTACGACCAACACCGGCGGGAGCGGCACCTCGCCTGTTCCCACCCCTCTGGGGATCCAGCCGCGGTTCACCGGCTGACGCAGACGTCGCGGCACCTCAAAGGGCCGTGTCCAGCTGACCCCCCGTATCGTCCCGGGTGGCCTGTGGTCCCGCTCCCCTCAGACTGGCCGAGGACCCTGCCCGAGAGAGGGTGCCGGCCTTCGCCGAACAGCAGGCCCAGCTGCTCGAGGTCAGCCCTTCCGGCGACACCAGCTGCCGCGGACCCCGCGCCGACCCAGCGGCCCGCCTCCTCACCGCCGGCGGTCCAGTAGTCGTCGTGGCCGGCGCCGATCTCCGACGCGTAGTACCCCAGCTGGCGGCGCCCATCTTGGCCAGCCCGAGCATCAGCAGCACCGCTGCCGGGTCCGGGCACCGAAGGGGGCACATGTGTCCGTCGCTGCTGCCATCTCGCCCTACTACTGGCGTCCCTGTGGACGGTTCGCGACAGAGCTTCTTGGACTCGGTCTCTTGCGGTCATTGACGGTCGCTGGCGGTAGATCGGATCATCGGTGCTGGGCGTGATCGTCTGTCGCTTCGACGTTCGGCCTCGGCCCGGCCGTGCGGAGCCGCATGGCCGGCCCGCCGAGAAATCTCCGGCTCTCCGAAAAAACCGCGTCGCGTTTCGCTCGGAAGCACGCCAGGTAGTAGGGCGAGGGCACAGGGCGTGCCCAGGAAGGAACGCGGACAATGACGGACACGACCGGGGTCGAGAGCCCTGACAAGCAGCGCGCACTCAGGCCGGCGGCCGGCGTGCCTCGGCTGCTGGACAATCCCGACCCTTGCCGAGCACCTGGGCGTGACCCAGCGGTTCATCCGCCGGCTCGTGGCGGAGAATCGCATCCCGTACATGAAGGTGGGGCGCTTCGTCCGGTTCGACGCCGTGGAGATCGCGGCCTGGATTGACCGGACACGCGTGCGGCAGCCGGGGCAGGAGCCGAGGTGAGACTTGTGGAGCCGGCTTGCCTCAGGCCGGGGCGTAGTGGCGCACCTCGACCACGACGCCGGCCGCAGCCGCCTCTCGAGCCAGCTCCAAGAGCTGGCGGGTCACCTCGGCGTCGAAGTAGTGCTCGCCGCAGTTGTCACAGATCTCGGCGGGGACGTCCTTGACCACGAGCGTCATCCCGTCGTGGGACACGGCTTTGTCGGCGAGGCCCCGGAGCGTCTCCCCATTGCGGCAGATGACGCACCTCATGGCCGCCGCCTCTGGCGGAAGCTGGCGTCCCAGCGCTCGGGGTCGGGCTCGTACACGGTGATCACAATTGTGACACCCGCGACCTCCTCGTCGGCCACGACGGCATGGACCGGCCGGGTGCCGGTTCTCCCGAGCAGGAGTCGGCTGCCGTCTTCGTACTCCTCGATGGTCTCGCCGTTGGCGAGCACGGCCTCCACGTCGTCGACGTCGAGGCGCCACTCGAGCATCCGGTCGATGGCGTGCTCGCTGAACCGCACCGGCCACGGGTTCATGGACGACGGACGCCTTCCCCTCCGGAGCCCAGGCTCAGCTGAAGAGGGCCTTGCCGATCTTGTCGGCCGCCTCCCGCTGCATAGTCGGGGTGACGTGGCTGTACAGGTTGGTGAACAGCGTCGGGTCGGCGTGCCCCAGGCCGCTCGGCGGCCACCTTGGGCGGTACGCCGTTGGCCAGCATCAGGGTGGCGCTGGTGTGGCGCAGGCCGTGAGCGGTGAGGCGGGGCAGGCCCATCTCGGCCGTCAGCTCCCCGAGCAGGCGGGAGAGCGCCTGCGGATGGTACGGGCCGCCGGCCGGCCTGGTGAAGACGTGGCCGCTCTCGGCGTAGCTGGCGGTGGCCAGGCGCTCCTCGGCCTGTTGCTTGCGCTGCGCTCGGAGGACCCGCACCAGCCCGTCGTCCAGATCGATGGTGCGCACCGCGTCCCGGCTCTTGCCCGTCGACGGGACCACGTCATAGCCGAGCGTGGAGGAGAACTCCACGATGCGGGCCTCCCGGCGGTCAAGGTCGACGTTTGGCCAGCGCAGCGCCACCAGCTCGCCGATCGGGAGGCCGGCGCCGAGGAGGAAGGCCCAAACCGCGTACGTCCGGTCGCCCTCCATGAAGGCGAGGAAGTCCCGGGCCTGCTCGGGAGTCCAGTGCTTCGGGACGGACCGTCGAGGCATGGGCGGGGCGCCGCTTGCATCGGGTTGACGATCACCAGCGCGCTGGCCACGGCCAGCTTGAACGCTCCGGCCAGCGGTGCTCGGGCCAGGCGGATGGTGTTGGGCGCCAGCGGCTTGGCGCCCTTGACGCTGCCGTTCTTGGCCAGGGCGCGTTGCCAGGCCAGGATCACTTCGGGCGTGACGTCTCGCACCTTGCGGGTGCCCAGCCGAGGCCGGACGTAGCTGTCGGCCGACTTGCGGTAGTCGAACCGCGTCTTCGCCGACAGCTTGGCGTCGGCGTCGAGCCCGTCGAGGTACAGGTCGAGCAGCTGGTTACGGTGAGGGCGGCCGGCGTGGACGTCACCAGGCCGGCGTCGGCCCGGCCCAGCTCCCGGCGGGCTCGGCCCGCCTCGGCGGCGCTTCGAAACCCTCGCTTGGTGACCTGGACTCGCCGGCCGGTCAGCGGGTCCTTGCCCAGGGTGACCTTGAAGTACCACCCGCCCTGCCCGTCTGCGTAGACGCCTTCAGCCTTCCTCGCCACGTTGAGGACCCCTCGAGAGCCGGTTTGGTTCTCAAAATGTTCTCACGGCGCCTGCGGCCAGAGCGGCACTGCCGGAGAAAAGCCGGCTGACCTGGCTGATGCAGCGCGCTCGGAGGGATTCGAACCCCCAACCTTCTGATCCGTAGTCAGATGCGGGCAGCCCCAAGACCTGGTGCTTTGACACAAAGTCGCAGGTCAGCGGTGCTTTTTCTTACCCGCTGTTGCGCCCTGCGACCACCTGGTGGGCGATGAAGTGTGGACTTTTTGTGGACTCGACCCGCCGGGAACCCTGCTGCGAACGGCCCAGGCCACCTCGTGCAGTCCTTGACGAGAGTGACAGCGAGGTTGTCCCGGCCAGCGTGGAAGTTTGAGTAGCGGTCCCCCGCCTGAGACCTGCCGAGTGGTAGGTGTCGGGCGTCCTTGGAAGACAACCGACCAGGAAGGGGACCGCAGTGAAGAAGAACTA
>JALZJC010000130.1 GCA_030859945.1 Actinomycetota bacterium | reverse complement strand
ACGAGCCCTTCCCCATCCAGGCCCTCACCGTGCCCGACGCCCTGGCCGGGCGCGACGTGTGCGGCAAGGCCCAGACCGGCTCCGGCAAGACCGTCGCCTTCGCCATCCCGCTCGTGCAGCGGCTGCGGCCCAGCGACGAGCGCTCGCCGCGGGGGCTGGTGCTGGTGCCGACGCGCGAGCTCGCCCTCCAGGTCGTGGACGTGTTCCGGCCCCTGGCCCGGGCCGCCGGCCTGCGGGTCGCCCCCATCTACGGCGGTGTCGCTCTCGACCGTCAGATCACGGCAGCCCGCCGGGGCCTCGACATAGTCGTCGCCACCCCCGGCCGCCTGATCGACCTGATCGAGCGACGAGCCATCTCCCTGGATCGGATAGAGACAGCCGTCATCGACGAGGCCGACCGCATGGCCGACCTCGGCTTCCTGCCCCAGGTCGAATGGCTCCTGCGCCACTTCAACGACCGCCGCCAACAGCTGCTCCTCTTCTCGGCCACGCTCGACGGCCAGGTCGACGGCCTCGTCCGCCGCTACCTGAGCCAGCCCGTACTTCACTCCGTGGAGACGGACGCCCCGACGGTGGAGGACATGACCCACTGCTTCCTCGCCGTGCACCAGATGGACCGCGTGCGGGTGGTGGCCTCCATCGCCCGCTCGACGTCGCGCACCCTGGTCTTCGTACGCACCAAGCGGGGCGCGGACCGGCTCGCGGCCCAGCTCTCCAAGGAGGCGGTGCGGACGGAGGCGATCCATGGCGATCTTCGCCAGAGTGCCCGGGGGCGCGCCCTGCAGAACTTCGCCGCCGGCAAGGTCGAGGCTCTGGTGGCCACCGACGTGGCCGCCCGGGGGATCCACGTCGACGACATCGACGTGGTCATCCACTTCGACCCGCCCGAGGACCACAAGGCCTACCTGCACCGCTCGGGCCGCACGGCCCGGGCGGGACGGGCCGGCACGGTGGCCACCTTCGTGCTGTGGGACCAGGTCACCGACGTGGAGCGACTGCAGCGGCGGCTCGGTGTCGACCAGCCCATCGTCGAGGTCTTCTCGAACGACCCGCGCCTGGCCGACCTCACCTCGCTGGCGTCGCCGGTCGGCGCCACCGTGTAGGGAGGGAAACCATGAGCAAACAACGCGCCACGTTCTCCAAACGCCAGCGGGAGGGGGACAAGCAGGCCAAAGCCGCGGCCAAGCGGGAGCGCCGGGCGACACGGGACAACGAGTCTCCGGTCCCGGAATCGACGGAGGCATACGACCAGGAACGCGTCCTGGCCGCCCTGGCCGGCCTCCACCAGGCATACGAGGACGGCGAGGTGAGCCTCGAGGACTTCGAGGCACGTCGCGACGAGCTTCGGGATCGCCTTCGCGTCGACTGAGGCCACGGAACCCATCTTCCGAGGTCGCGTTCGCCACTCGGGCGCCGGGACCCTACAGTTGGGGCTACGAGATAGTCACTCGGACTGCTCGCAGTGAAGAGAGAAGAGAAAAGCGTTGGCAACTGGAACCGTGAAGTTCTTCAACTCCGAGAAGGGCTTCGGCTTCATCTCCCGTGAGCAGGGCGACGACGTCTTCGTCCATTACTCGAACATCCAGGGAAGCGGCTACCGGTCGCTCGAAGAGGGGCAGCAGGTCGAGTTCGACGTGGCGCCCGGCCGCAAGGGCGAGGAGGCGCAGAACGTTCGCCCCCTCTGACCCTCCCCGCCAGAGACCCTGGCCCGAGAAAAGAAGCCGTCGGCCTGAGTGCCGGCGGTTTCTTCGCGTCATGACGTCGCTCACGGTCCGGGTCCTGCCGACCGCTCGCTGAGATCCCGGCGCAGAACGTCAAGGGCGGAGAGGGCGGCGTGCTGGCGGACGCGTTCCCGGTCCCCGGGAAGCAGGAAACGAGCCGTTCGGGTGGAGGGACCCACACGAAGGCCCATGAACACCGTTCCCGGGGCCACACCCTCCTGTGGGTCGGGGCCGGCCACGCCGGTGATGCCGAGGCCGACGTCCGCACCGAGGACCCTGGCCGCCCCTTCGGCCATGGCCGCCGCCGCCTCCTCGGACACCACCGGTCCCACGGGAACTCCGAGAACGCCGTGCTTGACGCCGGCGTCGTAGGCCACGACCGATCCCCGGAACCAGGCGCTGGCCCCGGGGACGCCGACCAGACGGGAAGCCAGGAGGCCGCCTGTCAGCGACTCAGCCAGGCCGAGGGACAGCCCCCGTCGCCCGAGCAGGGAGCCGATGACGGCCTCCATGGTCTCGTCGTCGGCCCCGAACACCCGCGTACCCAGCAGCGATCGCACCTCGCGCTCCTCGGCGTCGAGCAACACCCGGGCCGCGGCGTCACTGCCGGCCTTGGCGGTGAGACGGACCTTGACCCCCTCCATCTCCGCGGCCACGAAGGCCATGGTGAGCTCCCCGGCCCTGTGGTCGAGAGCTGCCAGGCGAGGGGACAACGCCTCGGCCAGCGACGACTCGGGCATGCCCCAGGTGAGCAGGACCCGAGAGACGATGGTGGCAGTGTTCCCTGATCTGGCGGCTCGAGCCCGCAGATCGGGAATGACGGCCCGCTCCACCATCTCGGCCATCTCGGCCGGCACCCCCGGTACTGCGTAGACCACCCGCTCCCCCACCGTGCAAACCAGCCCGGGCGCCGTTCCCATGGTCTGGGGGATCACCTCCGCTCCCCGAGGCACGTAGGCCTGGCGCTCGTTGCTCGGCGACATCTGCCGGCCCCGGGCGTCGAAGATGGCCCGGATGCGCGCCACGAGCTCGTCGTCGCGCTCCAGGGCCGCTCCCGTCACCTGGGCGACGGACTCCCGGGTGATGTCGTCGGGCGTGGGCCCGAGGCCCCCGCAGACGATCACCGCCTCACTGCGAACGAGGGCAGCTCGCAGGGCGGCGGCAATGCGGTCCCGGTTGTCACCGACCCTCGTCTGGACGTGGCAGTCGATGCCGGCCTCGGCCAGGCGCTGGCCCAGCCATGCCGAGTTGGTGTCCACCACATGGCCCAGCAACAGCTCGGTGCCGACGGCGATCACCTCGCAGCGCACGTGCTCAGTCCGCCGGGGCCGTCGCCGCCTTGTTGCCGTCTAGGAGGTACTGGGCGCCGGTGATGACGGCCAGAGCCACCCCGGCCCACAGCCATCCATTGGCCCACCAGCGGTGGTCGGCGGTGGGCGGGAAGAGGGCGAAGGCCACTGCGAACTGCTGGACCACGGTCTTGACCTTGGCCCACCACCTCGCCGGCACCGAGACGCCGCGCCGGGCCATCCAGGTTCGGTAGAGGCTGATGACCACCTCGCGAACGGTCATCACCGTGACCGGCACCCACCAGAACGAGTGCTCCGCCACGAGGGCGAACATGGCCCCCAGGACGAGAATCTTGTCAGCCAACGGGTCGAGGAAGGCGCCCGAGCGGGTGACACCCTGGCGCCGAGCCACGTACCCGTCCACCCAGTCGGTCCCGCACAACACGGTCCAGGCCCCGAAGGCGGGCCACGAGTCACCCTCGCCGAGGATCAGCACCAACAGCACCGGCGTCACCAGCAGCCGGGCGGCGGTGACGGCGTTGGCCGGGGTGGCCAGCGCCGATGGGCCGAAGGCCTCAGTGGCCAAGGCTCACACCGCCTCGGCCTCGAGGTCGGGCCCCTCGGCCCCCGTGACCACGACCGTGGCCACCCCGCCCACGGCCAGGCGACGGGGCACCCGGACCACGCCGTCGATCTCGGGAGCCTCCCGGTGGCTGCGGCCCACCCCGGGGCTGTCCACCAGCACCTCCACCTTGTCGCCCACCAGGTCCTGGCGCCGGCGGGCGGTGATGGCGTCCTGGAGCTCGGTGAGCTCCCTCAGGCGCTCGGTCACCAGCGCAGGTTGGACCTGGTCCGGGAGGTCCGCGGCCAGCGTTCCCTCCTCCCTGGAGTAGGCGAAGAAGCCACACCAGTCGAGCTGGGCCTGGTCCACGAAGCGCAGCAGCACGTCGTGATCGGCCTCGCTCTCGCCGGGGTACCCGACGATGAAGTTGGACCGGAAGGCGGATCCGGGCCAGCGCCGCCTGATCTGCTCGATGCGGCCGAGGAACCGCTCCCCGTCGCCCCACCGCCGCATGCGCCGGAGCAGCGGCCTCGAAGCGTGCTGCAACGACAGGTCGAAGTAGGGCACCCCGGTGGCGCCGATGGCATCCACCAGGTCGTCGCCGAGGTCGGAGGGGTAGAGGTACAGCAGGCGCGTGCGCGGCACCCGCGCGGCCACGGCCCGGACCAGGGGGACGATGGCGCCTGCTCCGAGGCCGGCGACGTCCCTCCCGTAGGAGGCGAGGTCCTGGGCCACCAGCACCACCTCGCTGACCCCGAGCCCCTCGACCTCGTGGAGGATGGACTCCGGCGAGCGGGACCGCTGTCTGCCCCGGAACGAGGGGATGGCGCAGAAGCCACAGGCCCGGTCACAACCCTCGGCGATCTTCACGTAGGCCCACGGCGCCGCCGGCCTCGGGCGGGCCAGGTTGAGCAGGTCCAGAGCGGGCACGGCCGCCTTCGTGCTCGTGGCCGGGCCCGGCTTCGGGCTCAGCGAGACCGGTACCCCGAAACCCGCCACCAGGTCCACCTCGGGCAGAGCCCGGGCCAGCTCCTCGCCGTAACGCTCGGCCATGCAACCGGTGACCACCAGCCGGGCGCCGGGGCGCCGGGCGCCGGCCGCGGCCAGCACCGTGTCGACCGACTCCTGGCGAGCCGACTCCACGAAGGCGCAGGTGTTCACCACGATCAGCTCCGCGTCCTCGGGCGTGGCCGCGGCCACGAGCCCGTCCGCCTGCAGCGTCCCGGCCAGCTTGTCCGAGTCGACCTGGTTCTTGGGACAGCCGAGCGTCTCCATCCAGTAGCGCCGGCTCACAGCCGACAAATCTACCGTCGAGCCCTGCCCCCCGGGCTGGCTCTAGCATCATCCCATGGCCACCGCCACGCCCGAACCCTCGCCCAACCCCAACGCCCTCCGCTTCCAGCTCGACGTCACGCTGTCGGAGACCCTCAGCGTCAACGGCGCCGCCGAGGCCGAGGACAACGAGTTCGCCCAGGAGGTGTTCGCCGCCGGCGGGGTCGCCTCCATCTTCGGAGTGAACGACTTCGTCACCGTCTCCCGAGCACCAGGAGCCGATTGGGACCCCATCGTGGCCGCCGTGCAGAAGGCCGCGGCCGAGCACCTGTAGGACCGGGATCCAGGCCCGGACGGCACCGACCCGGGCGCCAAGAGGACGTGAGCCGGGTCGCGCTGGCGCCGGTGGTCGCCGCCTACGCCTGGTGGGTCGCAGGTCTGGCCCACTTCACCCCTCGGGCTCTGGTGGCCGTGGCGGCGGCAGGATCGCTGACCCTGGCCTGGGCGTCCTGGACGCGGCCCCGGCGACCCGCGGGCCCGGTCGGGCCTGTGGGCCTGGCGCCATGGGCGGTGGTCATCGGGGCGCTCCTTGCGTGGGAGCTGCTCGCCTACAGCCTCTCTCCCCGTTCCACCCATCCCACCCTCAGCTCGATCGCCGACGTCGCGCTCCGCCCTCGGCTGGTGGAGGCCGGCGCCTTCCTGGCGTGGCTGGCGCTTGGCTGGCGGCTGGCCTCACGATGACCGGCCCGTCACTCAGCGCCACGGTGCTCCTGTGCGGATTCGCCGTGCTCCTGGCCGCCGGGGTCGTCCTCGAGCTGAGGGCTCGCCTAGGGAGCGGGGACCAGGCCACATTGGCCGACGTCGTCGACGTCGCCTTGCGGCATCGAGGCGCTCGAGCCGCCATCCTCCTGAGCTGGCTCTGGGTGGGCTGGCACCTCTTCGTACGCTGAACCCCGAGACCTTGAGGGGCTCGCTGGAGCACGTCCCGACCGGTGGGCGGTTGGCGTCTAGGTGGCGAAGAGCACCCTCACGACGGTGGCTCGAAGTACTCCCTGGCCGTCGGCGGCGGACCCCTCGTACAAGACGATGGCGCCGCCCGGCTTGGTGGGCGTCCGGAAGCTCACCTCGTCCCGGAAGGGGCCGAGCTCGCCGGCGGGGCCGCCGCTGGCGGTGACGAAACCCTTACCCAGAGACTGGCTGGCCAACATGCCGTCCTCCTTCACTTGGACGGCGACGGTCCCTTCGAAGGCATTGGCCCGGCCCGTGAGGGTGACGGGTGAGGAGACGGCCGAGCCGGCGGCAGGCGACTTCAGCTCGATGGCGGGGCTGCGGGCAGCCACCACCGACCAGGGCCCCGACGGGCCCTTCGGACCCAGCTGCTCGAGGAGGACGACGGTGGTGGGCTTCGGGTTCTCCAGCCGCCGACCGCCTTCGCCCACCCCGGGCCCCACACCCACATCTCCTCCTGAGCCGCTGGCCCTGAAGCCGAAGGCGGCGGGATCCTCCATGCCCACGTACCGGGCCGCGAACTGCCGTGCGGTGGTCGAGGGATCGCGGTAGGCGCGCTCCGGGCCGGCGGCGTAGGCGTCCACCTCGGCCTGAGACGTGAACGGCCAGATCCCGGCGAAGGCGGCCACCGTGGATGCCGCCGTGGTCGAGGTGGCGGTCGGGGCAGACTTGGTGGAGGGGGTGGAAGCCGGGCCCGTGGACGAAGGCGTCTCTCGTGCTCGCTGCTCACTGCCGCAGGCCATCAGGCCCACCAGGGCCAGAGCGGCGAGGACGGTGCCGCGCCCGGCGGTGCTCCGGCGTCTCACGGTCATCCCCAGCTTGGACGCATCGGACCCGGAATGGTCACACCGCCCCTGAGGCCTTCGCTCGGTCCAACCCCAGGTCCTCGTACAGCGCGGTGACCACCGCCTGGGTGCGCCGGTGATTGGCGGCCTCGCCGGCCATGCCGTTGAACACCAGCGCCACGGCCAGAGCGTGCTCCGGGTCGGCGAAGGCCATGGACGACTGGCTCCCACCGTGACCGAAGGCCCGGTAGGAGGCATGGTCGCCGTATCCGTAGGGCGCCGGCTTCTTCCGGTAGTGCCACGAGTTCACCATCACACCGAGGCCCCAGTCGATCACCGTCCCGAAAGTCTCGTCCCGCAGCCCGACCCGGTGACGGGCGCACATGGCCTCCGTCGTCTGAGGGGACAGGACTCGCACACCGTCGAGCTCCCCTTTCCCGAGGAGCATGCCGTAGAAGCGCACCAGGTCGTCCATGGGACCCACGCCGCTCAGGCTGGGCTGGGCCCGGGCCCGGGCCTCTGCGCCCGCCAGCTCGGGGATCACCTCGGGCCGGCCCCCCGATGTGGCGTGCATGCACCCCATGCGCTCGCCGTAGGCCGCATGGCGACCCGGCGTCATGGCCAGCCAGGAGTCGGCCATGCCCAGTGGCTCGAACAGCTCCTCGCTCACGTAGTCCTCGATGCTGCGCCCGTCCAGACGGCGGACGACCTCGGCGAGCACGGCGAAGGCGCCGCGTGGGCGGTAGGCAGCCCGGCGGCCCGGCTCCCAGCCGTCGGCCAGAGCCGCTGCGCATGCCTCCTGGACCCAGTCGTCGGTAGGGCGGAGCCCGCCGGTGTGGGTGAGCAGGTGGCGAACGGAGACCCGCTCCTTCCCGCCGGCCGCGAAGGCGGGGACATGGCGGGCCACGGGGTCGTCGAGGTCGAGGCCTCCGCGCTCCCACTGCTGCAGCACGGCTGCCGCCGTGAGGGCCTTGGTGGCCGAGAACCAGGGGAGGAGCGTGTCCCGGCTCATGGCCACCCCGGGACAGGCGGTGCCGAGGGCCAGGCCGGCCACCGTCTGCCCGTCCACGGTGACGGCCATCTGGGCGCCGACGTGGAGACCGGTGTGGATGCCCTCCTCGATGTGGCCCACCGCCTTCGGAAGGCGGCCGTCGGAGCTGCCCTCAGGGATGTGAGGCCTCCACCACCGTGTGGATGCCCCCCCGGACCAGCCAGTCCGTGGTGACCGTCATTCGCCGCGGGGCCAGACAGGCCACCAGGTCGTCGAGGATTCGGTTGGTGACGTCCTCGTGAAAGGCGCCCTCGTCCCGGAAGCTCCACAGGTACAGCTTCAGGGACTTGAGCTCCACGATGCGCTCGTGGGGCACATAGGCGATGGTGACCGTTGCGAAGTCGGGTTGACCTGTCATGGGGCACACACAGGTCAGCTCGGGAGACGCGCAGCGCACCTCGTAGTCCCGGCCCGGATGAGGGTTGGGGACGGCCAGGAGATCCTTGGACGGCTGGGTGGGCACCGGCGGAACGGTACCCGCTCCACCGCCTTCCGGATCCCGGACGTCAGCTCTTGCTGCTCAGCATCCGGTTCATCTTGGTGCCGCACTCCGGACAGGTGCCCTGGGCGGCGCGACGACCGTTGGCCATCTCGACCTCGTTGCCCTCGAACTCACGCTTCTGGCGACACT
>JALZJC010000115.1 GCA_030859945.1 Actinomycetota bacterium | reverse complement strand
TCGAGCCGCTCTTGACGCCCACGTCGCCGAGACCGTCACACCCCACAAGTACGATCAGAAGAAGGAGGTGGCCGCATAGAAGTCATCGGGGCCGCTACCGAAGTTCCACGCCAAGTGGGACATCCTCCCGACGAACGCCGAACGATACTCCTCGCCGAATACGTACTGCTCCCGCTGGGCAAGCGGGCAATAGCGGACCGCGCCGTATAATGTCGATCGGAGGAGGCCGCCGAAGAGAAGGGGGATCACAGGATGAAGCTTCGGCGATGGGCTGTGGCGACAATGGTTCTGGTCTTCACCGTCGTCCTCGGCCCCACCGACACCCAGGCTGCGGCCCGCGGTGGCAACCACGAGGTTTGGGTGATCGACCAGTCCGACACCCGCCCCGATGGGGGCGGCACCCTGTATATCTACCCAGGGTCCAAGCTCGCCGGCAGGGCCGCGGCCAAGGCGGAGCCGGAGGTGATCGACCTGGGTGGCTCGGCCCGAGAGCTCTGCGTGGCCGCCACCGGAAGCGCCCCTCGCCGGCCACACATGCTGCTGTTCAACGCCTCCTACACCCACGCCATCATCTCCTACGTCGCCACGGGCCACGTGTTGTTCCTGGACGCCGTCACCCGCGCCCCGGTGGGCTGTGTCGACGTGGGCGCGCAAGCCCATGCCGCCGTCCCCTCCCCCGACGACCGCTACGTGGTCGTGGCCAACCAGAACGGCAAGCTCCTCCAGCGGATCAACACCGACTACGCCACGAACGCCTTCGTCCTCGACCAGGCCGCCACCCTCGACCTGGCCGGATGCACCACGCCCAACGGCGTTCCCTGCCAGGACCCGCTCCTGCGGCCGGACAACGCGCCGATCTGCCCCGTCATCGACTCCACCGGCCGCCTGACCTTCGTCACCCTGCGGGGCGGTGGTCTCTTCGTCGTCGACAGCAGGCGCACCCCCATGGCCATCGTGGCCGAGTACGACCGGGCGACCGTGCACCCGAACGGCTGCGGGGGCGTGGAGGCGGCCGGGAAGATGTACATCAACTCGGGCGGAGGGACCGCCGCCAACCCACTGGAGGCCGACCTGTACGCCTTCGCCCTGGCCGGCTTCTCGGGCTCTCCCAACCCTCCCAACCAGCCGGCGCCCACGTTGGTGTTCAGCCATGACAGCCGCGGCTTCGTGGACTCCCACGGGGCCACGCTCGCGAGGGGACAGCGCTACGTGTGGGTGGCCGACCGGGCCGCCAACCGGATCGTGGTCGTGGACACGGCTAGGGACGTGGTTGTCGGCGAGATCGACCTGGTGGGAGGGCTCAGCTCCGACCCCGCTCCGGACCTGCTGGACGTCTCCCCCAGCGGCAACCGCATCTACGTCTCGCTGCGAGGGCCCAATCCCCTTACGGCCAACGTGCCCGGCGTGAACAACGCCGTGGGCTCCACGCCTGGCGTCGGGGTGTTGCGGGTGCAGCGGGGCGGCGCCGGCGGTGACCTTCACGCCGTGGCGCGCATCAGCAGAGTCGTGGGCGGAGTCGAGACGGCCGACCCCCACGCACTCCGGGTCCGGCCGCTGTCATAGACGTCTATCGGCGCACTCAGTTGGCTGCGGCGGACCGGCTCCGAGCGGCTGGCCCCCTAGAACGAACTCTCGGGCACTGGTCGTGAGCGGCCCACTTCACCCATTCCCCGTGGCTGCGCCGCAGCGGTGCACGAGGAGCAGCACCAACGGCATGGTCTCGCGCCCGCGTCATCCACGAGAGCGCCCTCAATTCGGTGCCGCGCCCCGTTCAGAGCGCCGAGCCAAATAGGGCGCACGCTCGGATGATCACACTTGGTCGGGGACAGATAGTGCCGGATCGGATCGTGTGCGGGCGCTCGTTTAGGGCTGTCGTCGCTCGTATGGTGTAAACACGATGGGACGAGGAGCGATGTCCTGTCCACTAAGCAGCGGCGGGCACGCTCGAAAGGAAGGGGCAATGACTGGGCGAAGGCTTGGGCGAACGAGGAGGGCGGTGGTGATCGCGGCCGTCGTCATGACAGCGACAGCGACAGGCGTTGCCATCGGCAATGCAACTCCGAGCTCGGGGTCGTCGACCACGGTGATCGGTCGAGCACTCATTTCGGAGGACGTCAAGATCAAGACCAAGGCGATCAAGCTCCAGACCAAGGAACCGTTTGAGGTCATCACTCAAACTGTCACCTTCCAGCCAGGAGGGACGTCCGGATGGCACAGCCATCCGGGTCCGGTGTTCGTAATTGTGAAGACCGGAACCGTGACGGTTTACGATGCCAGTTGCACCCCTCGCCGGTACACAGCCGGCCAGGGCTTCGTCGAGGGAACGGAACCGGCGGTGGTCAGGAACGAAGGAACGACCGTCTCGGAAAGCATCGCCACCCTCCTGGTGCCGACGGGTGAGCCAGCCCGGACCGAGGCATCCAGTCAGTGCCCCGGCATTCTCTGATCAGTCCTCACATCCCTGGCAGTCGGCAACCTGGCCAAGAAGACCGGCGGCGCTGACGCTGACCACGGCCCCACCCCGGGGCCGACCTGTTCGAGCAGGCGCCACGCGAACCTCTACGTCGGCAACGTCCGAGGCCGTGACGGGCCCCCGGAAAGTGGTCAGGTCAGGTGGACCATCAAACAGGGGTCCCGTCATCGTGTTGACGCACGCTCGACCGAACTCCATGCCCGTTGAAATTTCAAACCGTCGGAAAGGGGTCACGCTTCAGGCGCCGTTGACAGCTGGTCGCTGCCAGCGGGTGACCGCGCTTCATGGCGAGCACGCCCGCTACCGGAAGCAACCGACTCCTGCGGCCACCAGGCCGGAGGCGAGATACTCAGGGCGGTGGCCGCCCTGGACCGACCAGACCCGACAAGGTGACCGCGCCTACCGCTACGGGGGAGAGGGAGTTCCTGCTCATCCTGCCCGAGCAGTCTCTGACTGTCGACGAAACGATGGATGCCCTGCGCAAGGCCCAGCAGGTCCAGTACCGAGCGCCCGGCCGGTAGCGCACCGCGATGCCGTCGATGGCGATCACGTCAAACCGTCGCCGGCCCCAGGGCGTCGCGGTCCGTTTGCCATGCTGGGGTGATGGCGTCGGGTGATGAGGTCAGGGCTCGTCCGGGGTGGCTGCTCGAGGAGACGGCGTTCGCCGGAAGAGAGAACCTCGACGCCGGCCATGTCGCCCGCTACGACCAGAAGATGGATGCCGAGGGCGAGGAGGAGGTCGCTCTTCTCAAGTCCCTCGGGTTGAACAGCCGGTCGACCGTTGTGGATCTGGGAGCGGGGACCGGGCAGTTCGCCATCGGCGTTGCCGGCTCGTGCCAGCGTGTGGTGGCGGTGGACGTCTCCCCTGTGATGCTGCGGACGCTCGAAGTCAACGCAGCTGCGGCCGGCGCCGGCAACATCGAGATCGTGCAGGCGGGCTTCCTCACCTACGACCACGTGGGTGCGCCCGCCGACTTCGTCTACTCCCGGTACGCCCTGCACCACCTTCCCGACTTCTGGAAGGCCGTTGCCCTGGCTCGAATCCACCAGATGCTCCGTCCAGCGGGGATGCTGCGCCTGTGGGACGTCGTGTACGACTTCGCTCCGGACGAGGCCGAGGACCGTGTCGAGGCATGGTGCGCGACCGGAGGAAGCGAGGGCACGCGCGCTTGGACCCGCGCCGAGTTGGAGGAACACGTCCGTGACGAGAACTCGACGTTCACCTGGGTCCTCGAGCCGATGATCCGACGAAGCGGCTTCGAGATCCTCAAGGCCACCTATTCGGACGACGGGATCTTTGCCAGGCATGTCCTGCAGCGGGCCTGAGACTCGGGGGGCCGTGGAGACCTGCACCCCGATCTCCCGCCCGGGTTGGCGTGGCGACGCATTCAGCCGGTGTCCAGACGGGCCAACAGGCGCTTCGGCGTCACGGGTCGTACGGCGTCATGGAAGGATCGGCGCCAGGACAGGGAGGTTCAGAGTGGCAGAGGGAACCCGCGACGTCGAACGCAACTACTCAGTGCCGGAGTTTGCCGCCAAGCTCCGCCGGCTCGCCGACGCCATCGAGTCCGGCGAGCCGTTCCGCATCCAGGTCGCCGGCCAGCGCATCAACGTTCCTCGACGGGCCGAGATCAGCGTCGAGCACGAGCGAGGTGACGCGGAGCAGGAGGTCGAGTTCCAGCTGAAGTGGCGCATCGCCGACGTCGGGGAAGGGGCTGACGACGACGCCGAGGTGTAGGGCACGGCCGAGCCAGGAACAGGTCGCCGATGTGAACGCCGTGACAAGAACGGTACGCGCCTCGGCGAAGGCGGCAGGACCTCACGGCTGTCGTGCCAGTCCCTCAGGGGCAACCGAGGCCGGTGAGCAGAATCCGCTGGCTACCTGTACGGCGCGCTGATCACCACGCTCAACGTCGTCGTCTATGCCGCAACCTTGGGAAGGCACATCGTGCTCGAGGGTCGGGTCCGTCGGGGTACATGCAGCAACTGGCTGGGCCAGTTCCGCTACCGACCCCGGAGATTCGCCCAGCCTTCCACGGTCCTTCCAGAGCACGCCGGCGTACCTGTCCAAGAGCTCCCCTCGCCCTTGGACACTGAGCTTGCCGGCCTCGCCGTCATAGGGCCCGTCCCCTAGCTGTCCAAGGTGCGTCGAGCCGGACCTCCCATGGGGCCGGGGAATGCTGGGCGTTGGGGGTTCGGCCCTGTGAAGCTCGTCCACGGCGGCGAAACGTCTCCGCCGCGAATCGACTCTATGTGTGCGGATGAGCACAATGGAGCGTGGCGTTCGTCCGACAATCGAGGTTGCCGCCGCGGTACCCGGTTCGCAGGCGCCGGCTGCGCGTCACCCGCCGTGGCTACGTGGTGTTCACCACCCTCGGCCTGCTGGCGGTGGCCACTCCGGTGTCGTTCGTCAGAAGCGGTCTGGCCTCGGCCACCGTGGACGTGGCGAGCGACGAGATGGACGATGGGTTGTTGAACGCCGCCGAGATGGAGCGGCTGGAGGTGGCGGTGCGGTTCTCCCCGAAGGGAGATAACCGCGGCGCCACGGTGACGGTGGACGGACGCGAGGTGAAGGACCGCAAAGCCAGCGACGCGGAGGCGCTCCTGGTTCGACCGGAGAAGCTGGCCGATGGCGATCACCGTCTTACGGCTTCCGTCCGGCGACGGTTCCCGTTCTGGGCGGCCAAGGACACCAAGCGCTTCCGGGTCGACACCGTGCCCCCCAGTCTGTCGGCCAGCCCACCACCCGGGGAGGTGGCCATGGGCTCACCTTTCGAGCTCACGGGAAGGGTGGAAGCCGGCGCGGGGCTCACTGCCGACGCCAAGCCCGTCCCGCTCGACGACGGTGAGTTCCGGCTGCGTTACGAGCGCCCACCGCCGGGGCCGGTGCACCTGGTGGCCACCGACCGGGCCGGCAACACCGCCACCATGGACGTCCCCGTCGACGTCGCCCACCCGGGTGGACGGGCCGTGCACGTCACCGCCAGCGCCTGGGCGGCACCCTCGCTGCGAGACCCGGTGCTGGCGCTCATCGACTCCGGGCGCATCGACACCGTCCAGCTCGACCTCAAGGACGAGTCGGGCGTCGTTGGCTACGAATCACAGGTGCCGCTGGCCCGCGTCATCGGCGCCAGCAAGGGGATCTACGACCTGCGCCAGGCGGTGACCGATCTGCACGGGCGCAAAGCTCGGGTGATCGGGCGCATCGTCGCCTTTCGGGACCCAGTGCTGACCGACGCAGCTTGGAAGGCGGGTGACCGTGACCAGGTCACACAGACACCGTCGGGCGGGCGCTACGCCAAGTACGGAGGGTTCACCAACCCGGCCAATCCCGTCGTCCGCCAGTACAACATCGACTTGGCGGTCGAGGCGGCACGCGCCGGCGTCGACGACATTCTCTACGACTATGTCCGCCGTCCCGACGGCCCGGTCGACCAGATGCGCTTCGCGGGCCTCTCGGGCACACCGGAGGACGCCATCGTGAGCTTCCTGGCCGACAGCCACGCCCGCGTCCGGGCGGAGGGTGCTTTCCAAGGCGCGTCGGTCTACGGGATAGCCACCACACGGCCCCAGCAGATCGCCCAGGACATACCCCGACTTGCCCGCCACGTGGACTACGTGGCCCCCATGCTGTACCCGTCGCATTGGAACCGGGGCGAGTACGGCGTGGCCGACCCGAACCGAGAGCCGGCCCAGATCGTGGCCCGGTCGCTGGAGGACTTCTCCAAGGCGGTCGAGGGAAGCGGAGCCACACTGATGCCCTGGCTGCAGGACTTCAGCATGGGTGTGGTCTACGGCCCCGCCCAGGTGAGGGCCCAGATCGACGCCGCCGCCGCCGCCGGCGTCGAGAGCTGGATCCTGTGGGACCCGACAGTGAGCTACACGACGGCTGCCCTCGAGCCCCGCCCTCGTTGAGGCTCAGCCCGGCGGGCGGCCGTGGTACGGGCCTCACGAGCGCGACGAGGCCTGGGATAGCTTGGCCGGATGGCAGACGGCTACGTCCTACGCCTCAGCGAGGCGGAGCGGACGCGCTACCGGCAGATGGCCCTCTCGGCGCGCCGGGACGAGGCCGACCGATGGTTCCGAGCCGGCGTGGTGGAACGGGCTCGCGTGGCGGACGTCGGCTGCGGACCGGGGGCGGTGCTCGTCGAGCTCGCTCGTGTCGTGGGCCGGCACGGAGAAGCCATCGGGGTCGAGCCCGAGCCTACCGCCCGGTCGGCCGCACGGGAGGAGCTCGACGCCGCCGGCCTGGAACGGGTGGCCGTGGTTGCCGGCAAGGGTGACGCCACCGGTCTGGAACCGGGTCATTGGGACTGCGTCATGCTCCGCCACGTCCTCACTCACACTGGCGACGGGGCGCCCGGGATCGTCGCCCACCTGGCGACTCTGCCCAGACCAGGCGGTTGCGTCTACCTCGTCGACACAGACCTGGACGGGGCCCGGACAACTCCCGCCGATCCAGACCTGGACCAGCAGCAGAGGCGCTACGCGGATTTCCACCGATCAATGGGCAACGACGTCCGCATGGGGCCACGCCTCCCCGTGCTGCTCACCGAGGCCGGGCTCGAGCTCGTCGAAACCGCCGGCTCCTACGCCTGCATCCCGGGCGCGGTCCTTGCGCTGGGTGGTCCTCTCCGTGCCGCGCAGGAAGCCATGGCGGCCGCCGGCTTCTTGGACGGGTCGGAGGCCGACCGCTGGGAGGATGCCAGGCGGCGGTTCGCGCAGCGGCCGGACGCCTTGTTGTGGATGCCGTCCTTCATCGCCGTCGGTCGCCGGCCTGCATGATCGCCGGCAGGGATCGCCGACGGGCCTGGAGAAAGCGGCGCTCGGCGGCGTTGCCGGTGAGGGCGAGGGCGGCCTCGTAGGCGTCGGCAGCCTCGTGGTTGCGGCCGAGACGGCGCAGCAGGTCGGCCCGGGTGGCGTGGAACAGGTGGTAGCGGCCGAGGTCGAGACTGTCGACAGCGGCCAGAGCGGCGGCCGGTCCGTGCACCTCGGCCACGGCCACCGCCCGGTTGAGGGCCACGACCGGAGTGGGCGAGAGGGCCAGCAGCCGGTCGTACAGCTGGAGGATCTGGGCCCAGTCGGTGTCGGCGCCGGTCAGGGCATCGGCGTGCACGGCGTTGACCGCGGCCTGAAGCTGGTAGAGCCCGGGTTGGCTGCGGCGGATGCAGGCCGCGACCAGCGCCTGGCCCTCGGCGATCAGCGCCCGGTCCCACTGCGATCGGTCCTGGTCGGCCAGCAGGACGAGGGAACCGTCGGCCGCGGTGCGGGCCGCCCGGCGGGCTTCGGTCAGCAGGAGCAGGGCCAGGAGGCCGTGGACCTCGGGCTCGTCGGGCATCAGCTCGGCCAGCAGGCGGGCCAGGCGGATGGCTTCGGCGCACAGGTCGGCCCTCACCAGCCTGTCGCCGGCGGTGGCGCTGTAGCCCTCGTTGAAGACCAGGTAGACGACGGTCAACACCGGGCGGAGGCGGTCGGGAAGCTCGGCGTCGCCCGGCACGCGGTAGGGGATGGCGGCGGCGCGGATCTTGCGCTTGGCCCGCACCAGGCGCTGGGCCATGGTGGTATCGGGGACGAGGAAGGCGCGGGCGATCTCGCTCGTCTCGAGGCCGCCCAGCAGGCGCAGGGTCAGCGCCACCTGCGCGTCGGGCGCCAGCGCCGGGTGGCAGCACAGGAACATCAGGCGAAGCTGGTCGTCCGCGACGACGTCGACGAAGTCGTCGAGGCCGGGGAGCTCGGGGTGGGGG
>JALZJC010000107.1 GCA_030859945.1 Actinomycetota bacterium | reverse complement strand
GCTGACCCCGGTGCAACCCGTGTTCGGAATGGTGAACGAGCCGCTGATGGTGGCACCCGACAGCGTGCCGTTGGAGAAGTTGGCAGCACTGCCGGTGTACCTGGTCAGTGCCACCGCGGCGGAGGGGCTGGTGGTGGCGACGCAGCTGCTGAGATCAAGGTTACAGAGGTCGATGGTGAGCGCCGTCTCGCCCGGCTTGAGGGTACCCGAGGTAGATGACCCGAAGTTTGGATTGCCGATCCATTGGCCGCCACCACTGAAGCTCACGCTGGTGCCCCTGTACGGCCCATAGTTGCTGAGGGTGAACGTCGGGCTCCACGGCGTGGAGTCGCCGGTCATGCCCATGTCGGTCTGGATGATGCCCTTGCCGAAGACCGACCAGGCCATGGCGCACTTGCCCAGCCCGACGTTGGCCTGAGCCTGGGTCGGTGGGCACTGGGCGGCGGGGTCGCCGTCGGTGTTGAAGTCGGGCTCGGCTTGAACGGTCACATTGGTGGAGAAGTCGCCGTTGGCATCGGCGTCCCCGACAGCCAGGGAGTCGACGTAGGGCGGGGGAAGCGCTGTGGGGCGGGGCTCGGCGTAGGCCACGAGCTTGCTCGATTGGGCGACGACAGCCCTGATGTTGGGGATGTGCCCGTCGACGGTGACGGCGACGCTCTCGTTGTCGTCGATCCCGGTGCTGGCGTTGATGCTGACCGTGCCGTTGGTGTAGAGGAAGTTGGAGTTGGAGGCACTGCCAATGGGATCGGTGACCACCACGCTGACGTAGGTGTTGTTGGTGCCCCCTGAGGGCACCTGGGCCAGGATGAGCTTGCTGTCGATGACGGCGAAGGTGGCAGAGGTGCCGCCGAAGGTGACCGAGGTGACACCGTGGAAGCCGCTGCCGTAGATCCGTATGGGCCCACCGGTGGTGGGCACCGACGGTGGGCTGTAGGGCAGGCCCTCGGTGCCGTCGAAGGCGGGAGCCCCGTCAGCATGGTCGGCCACGGCCGGGGGAGCGGCGCCCAAGGACGCGGTCACGAACCCAGGGCCGCTGCGAGGGAGAGGGCGCCCAGCCGCCGCCGCTTGCCCTTCGCGCCCCGGAGGGCGCCCTTGACCTGGGTCATTCGTCGCATCGTGAGCGGCCTCAAGTTCCCCTCGCAGTACCTGCGACACCTGAGCTAACCACACGTTGACAGGTCTTGAATAGATGCGCGTTCGCATCATTGACACCGGTGCATTTGCACTAGCTGCCCCGGCCGCCGTCAGCGCCGGCGGATGATGCCCTCCTGCACGGCAGTGGTCACGGCCTCGAGCTTGGAGTGGACGCCCAGCTTGGTGAGTACGTGCTGCACGTGGTTGCGCACGGTGTTGGGTGACAGCCCCAGGCGCTCGGCCATGACGTCCCTCGGGTTGCCGTCGGCCAGCAGCTCGAGGACCTCGAGCTCGCGCCCGGTGAGGTCAGAGCCCAGGCGTCCCCCGCTCTGGCCCAGGCGGGGGAGCAGGCGGGCCAGCATGTCCGGTGAGATCAGGGCCTCGCCGGCCGCGGCCAGGCGCACGCCGGCCGCCACCTCGTCGGTGCCCTTGTGCTTGGTGACGTAGCCCGAACAGCCCGCCTCCATGGCCGCCAGCAACACGGCGTCGTTGGTGAAAGACGTCAGCATGACCACCTTCGCCTCGGGGCGGGCGGCCTTCAGGGCCCGGGTGGCGGCCACCCCGTCGCCGTCGGGCAGCTCGTAGTCCATGAGGACCACCTGGGCCCGGGCCTCCTCGGCCATGGCCAGCACCTCGGCCATGCTTCCGGCCACGCCCACCACCTCCATGTCGGGCTCCTCCGTGAGCGAGGCGGCCAGGCATTGGGCCAGCACGGCGTGGTCGTCGCAGACCACCACCGAGATCGGGTCCGAGGCCGGCGCCGGCTCAACGTGAACCACGAGAACCACCCACGGCCGCCGGCAACCAGATGCTCACCGTCGTTCCCACCCCGGGCTGGCTGGCCATGCCCACGTGACCCTCGTGCTCGCTCACCAGCCGCAGGACCTGGTTGAGGCCCACACCGGTGCCCTGGCCCGGCTCCTTGGTGGTGAAGAAGGGCTCGAAGACCCGGGCCAGCACCTCGGGCGCCATGCCCGGGCCCGTGTCGGTGACCTCGACGCGCACCCAGCGGCCCGGAGCCAAGCCTGCCAGGGGTGGAGGCTCGGTGGGCGAGACCTCATGGCTCGACAGGTTGATGCGCAGCTCACCGGAGCCAGTCATGGCGTCGTTGGCGTTGGAAGCCAGGTTGGTGAAGATCTGCTGGAGGGCGGTGCGGTCGGCGTCGACCACATGGCCCGCGTCGTCGTGCTCCAGGCGCACGCTCAGCCCGGGATGGAGCGACCGGGCGAGCTCGGGGACCAGGTCGTCGAGAAAGGCGGCCAGGTCCTCCTCGCCCCGCTGTGGCGCCCTGCTGTGGGCGAAGTCGAGGACCTGCCAAACCAACGAGGCGGCCCTCTCCACCTGGTCACGGATGACCGCCAGGTGCCGGCGACCAGCGTCGTCGAGGTCCTGGCTGGCCTCCAGCAGCTGGGCCGAGTAGCCCACCACGCTGACCATGTTGTTGAGGTCGTGAGCCACGCCGGCGGCCCGCTGGCCCACCGCGGCCAGCCGCTCGTTGTGTCGGGCCCACTCCGCCACCTCCTGGTGCCGGCTGCGCTCGACGGCGGCCCCCAACACGTTGGCCACGGCCTGGGTGAAGCTCACGTCCTCGCTCGAGTACCGCCGGCGGGCGGTGTTGTGGCTGCCGAGCACGCCCCAGGCACCGTCGTAGCCGCCGATGATGACGCTGACCCCGCTCATCACGCCGTGTTCGACCATGAGCGACGGCTTGGTGAACCCGGGCTGGGTGGCGAAGTCCTCGATCACCACCGGCTCGTCGACGACCAGCGTGTAGCCGGCCTGGGAGTCGATGCCGGCCGGGGCCCGGAAGGACCCCACCAGCCCTTCCCGCAGGCCCACGCCGGCCCGGAGAAAGAGCTCCTGGCCGCCGGGCAGGAGCTGGAAGGCCACGGCGTACTCGTTGCCCAGTCCCCCGGCCACGGCCTTCACCGCCTCGTCCAGCAGGAGGTCCAGGTCCTCCCCGGCGAGGGAGCGGGACCCGAGCGAGGCCACGGCGGCCAGCTGCCCGCTCCGAGTGGGGTCCGGGTTCTCGGCCCGCTTGGTCTTCGGGAGGTCGGGCATCTTGGTCGAAGGGTGCGGGACGGGCCTCGCCCTGACTCAGCGTAGTGTCCACAGGCTCTTGCTGCTGTGAGTGGTCGTGCACCGCCGCCCGGCCTGACGTGACCGGCCCCCGACGTCCGATCATCGCTAACTTCTTGTGAGTGGACACAGCTCGCCGCGGACCGGAAGGGGAGCGGCCAGGAGAACCGCCCGCTCCGGCCTCGGACGGGGACCATCCCGACGAGCTGGGCCTGACGTCGTTCCAGCGGCATGTCCTCCGCAAGGCCGGAGCCGTGGTCGGTGGAGCGAGGGCCCGGCTGGCCTCGGCGCTGCAGTCGGTCCGGGGCGGC
>JALZJC010000072.1 GCA_030859945.1 Actinomycetota bacterium | reverse complement strand
CGGGCCTGGCACAGGTCCATCACCGTGCCCGTGTACTCGCTGGGCAGCAGGACGGTGACGGTGAGGAAGGGCTCCTCGATGGTCTCCACCTCGCCGGCGCTCGGCATGTCGGAGGGGTTGTCCACCTCCACGGTGGCCCCGCCGCGGAGGTGGGCCAGGTACTCGACGGAAGGGGCGGTGGCGATGAGGGCCAGGTCGAACTCGCGCTCCAGTCGCTCGCGCACGATCTCCATGTGCAGCAGACCCAGGAACCCGCAGCGGAAGCCGAAGCCGAGGGCGCCCGACGTCTCGGGCTCGTAGGTGAAGCTGGCGTCGTTCAGGCGCAGCTTCTCGAGGGCGTCCCGCAGGTCGGCGAAGTCGTCACCCTCCACGGGGTACAGGCCGCAGAACACCATGGGCTTGGGCTCCCGGTAGCCGGGGAGCGGTGTGGGTGCCGGCCGGGAGGCGGTGGTGACGGTCTCACCCGAGCGGGCTTGCGACAGGTCCTTGATCCCCGCCATGAGGTAGCCCACCTCGCCGGGGCCCAACTCCGCCACAGGCGTGGGAACGGGTCTACGGATCCCGACCTCCTCCACGTCGTGGGCGGTGCCGGCCTGCATGAACCGCAGGCGCTGGCCCGCGGCCAGGGTGCCGTTCACCACCCGCACCGCGCTCACCACGCCCCGGTACTGGTCGTAGAGGGAGTCGAAGATCAGTGCCTGGAGGGGCGCGTCGGGGTCGCCGGTGGGGGCGGGGATGCGCTCCACCACGGCGTCGAGCAGCTCGGGCACGCCGGCGCCGGTCTTGGCGCTGATGCGCAGGATGGAGTGGGCCGGGATGCCGAGCACCCGCTCGATCTCGTCGGCGTAGCGGTCGGGGTCGGCCGCGGGCAGGTCGATCTTGTTGAGGACGGCCACGATCTCCAGGTCGCTCTCCAGGGCCAGATAGCAGTTGGCGAGGGTCTGGGCCTGTATGCCCTGGGCGGCGTCGACCACCAGCACCGCCCCCTCGCAGGCGGCCAGGCTCCGGCTCACCTCGTAGCCGAAGTCCACGTGACCCGGGGTGTCGATGAGGAACAGGTCGTGGCCCCGCCAGCCCACCCGCACGTTCTGGGCCTTGATGGTGATGCCCCGCTCCCGCTCCAGGTCCATGGAGTCGAGGAACTGCTCGCGCATGTCCCTGGGGTCGACGGCGTTGGTCAGCTCCAGGATGCGGTCGGCCAGGGTGCTCTTGCCGTGGTCGATGTGGGCCACGACGCTGAGGCACCGGCGCTCGGCGATGTCAGGCACGCAACCGAGGTTTGCACAACCCCACGGAGGGAGCGGTCGGTGGAGTCAGACGCGTACGCCGGCCCGGCGCAGGTGCCAGTTCACTTGCTGCTCGACCCCCGGTCGAAGGCCGACCAGGGGCTCCCAGCCAAGGAGGGCCGCGGCCCGCTCGGTGGAGCCGCCCTCCCGGGCGACGTCGCCGGCCTGGGCCATGAGCCGCACCACCCGGACTGTGGTTCCCAGCACGTCGCCCACCAGGTCCACCAGGTCGGCCATGTTGGTGGACGACCCGCCGGAGACGTTGAGCACCGTCCCCGGGGCCAGATCCACGGTGGCGGCGGCGATGGTGGCCCGGACCGCATCGCCCACGAAGGTGAAGTCCCGCACCTGACGACCCGTGCCGAACAGGGTGAAGGGCTCTCCCGACACGCCGGCCTGCACGAGGCGGTGGATGGCCATGTCCGGCCGCTGGCGAGGGCCGTACACGGTGAAGTACCGCAGGGACACCGCAGGGACGCCCCAGTTGTCGGCGTACATGTTGCAGAGGTGCTCCGCGGCCAGCTTGGTGGCCCCGTAGGGGCTGTGGGGCCGGGGGAACGTGTCCTCGATCCGGGGATGGTGAGGAGCGTTGCCGTAGACCGAGGAGCTGGAGGCGAAGACGAAGCGGCGGATGCCGGCCTCCTTGGCGCTCTCCAGGAGGCGCTGGGTGGCGAGGATGTTGTGCTCGTTGTACTGGGGGAAGGCAGTGGACCACGACCCTCGCACGCCGGGCTGGCCGGCCAGGTGGAACACCGTGTCCATGCCGGACAGGAGGCCGCCCGGATCGCGCACCCGCAGGTCGGCCTCGGCGAACTCGAACTGCGGCTCGTCGGCCAGCTCCTTAAGGTTGGCGGCCTTGGCCTCGACGTCGTAGTAGGGCGTGAAGCAGTCGATCCCCCGGACGGTGTGACCCTCGGCGAGGAGGGCCTGGGCCAGGTGGCTGCCGATGAAGCCGGCCACGCCGGTGACCAGTGCCTGCATGTGCTCACAGGCTACCCCCCGGCTCGATCCGACCAGCCGCTGCTAGCCTGACCTCCCCGTGGCAAACATCCGAAGCCAGATCAAGCGCAATCGCCAGAACGAGCGCCGCCGTCTCCGCAACAAGGCGGCCCGGGCCGAGATCAGGACCCGGGTCAAGGTGGCCGTCTCCTCGGCCCAGTCGGGCGCCGAAGACAGCGCCGAGGCCCTGCGCCTGGCCGTGAAGCGCCTGGACAAGGCCGCGGCCAAGGGCATCATCCACAAGAACCAGGCCGCCAACCGCAAGTCCCGCCTGATGGCCCGCCTGTCCCGGGTGGACGCCGCCTCCTAGCGCTCCCTTCCTGGGCCGAGGGGCAAGATCCGGTCAGGGCCCGCCTCGAGTGGTATCAGTCGCAGGCGACGGCTACCTCCAGAGCGCCGCAGACCTGCTGCATGCGCTCATCGCTCAGTCGACCGATTCGTTCAACAAGCACCGCAGTGGAAACGCTCTCGACGGAATCGAGATTGGCGGCGGATCGCCGCGGGACGGGGTCGTCCCCGGGCTCGAGCACCACCTCGCTTGGAAGACCCCGCAGGTTGGTCGTGCATGGAGCTACCAGCGCTCGCCGGAGGCGCGGGATGGCCGGGTCGCGGGAGAGCACGACGACGGGACGGCGACCCACCCGGGGAAGCTCGCACCACCAGACGTCACCGCGGGCCGGCAACGTCTTCACGACCTGGCCGCAGCCTCACGGAACGACGCCAGATCGCCCCACTCGTCCTCTTGGTGGTGTGGCACCTCGTCGTAGGCAGCGTAGGCGGCGTCGTACTCGGTGCTGCGATGACGGGCGAGCAGCGATTCGAGCGCCTCGTCCAGCAGTGCCGCGTCGCTCAGGTCAGCTCGGGCCCGCCGCGCTGCCGCCAGAAGACCTTCATTCACCGTTGTGCTGACTCTCACTCTTGGCATGCCACAATCATGCTACAAACCTGCCACACCGAAACGGCATGACCTCCCTTAGATCGCCGGGGGTGTCAGCGGCGCCGGCGGGGCCCCAGGCGGCTGAGCCTGGCCACCAACACCTCCATGACCAGCGCTTCGGGCCAGCCCGAGGCCCCTCGCAGGTCGAGGTCGGCCCGGGCCAGCAACTCGACGGCCCGCCCCACGCCGGCGATGCCCAGCCGGCGGGACTGAGCGAGGGCCTTCTTGGCCGGGAAGGGGGCCACGTTGAGCACCTTGGCCGCACTTCCCTCGTCCACCACGCCAGCTCCGTCGAGGCGCAGCATGGCCGCGTAGTGGCGGTGCAGGGTGGCCATCACCACCAGCGGGTGGCGTTCCCCCGCCCCGAGCATGCGGTGCAGCTGGGTGAGGGCGGCCTCGGTGTCGCCCCTGTCGAGGGCGTCGGTCAGCTCCCACGGGGCCACCCCCCCGGCCTCGCCGAGGAAGGGCCGCAGCTCCTCGGTCCCCACCGTGGCCCCCTCGCCGTAGGCCGCGGCCAGGGACTCGAGCAGGCTGGTGAGACGGCCCACGTCCTCGCCCAGGTGCTCGCCCACCAGTCGTGCCGCCCGGGGGTCGAGGCGCACGGGGGCCCGCTGGAGATGGGACGCCAGCCACCGGTCGCGCCCCTTGCCCGTGCCCACGGCGGTCTCCACGACCTGGCCGACCTTTCGCAGGGCGCCGAGGAGCCGCTGGCTCACCTGCCCGCCACCCGAGGTGAGGACCAGCGCCGTGGTGGGAAGGGGGTCGGCCAGCCACTCGATCAGCGGCTCGAGGGCGTCGGTGCGGAAACGTCCGATCTCGCGAGCCACCACCACCCGGCGCTCGGCCAGGAAGGGCGGGGTCCGGCAGGCGTCCACGATGGCGGCCGCGTCCACCTCCTCACCCGACAGGTCCTCCACGGCGGTGGCGTCCCCACCCGACAGCTCGCGGGTGAGCCGGCGCACCTCCTCGCCCACCAGAGCGGGGTCGTCACCACGGACGTACCAGGCCGAGACCGGTGCCTTCATGGCGCTCCTGCCGTCACGGGGCCTCCATGATGGCGGCGAGGACGTCGCACACCCGCCGTGTGCCCCGCACTTCGTGGGTCCGCACCACCCGGCAGCCCCTGATGACTCCCAGAGCGGTGGCGGCCAGGCTGGCCTCCCGGCGATCGCCGACGTCGAGGTCCAGGAGCCGCCCCAGGAACGGCTTGTTCGACGCCGACAGCAGCAGTGGGTACCCGAGCGCCGCCAGGCGGTCCGAGGCGCGCAGGAGGACGAGGGACTGCTCGGCGGTCTTGCCCAGGTCCAGGCCGGCGTCGAGGACGATGCGCTCGGGGGGGATGCCCTCGGCCTCTGCCCGCCGAGCCCGCTCCACGAGGAATCCGCACACCGCCCCCACCACGTCGTCGTTCTCGTAGGCGGGCTCGGGGTCGGCCTGGCGGGGACGGAGGCGGATGTGGGTGGCCACCACCGTGGCCCCCGCCCCCGCGGCCACTCGAAGGTACTCAGGATCGGCGAAGCCGCTTATGTCGTTGCCCACCACTGCGCCGGCGTCGAAGGCGGCGGCGGCCACCGACGCCCGCCACGTGTCCACCGACAGCGGGACGTCGAGGCGGGCGGCCAGCGCCGCGACGGCGGGCACCACCCGCTCGAGCTCCTCCTCGGTGCTCACCTCCGGGCCGGGACCGGCCTTCATGCCGCCCACGTCGAGGACGTCGGCGCCCTCGCCCACCAGCTGGTCGGCCCGAGCCAGGAAGCGGTCCATGGGGAAGTAGGCGCCCCGGTCGTAGAACGAGTCCGTGGTGCGGTTGAGGATGCCCATGACCAACGGCCGGGTGGTGACGTCGTAGCGGCGCGGCCCGAGCGAGAGGCGCACGCAGGGCAAGCTAGCCCGGGGCCGGGCGGCGACCTGCAGCTGGGGTATCCGCCGGCGCCGCCGGGTCACCTCCCGCCGGCGTGGCTGACGCGGACGTCGAGGCGGGGCCTGGTGGTCACCACGTCCACCCGCAGGCCACCCACCGTGACGTAGCTCCCGGGCGTGGCCGTGGCCGGCGTGATCAGCACTCGGGCCGGGTGGCGCTCGAGCACGGGCGCCATGGCCGGCCCCGCGCTCCGGCCGGCGCTGCGCACCGCCACCA
>JALZJC010000058.1 GCA_030859945.1 Actinomycetota bacterium | reverse complement strand
TTCGTAACGGGTACGGCGCTCGTGGTGGACGGCGGTCTCTCGATCAGCCGTACCTAGGAACTGGGCGTCGACACGGCACTCCCTCTGGTGCTGGTGCCTGGTGTGCAATACGTGGTGCGCCAGATATCCGGCGTAGTTCAGCGGCCTGATCACCCCATAACACTCGACGACGATGGCTCGCTCGAGTGCCGCCGGTCCCGGTCCGGTCACAGGCTGACGGCAGGTGCCGAGACGCGCCAGAACACCGCCACCGAACGGCACGCCCTGCGCTAGGGTCAGCCGCTCCGAACGACGGCTACGGGCGCAGTCGCTGCGATCTCACCGCGTACAGAACGCCCGAACGTCGGCTGTGGATCAGAGATCAGCGGCCGAGGCCAAGGCCAAGGCCTTCATCGAGCCTGGGAGGCTCCTGGACCGGGACGCGGAGCTGGTCGTCGAGGCCCAGCGCCTGGTCGAGTGTGGGACCGAGGTGCCGGCGGAGGCCCAACTCGGTCAGCTCTGAACCGATGGCTTCCAGCCTGACTCCCACCTCGGGGTGCTCAGCGAGCCACTCCTCACGGCGCTCGATTCCTGCCGTCAGCTCTGACTTGGTGCCCTCCAGGTCCTGGCGGCGTGCATTGAGGTCCTTCCTCTCGCGGCCGGCCAGCTCCTCGTAGCGTGCCTCGACTACCTGCCCCACCTCGACCAGGTGCTGGGCCGCCTTCTTCCACTTATGACGGGAGAAGAAGCTCTCGTCCGGGCTCCTGGCCCACTTGTCGGCTTCCCAGCGCCTATGGCGGGCGCTGATCATGTGGCGGTAGGCCTCGTCCACGGCCGTGTCCTCCCAGACGCCTCGTCCGTACTGCAGATCCCGCTCGGCTTGGTCGAGGTCGCGTAGCTGGGACTCGACCACGGCGAGCTGGGGGCGAAGATCGGGCGGTGCGGCGGAGACAACGGCCCGGGCCTCGGCCTCGAGGCGGGCCCGCCGGAGGCCGTCGTGGATGCAGAGCGACTGGCGTCTCTCGTGTTCGAGGGCGAGCGACTCGTCCACGGCCTGGCTCGTGTCGATGGCCCAGCGGGGGCGGAGTTCCCTCGACCAGTCCCGCACCAGGTCCTCCCGGGCCTGGTCGAGGTCATCGGCCACCACCCACACCGTGGAGGCCTCCTTGGCCCGGCTCATGGCCACGTAGCCCAGTTCTCGACCTCCTCCGTCCTCGAAGCGATGGGCCACCTCCACCGTGGCGCCCTGGGATCGGTGCACGGTGACGGCGTAGGCATGGTCCAGGCGATCGGCGCCCAGCTCCTCGTCCTTCAGGCGCACGAACTCCCCGTCATCCATGCAGGCGATGAGGTAGCCATAGTCCCGGTACACGGCCACCACCTCACCCCGCTGCGAGGTGACCAGACGACCGTCGGCGCCCGGGGCCAGGGTGACGATGGGATCCCCTGAGGCATAGCGGCGCCCACCCGGGCCTTCGAGGTCCACGCTGTGGAGTCGCCCCGCCTCTCGCCACACGTCCCGGGCGCGCTGGTTGAGCTCGGTCACGTTGTCTCGCCTCCAGGCGTACATGGCGGCCTGCTTGCCGGCCAGGGCATCCTCCGCCCACGCCTGGACCATGGCGTCGAGGGCCTCGTCACGGCTGGGGGCGGTGCGCACCCGCCCCTGTTCCACGTACCAGGACACTGCCTCACCCACATCGCCGGCGCGCAGCTGGGCCAGGGCGGCTCGCTCCATCTCGTCGCTCTGGCGCACGTTGTCGGACAACACGTGCACGGCATAGGGGTGGCGCTGCATGAGGGCGCCCAGGGCCCCGCCCGGGCCCACCGGACCCAGCTGGCGGTCGTCGCCCACCAGCACAACCTTGGCCCGTGCGTTCTCGCAGGCCAGTAGTAGGCGCAGCAGCCTGGGGTCCTCGGTCATGCCCGCCTCGTCGAGGATGACGACGTGGCGCTGACTGAGGCTCAGCTGCTGGTGGTCGAGACGCCACAGGAGGGAGGCCAGGGTGCGGGAGTGCTCCACCCCGGCCGCGTTGTGCAGGGTTCGGGCTGCCTGACCCGAGGTGGCCGTGCCCAACACCTCGAAGCCGGCCGCTTCGTAGGCGGCTCTCACCGCGGACAGGGTCGTGGTCTTGCCCGACCCGGCCACCCCGAGCACCAGGCTGAGCTGGCTGGCTCCCCCACAGATGCCCCACACGGCCCGCGTCTGGGCCTCGCTCAGTGGGTGACCGAGGGCTTCCTCGGTCTCGTGCAGGGCGGCGTAGACCAACTGGGGGATGTCGATCTCCGGCCCGCGGGCCTCCACTCCCCGGGCCACGCACTGCTCGATGGCCAACTCGGTGGCCAGGGTGTGGGCCGCGGCCCAGTGACGCTCTCTGGCTCCGGCCACCCGGATGAGCGGGATGCACTCGGCCGAGGCCAGCACGGCGTCCACCACGCTGTGGAGCTCGCCCTGGTGATAGCCGAACAGCTCGGGGGCCACGGCCACGATGACGTCGGGACGGGCGAACACCTTGGCCTCGAGCGGCCCCTCGGGGGACAGGGTCTTGGTCACCATGTCGGCCACCGCCACCTCCCAGATGCGCCCGTGCACCATGCGACGCGTGCCGGCCAGGTCCACCTTCTCCAACAACAGCTCCGGGGAGTAGCCGGCCCGGGAGAGCTCGGCTCGCCAGCGGCCAACCAGCTCGGCGACCGGGGTGTGGTGCTTCTCCCGCCTTGTGTCCCGGGCCGCCACGGCCCGGGACCGGTAGGTGTCGGTGCCTCGGGCCTCCACCGCTTTGCTGATCTCGGCGGCCCGCTTGGAGTGCAGCTCCAGCACCTCGCAGGGGATGCCTGAGATCCTCCAGTGTCGAAGCCGTCCCGAGCGCCCGTCGTCGGCCTCGATGCGATAGCCAAGCATCACCGCCTTTCGAGCCGAAGCCACCCGTCCCACCATGGTGGCGGCGTGCAGGTGGTCCCTCCACAGGGCCATGTCCGGGGCCTTCCAGCCCCCGGAGTCGTCCCGCATGTCGACCACGTTGGCCAGCAGCACGTGGTCATGCGGGCAGGGATCGCCGGCGCGAGACGTGGCGTGGCGGGTGTGGGCGTAGACGAGGCCGGAGGTTGCTGACACCGCTCGGGCCCGGCCACGACGTCCCCCCATGGTCCTGGTCACCTCGTCCAGGTAGGACAGCGTGGCGTCTCGCTCGGCGTCGAGGATGGAGTGCATGTGCTCGGCCCGGCCGATGACGCCCAGCTCGGCCACCGACTTGTGGGCCGAGATGACCAGCTCCATGCCTGGACGCGTGGTCTTGGTGAGGCGCGTCCCCGTGGTGGGGTCACAGGCCCCGCCCGGTCCGTAGACAGCCTCGTACTGGGCCTCGGTTACCGGCCCAGCCAGACCCAGGCGCTCGGCGCCGGAGCCGCCCCAGGCAAGTGGCGTCTCTCCGCGGGAGGCGTAGTAGGCCAGGGCCTGGCCTGGGTGGTCGTCGGCCCGGGAGAGGACCGTCTCCTTGTGGTAGGTGACCGAGTCGGCCCCCATGAGGCGCATCCATGCCATGGCTTGCTGGCAACCTCCGGTTGCAAACGTGTTCATTCTTGCTCGAGTCTTGCTGCATCTAGCCCGACTTTGGGTCGCCTGTAAAGGGACTTAGCGGAGGTTTCTGGTGGTCGGTATTTGGAGGTTAATACGGTTCGCATTTGGTGTTGCTGGTCGAGTGAGGGGTGGTCTGGCCAGTCGCGGTGACCGCTGGTCAACCTCGGCGCCGGCCTCCGGTCAGGGCACCCAGGCTGTCCAAGGCGAGGTCGTGCCCAAGCGCGGCATCGCCGGCAACCTCGCCCAGGCCGCCCGGCTCATGACGCCAGCGAGGGGCTTTCGATGGACCGATCGGTTCCGCTGGTCAGCAACGGTCACCAGCGGTGCGCCGCGGCAAGCCGACCAGATTCTCCTCAGAAACTTTGTCGCGTCGGGCCGATTTCTGCGCCAGTAGTAGGGCAGGGAGGAGGAAAACGGAGATTCCTCGCCCTGGGCTGTCAGTGGAGGCCCGAGCAGCGCACCCGTAGTCAGGCACGGATATTGAAAGGAGATCATGAGCATGGAAGGCAAGGACCAGCAGACAGGCACCGGAGCGAGCCAGGGCATCGGCAAGTTGCCGCGCCTGCTCACCATCGGTGAGGTGGCCGAGTACCTCAGGGTAACCGAGCGCCACGTCCGCCGGCTGGTGGCGGAGCGGCGGATCCCGTTCGTGAAGTGGGGCCATCTGCTCCGTTTCGACCGTGAAGAGATCGCGGCGTGGATCGACGCCGCCCGCCGGCCGGTCGGAGGAGATGGACAGGCCGGCCGGGCCTCCTAGTCTCCTTGGGGCCCGGTCAACAGAGCCAAGGTGAACGTGTTCGCTCAGTCGGTTGGCTATATACCCGTTCGTCACCGTCGCGGTGTCCCGTCATCGTTGGACACCCGGCGGTGTCTTGCGTTTGCGCTATGAGGCACCGGGGGGTCGCTCGGCTTCACCGCCTACCCTCGGTGCTGACTTCTCCGACTCCGGACGAACTGGCTCGACAGCGTCGGCGCCATCCTGGGAGGACAACGATGTCGAGACGATCTGGACGGGAACATCGCGCTTCGTCTCCGGAGGAGGCTGCGACGGCCGGAGCTTTGGCGGCGCGGCGGCCCACGGTTTGATGTTTTGCACAGTCGATGCGTAGAAACTGTCTAGGAGCTCCAAGACGGCCTCCACGAAGCTTCCCCTCCCGTGCCCACGCTTGGTGCCCATCGCTGCGGATGCCGTGAGTCGGAAGGTGCGCAACTCACGCTTGGGGTTTGAGATGAGGATTCCAGGGTTCGCTCGCACATCCCTGAGCAGCTCCGAGGTGGACGCCCCCCGCCCGTGCCGAGCGAAGCAGTCGACACGGAGTGTCTCCGGCGCATCCTTCAATTGGCGAACGAGC
>JALZJC010000021.1 GCA_030859945.1 Actinomycetota bacterium | reverse complement strand
AGAGACGGAAGTAGTTCTGGAGGGTGACGGTGGCCCACGTGTGGTTCTCGTCCTTGATCTTGACCCGCTCCTTGGCCTCGACGGCCTGATGCAGGCCGTCCGACCAGCGCCGGCCCTCGAGGAAGCGTCCCGTGAACTCGTCCACGATCTTCACCTCGCCGTCCATGACGACGTAGTCCTTGTCCCGCTTGTACAGCTCCTTGGCTTTGAGGCCGTTCTCCAGGTGATGCACGTAGTTGGTGGACACGGCGTCGTACAGGTTGTCCACTCCGAGCTGGGCCTCGACCTTCTCGATGCCCGACTCGGTGGGCACGACAGAGTGCTTCTTCTCGTCAACTTCGTAGTCGAGGTCTCGTTGGAGCGAGCGCACCACGCCGGCGAACTGGTAGTAGAGCTGGGCCGACTCGGCGGCCGGCCCGCTGATGATGAGCGGAGTGCGGGCCTCGTCGACGAGGATCGAGTCGACCTCGTCGACGATGGCGTAGACGTGGCCGCGCTGGGCCATCGCTTCCCGGGAACGGGCCATGTTGTCCCGCAGGTAGTCGAAGCCGAACTCCGTGTTGGTGCCGTAGGTGACATCGCACTCGTAGGCCTGGCGCTTCAGCTTGTCGTCGTCGACCTCGGGCACCACCAGGCCGACGGTCAAGCCGAGGAACCGATGGATCTGGCCCATCCACTCGGCGTCGCGCCTGGCCAGATAGTCGTTCACCGTGACCACGTGCACACCGCGGCCCGCGAGGCCGTTGAGGTAGACGGGCAGGGTTGACACCAGGGTCTTGCCCTCACCCGTCTTCATCTCCGCGATCCAGCCGAAGTGCAGGGCCGCGCCACCCATGAGCTGCACGTCGAAGTGGCGCTGGCCGATGACCCTGCGAGCAGCCTCCCGGACGACGGCGAAGGACTCCACCAGCAGCTCGTTGAGCCGGTCCGCCATCGGCGTACCGTCGCCGGCGTCTCGGTGGAGCCGCTCCCGGAACTCCACCGTCTTGTGGCGCAACTCGTCGTCCGACAGCGCCTCCATCTCCGGCTCGTAGGCGTTGATGTCAGGCACGATGGCCTCGAGGGCCCGAGCCTTCTTGCCCTCGCCGGCCCGAAGGACCTTCCCGAAAATGCTCATAGCTCCTAAATCCTAAGCGTGAAGGAGCGTCCGACCGGCAGCCCTCGGGTCAGGACCCCTCGATGAGGCCCACGTCGCCGTCCTTGCGGCGGTAGACCACTGCGGCGGCGCTGGTCTCGGCGTTGGTGAACAGGAAGAAGTCATGTCCCAGCAGCTCCATCTGCAGGGCCGCCTCCGGAGGAGTCATGGGCTTGATGTCGAACCGCTTGGCCCTGACGATCCTGACGTCTCCGACACCCTCCGAGTCCTCGTCGAGGACATCGGATAGCTCGTCGTGGATGCTGAGAGGTTCCGCGGCCAAGGGATCGGCAGGGCCCTGACGACGCGGGTGGGACCGGCTCACCAGCTTGCCCTTGAGCTTCCTCAGGCGATGCGTGAGCTTGTCCACCACCAGGTCCACGGCGACCAGAGCGTCGGGGGCGGCGGCGCTGGCGCGCACGACGTGGCCGTGACCATGCAAGGTCACCTCGCACACCTCCTTCTCGGAGATCCGGGGATTTCGCTCCTCGGTGAACACCACGTCGGCGCGCTCCATGCCGTCGAGAAAGCGTCCCAGCCGACCGACCTTCTCCTCCACCGCGCTGCGCACGGACTTCGAGATCTCGACCTTGCGGCCTCCGATGGTGATCTCCAACGCCACCCCTCTCGCCTGCATCCAGACCGGGGGAGTGTACGCCCGTCGGGGCGAGTGCCCGGGCCGTGACGGCCGGCTACGGACCGTCACGCCCTGCGAGCCGCCGCAACCACTCGGACCTCGCGAGCCCCCGCGGCCCCGAGGGCGCGGGCGGCGGCCGTCAGCGTGGCCCCGGTCGTGACCACGTCGTCCACCAGCAGGACGTGCGGAGGGACGGGCCCGCGCCCGCGGACATCGAACGCCGGCCCTTCGAGGCGCTGGAGCCGAGGTCGCCCAGTCTGGGAGGGACCCGACCGGCGCCGGAGCAGTGCCCGGCAGGGGAGGCCCAGCCGGCGAGCCACGGCCACGGCCAGAACACGTCCCTGGTCGAATCCCCGCTCCCGCCGGCGGGCGGCGGTGGTCGGCACCGGCACCACCACGTCGATGGTCCCGTCCGAGGCCGGGCCGCCCACGAGGGTCGCCATCTCCGCCGCCAGCCAGGGGACCACGCAGCGGGCATTGCGGTACTTGAGCCGGGCCACGATCTCGCGGCCGACTCCCTCGTAGGCCATGCGGGCCGAGCAGGCGGTGACTCCCGGGGGTGGGCCCAGCGCCGGGGCGGGCCTGACAGCCGCCCGGCACCCGGTGCACGGTGCCGGGCCCGGGGAGGAGCAGACGGGACACGTCGTAGGAAGGAGCATCGCCAAAGGATGGCGCCGGCCTGTGACACCTGACCCCCCACCCATCCCTCTCACCGTTCGGGTGAGAGGACGGCCTGGGGAAGTCGGTAGCGTGGCATGGCCGAGATGTTCCAGCTTCCCGCCCGTGTCGGCCTGCGCCGGCGCCTCCTCCAGCTCTTCCCCGGCCTGGTCGCTTGTGGCGTGGGGCTGGCCCTGATGGTGCGGGCCCGGCTGGGGCTGGGTCCCTGGGACGTGCTGCACCAGGGCCTCTCCGAGCGAACGGCCCTGCCGATGGGAACTCTGGTCATCCTCGTCGGTTTCCTGGTGCTGCTGGGCTGGGTGCCCCTGCGCCAACGGCTGGGTGTCGGCACGCTGTGCAACGTCGTCCTGATCGGCCTGGTGATCGACGCCGTCCTGGCCGTGACCCCCGAGCCCGAGGGGCTGGCCACCCGGTGGGCGTGCCTGCTCCTCGGCTTGATGCTGATGGGCCTCGGCTCGGGCATGTACATCGGCGCCGGGCTCGGTCCGGGCCCCCGGGACGGCTTGATGACGGGACTGGCTGCCCGCGGCTATTCGCTCCGGCTCGTGCGCACCCTCATCGAGCTGACCGCGCTGGGCGGGGGCTGGGTGCTGGGCGGCACCGTGGGCGTGGGAACGCTGCTCTTCGCCGTAGGCATCGGACCCCTGGTCCAACTCTTCCTCGGAAGGATGACGATCCCGGCCCTGCCGGCGACGGCCGAGTAGTGGCAGCCGGCCGCCGATGGCGGCGAGGACGAACCTAGGTTCCCACCGTCCACGACGAGAGGTACTCCTGCTGGGCAGGGGTGAGACGGTCGAGGTCCACGCCCATGGTCTCCAGCTTGAGTCGGGCGATCTCGCGGTCGATCTCGGCGGGGACGTCGTAGACCCGCTTCTCGAGATCGTCAGCGTTCTGCTTGATCCACTCCGCCGCCAACGCCTGGTTGGCGAAGCTCATGTCCATGACCGCGGCCG
>JALZJC010000003.1 GCA_030859945.1 Actinomycetota bacterium | reverse complement strand
GCGACAGGAACGAGGGCGCCCATGAGCTCGGCCTTGCACCAGTAGCAGCGCTGGCCGTCGTTGACCGAGTAGGCGGGGTTGGCCAGCTCGTGGGTGACCACCGGGGTCCACCGCAGGCCCCACTCGCCTGCCAGCGCCCGGCAGTCGGATTCCTCCTCGGGCGCCAGCGAGGGCGAGATGGCGGTGACGGCGTGGGCGGCGGGGCCCAGGGTGTCGTGCGCCACCCAGGCCAGGAGGGCGGAGTCGGCACCTCCGCTGAAGGCGACCACCAGGGGTGCGAGCTCACCCAGGCGTTGCCGGAGGGCGTCGAGCTGGCGGGGCGGGGGGGCGGCGGCCGGCGTCATCCCGACATCCTTCCACCCTTCCGCAGCGGGAAGCGGCCCAGCCGGCCCATGCCCCTTCGCTCGTGCCTCTCACCTATGCTTTCCGTGGTTAACAGGAAATGAACCGACATGGAGGGACGATGCCCCGACGTTTCAACCAGCTGTGGCGGCCAGCAGCCGTGCTTCTCGTGCTCGCACTCGTGGCCGCGGCCTGTGGCGGCGACGACGACGACGCCGCCCCTGGGGACAAGCGGGAGGTCGCCATCGCCTTCGTCGGTGCCAAGACGGGAGACAACGCCAACCTCGGGCTCAACATCCGCGACGGCGCCAAGCTCGCCATCGACGAGGAGAACGAGGCGGGTGGCGACGTCGTGATCCGGCTCCGGGAGTACGACACCGCCGGCGACCCCGCCCAGGCCAGCACCGTCAAGGGCCAGTTCATCGCCGACAACAGCATCGTGGGCGTCGTGGGCCCCGCCTTCTCGGGCGAGACCAAGGCGGTGCTCCCCGACCTCCAGCAGGCGGGCCTGGTGATGATCAGCGCCTCGGCCACCAACAAGGACCTGCCCACCGTCGTTCCCGACCAGACCGTCTTCCACCGCACCATCGGCGACGACGCCCTCCAGGCCCGGGGAGTGGCCGAGTACGTGGCCACGGTCGAGAAGCCCAGCTCCGTGGTCTTCGTCCACGACAACAGCGAGTACGGCAAGGGCCTCACGGATGACGTGCGCAAGGAGGCTCAGGGCCTGAACGTGAGGATCGCCGGAGCCACCAGGACCCTTGACCCCAAGGCTCAGGACTTCTCCTCCGTCGTCACCGACGTCAAGTCGTCCGGCGCCGGCCTGGTGTTCTACGGCGGCTACTACGCCGAGGCCGGACGGTTCAAGAAGCAGCTGACCGACGCCGGTGTGACCGCCAAGTTCGTGAGCGGGGACGGTTCGCTCGACAAGGGCTTCATCGAGGCCGCGGGGGCGGCCAACGCCGAGGGAGCCCGGCTGACGTGTCCCTGCAACCTGGCCCTGGAGTCCTCGACGGGCCCGTTGAAGGAGTTCTTCGACAACTACACCCAGAAGATCGGCCGGGAGCCGGGCCTGTACTCGGCTGAGGGCTACGACTCGGCCAAGATACTCATCAAGGGCATCAAGGCGGGCAACGACACCCGGGACAAGCTGCTCCGCTACGTCGAGGACGAGACCGGGATCCACGAGGGCGTCTCCAAGCCCATCCAGTTCGAGCCCAACGGCAACCTCAAGTCCACCCCGAGCTTCTTCGTGTTCGAGGTCAAGGACGGCAAGATCGTGCCGCTCCAGGCCCTCGACGTGGGGGCGCAGCGGACCGGGACCACCACCACCACGGCTCGAGGGGGGGCCACCACCACAACCACGGCGCGCACGACGACCACCGGACGGCGGACCACCACCAGCACCTCGGCGCCTTCGAACACCACCACGTCCATGCCGTGAGCTGATACCGGCCACCGCTCTCGTCTCCACAGGCTGACGACATCGACGCCTGCTTCCGCTGCCTGGGCGAGCAGTTCGCCCCCCAGACCCTCGACGGCCTGACCCTCGGGGCGGTCTACGCCCTCATCGCCCTCGGCTACACCCTCGTGTACGGGGTGTTGAAGCTCATCAACTTCGCCCACTCCGAGATCTTCATGATCGGGGTCTTCGCCAGCCTCTTCGCCCTGCACGGCCTCGGGGTCGAAGGCGGTGACACGCCCAAGACGGGCGTGGCCCTGGCGGCCACCCTGGTGGTGGTGGTGCTGGTGGCCATGGCCGCGTCGGGGCTCACGGCTGTGGTGCTCGAACGCGTGGCCTATCGGCCTCTTCGCCGGCGGGGGGCGCCCCGGCTGGCCGCCCTCATCACCGCCATCGGCGTCTCCCTGTTCCTCCAGGAGCTGTTCGCGGTGCGCTACGGCCGTGACCTCCTCGGCTTCCCCCGGGTGCTCGAGAAGCGCCAGCTGCTCGAGGTGGCAGGAGCCGACGTGCGCGTGGACAAGGTGCTGGTGATCGTCGCCGCCCTGGCGTTGATGATCGCCCTCGACCGGTTCATGGCCCAGTCCCGCCTGGGGCGGGGCATCCGGGCCACCGCCCAGGACCCCGAGACGGCGGCCCTCATGGGGGTGAACATCGACCGCGTGGTGGTCCTCACCTTCCTGCTCGGCGGGCTGCTGGCCGGCGCCGCGGGCACGATGTACGGCGTGTTCTTCGAGACCGCCCGGTACAACATCGGGTTCCTCCCGGGCATCAAGGCCTTCACGGCGGCGGTGCTCGGCGGCATCGGCAACATCCGGGGAGCCTTGCTCGGCGGCCTCCTTCTCGGGCTGCTAGAGAACTGGGGGGCCACCGTGCTGGGGGGCGAGTGGAAGGACGTCTTCGCGTTCACGGTGCTGGTGCTGGTGCTCATGTTCCGGCCCACGGGCCTGCTGGGTGAGAGCCTGGCCAAGGTCAGAGCATGAGCTCCCTGCGCCCGCAGCTCTCGGTGGTCCGGGCTCGCGTCACCACCATGAGGAGCCGAGTCTCGGTGGCCGAGCCGGTCGCCCGCTGGTGGGCGAGGCTGCCCTCCGGGGCCAAGGCGCTCATGGGATCGGCGGCCCTCGCTCTGGCCGTGCTCCTCCCTCTCACCCTGTCCAGCTACTGGCAGGGCGTGCTGTTCTTCCCCGTCGGCGTCTTCGTGCTGCTGGCCCTGGGCTTGAACGTGGTGGTGGGAGCGGCGGGCCTGCTCGACCTCGGTTACGTCGCCTTCTATGCCGTGGGCGCCTACACCACGGCCGTGCTGACCACCAGCGCCGGCTGGACGGCCTGGGAGGTCCTGCCCGTCGCCGTCATCGTCGCCATCGTGGCCGGCGTGGTCCTCGGTGCGCCCACCCTCCGGCTCCGGGGTGACTACCTGGCCATCGTCACCCTGGGCTTCGGTGAGATCGTGCGCATCCTGGCCCAGAACAGCGGCCCCCTCGGCGAGGCCCGGGGCATCACCGGCATCCCTCATCCCTCGGCGCTGTTCGGCATCGAGCTGAAGCTGGACCCTCTCCCCTACTACTACCTGGCCCTCGCCGCCATCGTCCTCGCCGTGTTCCTGTCGCTCCGGCTGCACCGCTCCCGGGTGGGGCGGGCATGGTCGGCCATCCGGGAGGACGAGGACGCGGCCGAGGCCATGGGAGTGCCCACGTTCACCATGAAGCTGTGGGCGTTCGCCATCGGCGCTTCCATGGGTGGCCTCGGTGGTTGGGTCTACGCCAGCAAGGTGAGCTTCATCAGCCCCGACAACTTCCCCCTCTTCTTCTCCTTCATCGTCCTCGCCGCCGTGGTGCTCGGGGGGATGGGCTCGCTGC
>JALZJC010000181.1 GCA_030859945.1 Actinomycetota bacterium | reverse complement strand
TCAAACCCGGCACGCGTCAGATGTACCGCCAACGCGACGTTCGTCCGTCGAAGAACGCGGTCCACCTCGCCTACGAGCGCGTGTAGAGCGAGGCGTCGGCGGTACGGATGATGCGCCACACAACGCTCGAGCCCCGTCGCTTCGGGGTGCCACCGAACGCCGGTGGCGTGACGCCGAGATCGTCTACTGGGCGTCCTGGGCTATCGCCGTTGATCGACGACGTCACTGAGCGCCTGGAAGGCTTGGTCGAGTCGCTTCTGGCGGCGACGGTCCTTCTCGTGGTTGGCCTCAGCCGCAACGTAGCCAAGCAGCTCTTCAAGATCGTCGTCCCCGGCGGCCAGCACGACGCCCTCTCCATCATCGGCGAGGCGCGCTCGAAAGACGAGGCGCTCGCCAGTGGTGTCGACGAGAAGCAGGCCTCGAAGCGTGGCGGCCAGCTCCGCCGGGATCACCACCCGGATGGACGGCAGCGAGACGAGCTCGGGCTTTCGAGGCCGCAGGTCGAATACCGACCCTTCCCATCCCCGGATGACGCCCTCGTCATCGCAGTCGGTGCAGCGCCACTCGATCGATGGAGGGACATCGGTGCGGAACAGGGCGTAGTGGCCCGGACACGGCCGCCGGCCGGGTCGCCTCCGGCACGGAAGCGCGCTCACCCAGGCCTGCCCGCCCACCCCAGCCGTCGCCGCCCGCACGATGAGCGTGAGGTGCTCGGCCATGCGACGGGCGGGCACGGGGACATCCTCGGGCATGTCGAGGAAGTGCCGGAGGTCAGAGACGAACACGGCGCACGGTACCAACGGCAACCGCGGTGTCCCGTATCGACCCGAAGCCCCACCCCGAACCCTGCGTCGCCGACCGCCGGGAGTCGGCGAGCACAACCTCCGGACGCGAGCTTCGCTAGGGATCTCACCGACTCAGGGAGGTTCCAATGACCGGATTGACGCCCATGCCCGAGATCGAGCGCGCCGCGGAAGAAGGCGACCCTGTCGACGAAGCCGAACTGGCCGCCGCGGCGTTCCTCGCCCGCTACCAGGGCCGTACGCTCGACGCGTACCGCTACGACCTGCGGGCGTTCTTCCAGTGGGCGTCCGATGAGGGGCTCGACATCCTCAAAGCCACTCGCCCCCAGATCGAGCTATACGTGCGGGCCATGGAGGCTCGCGGCCTGGCGGCCACGACGATCGACCGCCGGCTGTCGACGGTGTGCGGGTTCTACCGCTTCGCCCACATCGACGGCCGAATTGCCTCCAACCCGGCCCAGTACGTCCGGCGTCCCAAGGTCCATCCCAGCGACGCCCGCGGCCTCGACCGCGCCGAGCTCGGACAGTTCCTGTTCGCGGCCGAGCGGATCGACCACGCCCACGCCGCCCTGGCCGTGCTCCTCGGGTTGAACGGCCTGCGGGTGAGTGAGGCGTGCTCGGCCGACATCGAGAACCTCGGCTTCGAGCGGGGCCATCGCACCCTGCGCATCGTCGGCAAGGGCAACAAGCCCGCCGTGATCCCGCTGGTGCCGAGGACGGCTCGCACCATCGACCTGGCCATCGGCGAGCGGACGTCGGGCCCGATCCTGCTCCGCCATGACGGCAGCCGCCTCGACCGGCGCACCGCCCACCGCTGGGTGCGATCCATCGCCAAGCGGGCCGGCATCGGCGCCGTCCACCCGCACATGCTGCGGGCCGCATTCATCATGTGCGCCCTTGAGGCCGGCGTCCCATTGCGGGAGGTGCAGCTCGCCGCCAGGCACGCTGATCCCCGCACAACGACGGTGTACGACCACCGCCGCCAGAGCTTCGACCGTCACGCCGCCTACGTGGTGGTCGCCTTCGTCGCCGGCGGCTGATCTACCCTGGTAGCCATGTCGGAGAGTTCCAGCGAAACGCCGCTGCTCGACGAATGGCGGGCCGAAGTGGGTGATGAGGCGGTCGCTGCCGCGGTCGAGGCAGCCCGGGCCCAGATCGCCGACGGCTCGCTCCGGGGCTTCTCCGACAAGGACGAGCTCCTGGAGTATCTCCAAGGCGCCCGCCGCCGCTCGGCGTGACCTGGCGAGTCTTCCTGACCGACTCGTCCCAGCCGGACCTCGACACGCTCACGCCAGCCGATCGCGCTGCGATCACTGACGAGCTCTTCGCCTGGGTACCGGACGGGCCGCCTCGCACGCGGGGCCAAGTCGTCGCCGGCGTCGAGCTGTTCGAGGATCAGCTGCCATCGGGGATCAGTGTCACCTACTTGGTCGACGAGCAGGTCCCCTACGTCGGCGTCGTCCGTATTCGGAGGCGCTGATCCCTGCGGGCAGGGCGTATCCCGCAACCGGGGGTCCCTGGAGCAGTCTCGGGCGCCCACAACGCCGGCTGGTCGACGCAGCTCGGGGCCCGGACGCCGGTGAGGCTCCGAGGGGTGGGCTGTGATGTCGAGGATGCATGATACGGGCATGGTTCCGGACACCGCCGACGGGCACGACCTGTGCCGGATTCGCGATGGCATCTACGCGGACGACTTGGTGTTGGCCGCGGTGGCCTGGTTGGACGTCTTCGGCTGGCTCGTTCAGCATCGTGTCGACCTGGACGGCTTGTGCCGGGGGCTCGACCTAGCCCCTCGGCCGGCCGACGTCATGTGCACACTCTTCCGGGCGATGGGTCTGCTCGAGCCCGGAGAGGAACAGCTGCGCCCGACAGCGCTCGCCCGCGACCATCTCGTTGCCGGGTCGCGATCCGACCTGACGCCCTATTACGGCTCCCTGCGCGAACGCCCAGGCTGCCGCGAACTCGTGGAGGTCCTGCGGACAGGTGAGCCGATGAGCTGGGCGAGCGCCCAGGACGGCAGCGACTGGGTCCGGCAGCTCGACGAAGTCGCCTTCGCCCACCAGATCACCGCTGCGATGGACGCTCGCGGGAGGTTGCTCGCGCCGGCGCTGGCCCAGGCCATGGCGGACGTCCCCGGGCGGCGACTCCTCGACATCGCCGGCGGCTCGGGGATCTACGCCACCGCATTCCTCGACGCCCGTCCCGACCTGCGGGCCACCGTCGTGGAGAGGGTCCCGGTCGACGCCGCCGCTCGCGCCCTCCTGG
>JALZJC010000171.1 GCA_030859945.1 Actinomycetota bacterium | reverse complement strand
GCGTTCTACATCCCCTCGGGATCGATGGAGCACACCCTCGAGATCCGCGACCGGGTGCTGGTCAACAAGCTCAGCTACCGGCTCCACGAGGTGAACAGGGGCGACATCCTGGTCTTCGAGCGCCCTGGCGAGGACGGCGAAGGCGGCACCAGGGACCTGATCAAGAGAGTGGTGGGCGTCTCCGGCGAGACGGTGGAAGGGCGCGACGGAGCCGTCTTCGTGGACGGCAGGCGCCTCGACGAGCCGTACCTCGCCGACAACGTCACCTCGGGTTCCTTCCCAGCGCAGCGGGTGCCGCTGGGGCACGTGTGGATGATGGGCGACAACCGGTCCAACTCCAGGGACAGCCGGTCCTTCGGCGCCGTCCCCGAGTCCGAGATCGTCGGACGTGCTTTCGTCCGGGTGTTCCCCCTCACCTCCATCAGGCTTCTGTGAGCCCCCGGCCCTCCAGGGCCGCCATCATCCGGTCGACGTGGTCGGAGTACACGCCGTCCACCCCAGCAGCCAGGAGCCCGGTCAGGACCCGCTGGTGCTGGCAGTCCCACGCAAAGGCATAGCGGCCGAAGCGGTGGAACAGGGTGGTGAGCCCACCCGTCCATTCCGTGTGGTGGAGGTTCACGGCGTCCACCCCGGCGTCAGCCAGCGTCGCCGCCCGCCGCTCCGCGCCCTCCTTGATCCGGCGCAGCCGCGTGGAGTCCACGAGGTGGAGATCGTCGGAGAGGCTCCGCCACTCGGCCACCTGGCGCCAGGCGGGATGGCAGAGCCACAGGCGGCCGGTTGCCTCGCCGAACTGGCCGGCGACGGCCACCACCGGTCCTGCCGCGGCGGGGTCCTTGACGTCCAGGGACAGCTGGAAGCTGCTGCCGCACTCGTGGTAGAGGCGCTCCAGGCTCACGATATGAGCAGGCAGCGCCCCGGCGGCCAGTTCGGCGACGGGGCGGCGACGCAGCCCGAAGCGCACCGAACCGTCGTGGTCGAGGATAGGCACGCCATCGGCGGAGACCCAGACGTCGCTCTCCAGACCGGTGGCTCCGAGCTCGAGGGCGAGGCGGAACGCCTGAAGGGTGTTCTCGGGCGCGTGAGCGCGAGCGCCCCGGTGTGCGAAGGCGATAGGCGGGCGGATGAGGGACCGGTGGGGAGCGCTCAAGTTCCAGTGGGGAAAGTGCCGATGCTATTCGGGACGAAGGGAGGCGCTGTGGCGTGGATTCGGGCAAGCTGTCCGACATGCGGGGACGTGGAGCTCAGCATCGGTGAGCTGCAGCTGATGATGTGCGCATCGACGAGCGAGGGCTCCTACGTGTTCCGGTGCCCGGCCTGTCACCTGGTGGTCTCCAAGGTCGCCGAGGACAACGTGGTCGACGTGCTGGTGGCTTCTGGCGTGCGGCTCTCCGTGTGGCACCTCCCCGCAGAGCTGGACGAGGAGCACTACGGGCCTCCCATCGGCTATGACGAGCTCCTAGAGTTCCACTTCGAGGTCCGCGGTGATTCCTGGATGGAGGAGCTCGACCGCACGCCTGCCCCACGGAGCCACCGGCGGGGGGACCTAGAGCCCGCAGGCCCTCACGACCAACCATGAGCCTCTGGCTGATCCCGCTCCTGGTCGTCGTAGTCGTCGGGATCATCCTGGTGACCATCTCTGCCATGCGGGCCGCCGAGGAGGCCGGCCGCCTCGGGGCTCAGCTCCGCCAGATGGGCCAACTCCGCCCTGCCCTGGTCGAGGTGCGCACCGCCGGCCAGATCCTGGGCGCGTCCCTCCAGGGGAAGAGCCGGACCTAGACTCTCCCTTGTGGGAAGCATCGGTCCCCTCGAGGTCCTCGTCGTCCTGGTCGTCGCCCTGCTGGTCCTCGGTCCCGAGAAGCTGCCCGGCGCCGCTCGGTCCATTGGTAGGGCCATAGGCGAGGTCCGCCGCTACACCACCGGTTTCCAGAACGAGATGCGGGACGCCTTCGCCGGCCCCGACTCGCCGACGACCCAGGCTTCGACAGGCGAGGCATCGACAGAGTCGCCGACGACCCAGGCTTCGGCAGGCGAGGCGTCGACGACCGAGACTCCGACGATCGAGACTCCGACGATCGAGACCATGCCCGTCGTCGAGAGCGCGACCGTCACCGAAGCGCCTGCCAAGCACGACAACGGCGACAACCCATCCTCCTAGGGAGTCGTCATCGCCCTCAAAGTCAAGAAGCGAGGCCTTCGCCGGCGCTCCCCGAACGAGGCGGCCATGTCCGTGGTCGAGCACCTCTCCGAGCTGCGCAGGCGCCTGGTCATCTCCATCGCCGCGGTGGCACTGGGCGCGGTGCTCGCCTTCGCGGTCTACAACCGGATCCTGGACTTCCTGATCGGTCCCTACTGCGAGCTCCCACAGCCTCCTCGGCCTGAAGGGCCCTGCAGCCTGTTCATCACCGACCCCCTGGAGGGCTTCGCCACCCGCCTGAAGGTGGCCACCTGGACCGGGCTCTTCCTGGCTTCCCCGGTCGTGCTCTACCAGCTGTGGCGGTTCATCACCCCGGGACTCAACCCCAACGAGAAGCGCTACGCCGTTCCCTTCGTGATGTCGTCGATCGTGCTCTTCTGCATCGGTGTCTTCATCGCCAAGTCCACCTTTCCGAGGGCCTTGGACTTCCTCGTCGGCGTGGGGGGCCCCGACATCACCGCCATCTTCAGCCCTGCGAAGTACCTGCGCCTCATCATCCTCATGGTCGTGGCCTTCGGGGTGGCCTTCGAGTTCCCCGTGCTCCTGGTCTTCCTCCAGCTCGCCGGCGTGCTGTCCAGCCGGCGCCTGGCGTCATGGCGCCGTTCGGCGATCGTCTCCATCGTCGTGGTCGCGGCCGTGATCACACCGAGTCAGGACCCCTACTCCCTGCTGGCCATGGCCGTCCCCATGTACTTCTTCTATGAGGCGTCCATCGTCATCGGACGACTCTTCAGGCGCTGACCGGCGCCCCCCGCGGCCGGTGAGCTCCCGGGAGCGGTTCCTGGCATCGCTCGGCTTCGAGCCCGACGGGTTCCAGGTGCGCGCCTTCGACGCCCTCGACGGGGGACGGTCCGTGCTGGTGGCGGCCCCCACCGGTTCCGGCAAGACCGTGGTGGCCGAGTACGCCATCAGCCGAGCGTTGGACGAGGGCCGGAAGGCCTTCTACACCACCCCTCTCAAGGCCCTGTCGAACCAGAAGTACGCCGACCTGGTGCGGGCTCACGGCAGCGGGCAGGTGGGCCTGCTGACCGGCGACAACAGCGTCAACGCCGAAGCTCCGGTCGTGGTGATGACAACCGAGGTCCTCCGCAACATGATCTACGCCGGTTCCCCGGCCCTGGGGGGGTTGCGCTACGTCGTCCTGGACGAGGTCCATTACCTGCAGAACCCATACCGGGGAGCGGTGTGGGAGGAGGTCATCATCCACACCGCTCCCGAGGTGGACCTGGTGTGCCTCTCGGCCACGGTGTCCAATGCCGAGGAGGTAGCCGGCTGGATCCAGACGGTGAGGGGCGCCACCACGGCGGTGATCGAGGAGCGCCGCTCCGTGGAGCTACGCCACCTCTACCTGGTGGGGGACCGGGCCACGGACCAGCTACGCCTGCTCCCCACCTTCGTGGACGGACGGCCCAATCCCAAGGCGGAGACCCTGGACGGGCGCTCGGCCCGAAGCACCCACGACCGAGGCCGGCCCCGAGGTGGACGGCTCTACGCCCCGCGTCGGCCCGAGGTGGCGGAGCTGCTGGGGGAGCACTCGATGCTGCCCGCCATCTACTTCATCTTCAGCCGAGCCGCCTGCGACGACGCCGTCCGCCAGTGCGTCGCCTCCGGCCTGCGCCTGACCACTCCCGAGGAGCGCAGCCAGATCCGGGCCGTCGCCGAGGCCAAGGTGGCGGCCCTGTCCGACGACGACCTGGCCGTGCTCGACTACGGGCACTGGATCACCGGGCTGGAGTCCGGTGTGGCCGCCCACCACGCCGGGATGGTCCCGCCGTTCAAGGAGGCCGTGGAGGCGTGCTTCAACGCCGCTCTGGTGAAGGTGGTCTTCGCCACCGAGACCCTATCGCTCGGCATCAACATGCCGGCCCGGTCGGTGGTGATCGAGAAGCTCACGAAGTTCACCGGCGAGCGTCACGAGCCGCTGAGCCCGGGTGACTACACGCAGCTCACGGGCCGGGCCGGGCGGCGAGGGATCGACGAGCTGGGCTTCGCCTGCGTCCTGTGGTCGCCCTTCGTTCCCTTCGACCAGGTGGCGGGGCTGGCCTCGAGGCGCACCTACGCCCTCACCTCGTCGTTCCGTCCCACCTACAACATGGCTGCCAACCTCGTACGTCGCTACCGGCCCGACGTCGCCCACCACCTCCTCAACCTCTCCTTCGCCCAGTACCGCGTCGACGCCGACGTGGTGCGCCTGGAAGCCGAGCTCGAACGCGCCAACCAGAACCTGCGCCGGGCCGAGGCCGAGGCCACCTGCGAGCTGGGGGACGTGGGCGAGTACCGCAAGCTGCTGCGGGCGAACCCGGGATCGTCGCCGGACCGGGTGGTGTCCCAGGCGCTCACGCGCCTCCGGCCTGGTGACGTCGTGCTGGTCCCGGGCCAGAGATCGGGCGGTCGGGCGGCGGTGCTGGCCACTTCACAGCGTCGAGGTGGTGACGTGCGGGTCACGGCCCTCACCGTCGACCGCCGGAAGCTGTCGCTGGCACCACGGGACTTCCCTGCGCCGCCCCGTGCGGTGGGCCGGGTTCCCCTCCCCTCGCCGTACGCCCCCACCAGCCATGGCTTCCAGCGTGCGGTGGCCCACGCCCTCGCCAGGGCCCGCCTGCGAGGGCAGGGAGCGGCCGCCTCTCCCGACGGGGCCGCCGCCGACGGGCACCCGGTGGCCACCTGCCCCGATGCCGCCGGCCATGTTCGCCAGGCAGAGCGGGCCGACAGGCTGCGGCGTCAGGTGGAACGACTGGAGCGCCAGGTGCGTGGCCGGACTGAGTCGCTGGCCCGTCAGTTCGATCGCGTCCTGCGGGTGCTCGAGGCGTGGGGCTACGTGGAGGGCTGGGAGTTGACCGGCGCCGGGGCTCGTCTGGCCCGCTTCTACCACGAGGCTGACCTGCTGGTCGCAGAGACCCTGGACGCAGGCCTGTTCGACGGCCTGGACGCCGCCTCGCTGGCCGCGCTGGCATCGGTGTTCACCTTCGAGCAGCGGGGTGCGGCCCCGGCCCCGGCCCCGTCCTTTCCCTCGACGACGCTCCGCCAGCGCTGGTTGACCGCCGAGCGGCTCTGCGCTGAGCTCAACCGGGCCGAGGAGGAAGCCGGCCTTCCCCTCACCAGGCAGCCCGACCCGGGCTTCATGGCCATGGCCCACGGCTGGGCCGGCGGCGACGATCTCGATTCCGTGCTGGCCGACGAGGACATGTCGGGAGGGGACTTCGTGCGCAACGCCAAGCAGCTCATCGACCTGCTGCGCCAGCTCGGTGACGTGGCGCCCGACACCCGCACGGCAGCCACGGCCCGGGAGGCAGCCGAGGGGTTCTTCCGAGGGCTGGTGGCCGCCTCCACGGTGATCGGGGCGCCGCCCTCCTCGCCAGCGGCGTGACCGTCAGGAAGGGCCAGAGCTGGGGCGAGCCGGGCTCGTTGCCCGACGGCGGGGTGGTGGTCCGTAGCGACGCCGAGGCCCGGGCCGTGCTCGAGGACGCTCGCCGAGGCGGCCACCCGTACCCGGCCCTCGGTCTGGTGGGTGGGGACCTGTGGCGGACGCTGGGGGGCACGGGCGATCAGGCTCGTCTCCGTTCCGACCGGGCCACCACTTTCACGGTGGACGTCGGTCAGGCTCTGGTGGACGGGAACCTGCACCTGTTCGTGGCCCACCTGGTCGCCCGTACCCACCTGTGGACGCGAGCCTTGGTGGTCATGAACGCCCAGTGGCTGACAACCCGGAGGGGTGGTCGATGGAACCTCGGTCCCCGGGCCCATCCAGGCGACGGCCTCCTCGACGTCTACCGCGTGGGCCTGGGATTGGCGGACCTTCCCCGCGTGCGCCGGCGTCTCCATCACGGGGCCCATCTGCCCCATCCGGGGATCAAGGAGCAGCGAACGGCCGCCGTGCAGTCGGACATGGGGCGGCCCTTGCCCGTCCGGCTCGACGGCGTGGACATCGGGCGGGGCCGGGTCCTGTCGGTGCGGGCCGAGCCCGACGCCCTGACGGTGGTGGTCTGAGGCGATGGCGACGGAGCCCTCACCCAGATCCCCCACCAGGGGGCCGTAGGAGCCGTACGCTCGGGCTCCGCATGCTCTACGACAGCGAGGCCTTCTCCCCCGGTGAGGAGGCGGTGCTCCGCCGCTACTTCACCAACCTCGACCGCCCCGTGTACGCCCTCGTGAACCTGCCCGAGGTGGTAAAAGGGGCCCTTTTCGCTCGCTACTCGCGTTCGTCCAAGAGCCTGCGGCGGCTCTTCCTGGACGAGTTCGTGGGGGAGCTGGACATGTCCGGCGACCTCACCGTCGACGCCACCGTGGGCCTGGCCAGGGCCGAGCAGCTCTACGACCGGGTGTTCAACGAGTACGGCGACGACTCGGTGGCTCAGCTGGGCGGGGTCCACCTCGCCTGTGAGCAGGCGTCCAACCTGCTCACCAAGGTTCTCGAGCGGGGCCGGCTCATGGCCTACCTCGAGCAGTCCACCCGCTACATCGCCTACAACACCCGCTACGGGAACGGCCGCTACCGCTACTTCCGCGACCCGGCCGTCCTCGACTCGCCGCTGGGGGCCCGCTACGTCGGCGACGTGGACCGCATCTTCGACACCTACGGTGAGCTGCTGGGCCCCATGCAGGAGTGGCTGATGACCGTGTACCCGAAGGCGGCCGGGGACTCCGACCTCGTGTACCGCCAGTCCATCCGGGCCAAGGGCTACGACGCCCTGCGCGGGATCCTCCCCGCCGCCGCCCTGTCCAACGTGGGCATCTACGGCACGGGCCAGGCCTACGAGAGCCTCCTCCTGCGGATGCGGGCCCACGCCCTGCCGGAGGCGCGGTCGTACGCGGCCCTGATGCTCGAGGAACTGCGCAAGGTGATCCCCTCGTTCCTGAAGCGGGTGGACCAACCCAACCGAGGGGTGGCGTGGGCCGCGTACCAGGAGGCCAACCGGACGGCCATGGAGCAGGTGGCCGAACGGCTTCTCGCCGAGGAGGAGCCCGAGCCCCGCCCCATGGTCACCCTGGTCGACTACGACCCCGACGGCGAGGACAAGCTTGTGGCCGCCATGCTCTATCCCCACACGAACCTTCCCGAGGACCAGCTGCTGGCCCGGGTGGGGCGGATGTCGGGGGAGGAGAAGCTGACCGTGGTCCGGGCCTACGTGGGGGAGCGGACGAACCGCCGCCACAAGCCGGGCCGTGCTCTGGAGCGGGTGAGCTACCGCTTCGACGTGCTCTCCGACTACGGCGCCTTCCGGGACCTCCAGCGCCATCGCCTCCTCACCATCGAGTGGCAGGCGCTCTCTCCCCGCCACGGGTACACACGGTCGGAGTCGCTCGAGGCCGCGGGTCTGGGAGACCGGTTCGAGGAGGCCATGGACCGCTCGGCAGCCCTGCACGACGCCCTGGTGGGTCCGTTTCCCGTTCAGGCGCCCTACGCCGTGGCCCTCGCCTACCGGGTGCGCTACGCCATGCAGCTCAACGCCCGGGCGGCCATGCACATGCTCGAGCTGCGTACCGGGCCTCAGGGCCATCCCGAGTACCGGCGAGTGTGCCAGGAGATGCACCGTCTGATCGCCGACCAAGCCGGCCATCGGTCCGTGGCCCACATGATGGCCTTCGTGGACCACGGCACGTACGACCTCGAGCGCCTGGAGGCCGAGCGGCGGGCCGAGGCCCGCCGCAGCTCCCGTGTCCCGTAGGGGCCGCTGGCTCCGGGCTAAGCGGGCAAGACCACGGTCTTGAGCACGGTGCACTCGTCGATGGAGTAGCCGAGGCCCTCACGCCCGATACCCGAGTCGGGCTTGTGGCCTCCGAAGGGGAAGTGGCCCACCCCGTGCTTGGGTGCGTCGTTGACGGTGACCTGTCCGCACTGGAGGGCCCGGGCCACGTGCCACGCCTTGTCGAGGGCGGTGGTGAACACCGCGGAGTCGAGGCCGTACCGCGAGCGGTTGGCCACCTCCACGGCCCCGTTCATGTCGTCCACCCGCACCACGGCCAACACCGGCCCGAACGTCTCCTCCCACACGATGTCGGCGTCGAGGGGCACATCGACGAGCACCGTGGGCTGGTGATAGGCGTCGCCCGCTTCTCCGCCGGCGAGCAACCGGGCGCCCTTGCCCACGGCGTCGGTGACGAGCTCGTTGACCCGGGAGGCGGCGCTCTCGTTCACCATGGGCCCGACCTTCACACCCTCGACGCGGGGGTCGCCCACCCGCCAGCTCTCCGCCTCCTTCCACGCCGCCTCCACATAGGCGTCGTAGGTAGCGCTCTCCACCAGCACCCGGCTGATGGCGTCACATCGCTGCCCGGCGTTGTTGAACGAGCCGAGGACGGACTTCTCCACGGCGGTGTCGAGATCGGCGTCGGCGAGGACGATGGCGGCGGCGTTGCCGCCCAGCTCCAGGTGCAGGGGCTTGGGCCCGGCGGCGGCGGCCATGCGTTGCCCGGCCGAGGTGGAGCCCGTGAAGGAGATCATCGAGATGTCCGGGTGCGAGGCCAGCAGCTCGCCGATCTCACCGCCCGGGCCAGTGACCACGTTGAGCACCCCCGGGGGCAGTCCCGCCTCCTCGAAGACCACAGCGAACAGGAGGAGGGGGAGGGGATCGTCCGAGGGTGCCTTGGCCACCACCGTGTTCCCGGCGGCCAGGGCGGGGATGATCTTGGAGGCGGACAGGAACAGTGGGTAGTTGAAGGGTCCCACTGCGGCGACGGTGCCCACGGGCTCGCGCAGGACCACCGCCGACTTGCCGGCGGTGTCGGGGATCCAGTCGCCGGGCAGGTACTCGCCGAAGATCTTACGGACCTCCTCGCGTACGAGGCCGAGGCGCATCCTCGTGGCCGTGACCTCGCTCTGGGCCTGCTCGGGGGTCTTGCCCAGGTTGACGACGATGGCGGACACCAGGGTGGAGCTGCTCTCGGCGAGGATGTCGCCCGCTCGCTCGCAGATGGCCAGGCGCTCGGCGGCGGGCAGGGTGGCGAACCCGGACCGGGCCTTGGCGGCCGAGTGGATGGCGGCCTCGACGTCGTCGGTGCTTCCACGCTGGGCGCGGGCGATGACGCTGCCGTCGATGGGGGAGACGACGTCGAAGGTCTCGCCGTTGATGGCCGATCGCCACTGCCCGCCGATCGACAGCTGAAAGGTCGGGATCTCCTCGTCGCCCTCGGACAGCAGGGGAGCGAAGCGGTCGGGCACCTCGACGAACACCCGATCCTCGGAAAGCTGAACCCACTCGGGCACGGCCATGGCACCACCTCCAGTCGGGGCAGTCGGGGCGCACAGCCTACGTGGCTGGCGCCGGGGCCGGTCCGCTCCATCCACCGCCCCTGTTGTCAGTGTGGCCAGTGAAGTCCCTGAGGGTGGCGGGCTTGCTGGTGCTGGTGTTGCACGAGTACCGTATGTGGTTGCGGGGCGGCAGGAGGTGAGGGCACATGCGCCACTGGCGCGTCGCAACAGGGTTGCTGGCACTGGTCATGGCCGGGCAGGCGCACGTCACCGGACCCTGGAGCCGGACCGGCACCTACACGGTGCGCCGGGGTGAGAACCTGTCCGTCGTGGCCAAGAGGACGGGTGTGCCCGTGGCCGCGTTGGCCGCGGCCAACGCCATCCCCGATCGGGACTACGTCCGCCGGGGCCAGGTGCTCAGGATCCCTCCCGAGCAGCCTCCGGCGCCGCGCTCCCGGCCCGCCGCAGTGACGCCCCGCCGGGCTCTGGCGCCGTTGCCCTCGCGCGTGGTGGTGGTCGACGGCACCCGCCGCTACCGGGTGCGCCGCGGTGACACCCTCGCCACCATCGCCTCCCGCCACGGCGTCTCGGTCCGCGAGCTGATGCGGGTCAACGGCATCGCCAAGGCCGGTTCCCTCGGGGCCAACAGGTCCCTCCGTGTCCCTGGCCCTTCGTGGCTGTGCCCGGTCCAAGGGGGGCGGGTGGACTTCGCGGACGGTTGGGGCCATTTCCGTGCAGGAGGGCGGCGCCATCTGGGCACGGATCTCTTCGCCTTTCGGGGTACCCGGGTGGTGGCCAGCGTGGGCGGCGCTCTCTTTCACCGCCCCGGCGCCCGGGCCGGCCTGGCCTACCTGCTGCGCGGAGACGACGGCAACACATACTACGGCGCCCATCTCCAGACCCTCGTGGCCAGGCCGGGGCGCATCGAACGGGGCGCACTCATCGGCACGGTGGGCAGCAGCGGGAACGCCGAGGGCACCACGCCCCACCTTCACTTCGAGATCCACCCGAACGGCGGCGGCCCTGTCAATCCGGTCTACACGCTGCGGAGATGGTGTTGAGAGGGGCCCGAGCGCTGTTGGTCGTCAGAGGGAAATTCTAGAAGAGCTTCGCCGGGAGGAGGACCCTCCTGACCTGCGGTGACGCACAAAAGACCAGGTCAGAAGGCACTTGACGGAGTGGGGCGCCTTCTCGAAACTAGGTCCGTCCCTAGACGCTCCAGACGCCTGGTCGTGGGCCTCCGAGCCCTAGGTTGGCTCGGAGGGGGCAGTCCACGGGGCACGCAGGGGGTTCCGGGAAGCCAAGTAGAGAACGTCCCAATAACTCATCCCCGTTCGCGGGCGGTCGAGCCACCGGACGGCCCCAACGGCTTCCTGGCTCCCTTGCGCTCCGCCCGGCGCTCACCTTCGAGGCCGCCTGGCAGGCATGTCCGTCACCCTCCGCCGTGCCCTGTATGGTTCCGGCCGCGCATGCACCCTCTCTGGACGACCCGTCGTAGGGTCCCCGTGGCGAAATGACACCCATGGCTGAAGAACAAGTCGACGAAGAAGTCCTCGAGCCCGCCGCCGAGGAGGACGACCCCACAGAGCTTGACGAGGCCGACCTCGCCGACCTGGGCGTGGACGACGACCTCGCCGATGTCGAGATCGACGAGGACGACGCCGTCGAGGAGGACGAGGCCGTCGAGGAGGACGAGGCCGTCGTTGAGGACGAGGGGGCGGAGAAGACGAACGACCCCGCCGCGACCGGTGGTGAAGGAACCCCGGCTCCGGCCGTGACCGATGAGGAGGAGGAAGACGAGGAGGAGGACGACGACGACGTCGAGGCCAGCTTGGACGTCATCCTCAAGGAGAAGCTGGTCGTGGCCGACGAGGAGGCCGAAGAGGAGGCGCCCGAGCAAGATGACCGGGTGGAGAGCTCGGTCAACCGGGTCCTGCCCAAGCAGCCCGACGAGTTCGTGTGCTCATCGTGCTTCCTTGTCAAGCACCCGAGTCAGTTGGCCAACGGGGAGACCATGCGCTGCCGGGACTGCGTGTGAGGACCAGCACCCGAGGGCGACTGCACTGACCGGGGCGTGGGAGGATCAGGCCATGTCCAAGAACCCCTTCGAGCACGCCCTCGACCTTCTCGTCTACGCCCCCCTGGGAGCGATCGTCGCAGCCCGGGAGGCGCTACCGGAGCTCATCGGCAAGGGAAGGGACCGCCTCGGCGGCCAGGTGACGACGGCCCGCATGATGGGTCACCTGGCCGTGTCCCAGGGCCAGCGGGAGGCGGAGAAGGCCGTGTCCCAGGCCACTCAGCGCTTGGCCGGCCTGGGCCTGCTTGCCGACGCTCGACGATGCTCCGACTCCACGGTGGCGAGCGAGCCACCGGTCCCTTCAGACACGACGGGTACGGCGCCGACGGCGGCGCCACCGCCCTCGGCACCCGGCGTGGACCGCCTGGCGCCCACGGAGCCGCTCCCGACGCCGGAGTCAGCCGAGGGCCTGGCCATCCCTGGTTACGACGCCCTGTCAGCGCCCCAGGTCGTCCAGCGCCTCGCCGGCCTGTCCAGGGATGAACTCGACGCGGTCCGGTCCTACGAGGCCGCCACCCGCCACCGCAAGACGATCCTCACCCGGATCGCGCAGCTGCAATCCCCGCAGCCCTGACGGGGCCGTCTCAGTGGTTGGTGCCAGAGCAGCGGCAGAGGGTGACGTGGCTCGCCTGGCGGAGCTCTGCCGTCAGGCCCAGGCCGAACTGGGGTCCCAGGAGCGCGGGGGCGCGGTGTTCGTGGCCCGGGAGGCTCGTCCGGAGCCAGTGGAGGACAGCCTGCTGTCGGCCATCCTCGAGCCCGATCGCACGGTGATGCTGGGCATGATCGACGACACTGTCATGGGCTACGCCACGGGACGCACGGAGGGCCTCCGTGACGGCAGCACCCTGGGTGTCATCGACGACCTGTTCGTGGAGGAGGAGGCCCGCGCCGTGGGGGTGGGGGAGGCCATGATGGATGCCCTCCTGGCTTGGTTCCGCGCTCAGGGATGCTCAGGCGTGGACTCTTTGGCCCTGCCCGGCGCCCGAGCGACCAAGAACTTCTTCGAGGAGTCCGGATTCACCGCCCGCCTCCTCGTCATGCACCATCGGATGACGAGCGGCTGAACGCAGCCGGGCTTCAGTGAGTGAGTTGAGGCCGGCGCCGCAGCTCTGCGTGGGGGCGGTCGCGGTGGAGGCCAACCGCCTTCTGATGGTGCGACGGGGACAGAACCCGGGCGCCGGTAGGTGGTCCATCCCCGGAGGCCACGTCGAGCCGGGCGAGACCATGGCCGAGGCGGTCGTCCGAGAGCTGCGGGAGGAGACCGGTGTCCGGGGGGTGTGCCAGGGCCTGGTGGGCTGGCTCGAGCGCACCGGCCCCGACCACCACCTCGTGATCCTCGACTTCGAGGTGACCGTCGCCGGCACCGAGGAGCTGGCGCCGGGCGACGACGCCACGGACGCAGCCTGGGTGCCCCTCGAGGAGGTGCGACAGCTGGCGGTCGTGGACGGCTTGGTCCAGTTCCTCGAGGACCACGCCATCTTGGCCGGGGACTGATTCCCTCGGTCAGTCGGCTCCTGCCGGCTGCTCCTCGGGCGCTGCCTGCGGTGGCTGGAGCCGGGGCGGAGGCGGGGGCTGGGGTCGGCGCCGCGGGGGCCCGGGCGGAGGCGGCATGTCGATGCCGAGCAGGGGGGCCAGGGCCGGGACCCGGCCGCACGCCTGGCGAGCGGCGCGCAAGAGGTCTTCGCTGTGCTCCTGGGGTAGGCCCGCCGGCTTGACCGACCGCCGTACGGGCGACTCGACCACCGCTTCCAGCAACGCCAACCAACGGTCGGGGGTCGTGTCGGCAGCCATGGCCGCGCCCGCGGCGTCGCTCATGCGAACGGCCAGCTCCCCGGGGAAGCGGCTGCCGGGATCGGGAGGGCGGGACGCGAGCCGAAGGGCCCTGACCAGCCGACCCTCCTCCAGCGCCGAGGTGATCTCCTCCAGCCAGCGCCGGCGTTGCTCGGCGAGGCGCCTGTCCAGAGCCTCGCGCAGCGTGCTGGCCAGGAGCCGGGTCTCATCGTCACGGGCCGCGGCGTCGGCGCCGGCCACCACCGACCGCAGGTCTCGCAGGGAGATGTCGTCGGGGATCTTGGCGGCCGCCTCGGCGCGGTCTCGCCATTCTGCGGCCTTGAGGCCCGAGAGGAGGTCCTCGGCCAGGGCCACCAGCGCCCCTGCCTTCACCTCGGGCTGGCCCTGCCGGCGTAGCTCGGCATTCTGCGCTTCCACCGCTTGGCGGACCGCAGGTATGCCACCTCGGAGCACGTGTTCGGCGACAGGACGCTGCTCCGCGGGCAGTGCGGCCAGAGCCGCGGCCCGGTGCACGTTGTCCGGACTCAGCCGAGTGGCCGAGGACCGCTTTGCTGTGGGAGCCGTGGACGGGCCCGACCGTCGCGAGCGCTGGTCCTTGCCGGTGCGCCGGTCGCCCTGGGCTCGCCCGCCTTGGACCCTCTCGTCCCGGGGCCCCCGCCTCTCACCGCGAGCCCGCTCCCGGTTGCCCTGAGCTGCCCTCGGCTTCTTGGGGGTGTCCGTCCTAGACGCCTCCCGCTGCGCCCGTCTGTCGCTGGCACCGCTGGTGCCGGGGGCTGTATCGCGCCCCGGCCTTTGGTCGCCGGGGTGGGTCGCAGGTCGGGGAGGTGGCTGCGGCGGGCCCAGCATCTCCAGAAGCTGAGGCTGAGCGCGCTTCTTGTCCTGGGGCGGGAGGACTGACGTAACCGAGATTCCCTCCAGCTCCACGGTTGCCTCCACCCGCACCACGTCGCCCACCCGGGCCCCCGAGTGCAGGAGCTTGGCGTCGACAACCCCCTTGGGCTCTTTGGCCCCCGCGGCGCGCCAAGTCCACGTCCCGTCGTCTCGCTGGCTCGTGAGCTCCACGTCCATCCGGTGGGGCACCGCCTCAACCTAGTGCTCCCGGAAAGGGCTATCCCAGGTCGACCCGGGCGTCCTACCTACATAATCATTCTTTTGCAAGGAGAGGCCGGGTTGCTCGTTCCTGGCCGGCTCCGGAGGCGGGTGATTTTTATCTGCGTACGGGTATGTTGGCTTTGCCATGGTCGAGCCCAGGAAGGGACGCCGGGACGCCAACGCCCCCACCGACTGGGACATACCCGCGGACAGTCAAGTCCCGGACGGGAACGTCGTCATCGAAGGCGGTGGCTCAGCGGGCAGGGTCACCTGCGAGCTTGCCATCGACGGTGCCGACGGCTGGTACGTGAGTGCCGTGTTCCTCCGGGAAGGCGAGCAGCTGGTGATGGCGGAGTTGAAGGTCTTCCCCGGCCCCGGTGCGGGAACCGACGGGAGACGGACGAGCCGCCGCAAGCCCGGCGAGTGGTCCGGGCGCCAGGATGCGCTCGAGCACGTGCCCGACGGCGGGGTGAGCGCTCGCCTACTTCGCTGCATCCGCCTCACGGACCTGCACCAGCTCGTTCTGTCCTCCATACCGGATGGCTCGGGCCTGCACCGCCAGCCGGCCGGGAGCACGGCCCGGGTCGGTCGCCCCGGCAGCGCCGGTCGCCCCGACCGCCATTACGCGGAATGGGCCTTCCGGTACGCCAAGAAGCTGGCCGAGGGGAGCCGGTCTCCCATCAAGGACCTGGCCGCCGAGCACGGGCGCAACCCGGGGCAGGTCCGAGACCTCATCCACGACGCCCGGGTGCGCGGTCTGCTCTCCAAGGAGCGCCAAGGCCGAGCGGCGGGATCGCTGACCCCAAAGGCCATCCGGATCCTCCGAGGCCAGGACTAGCGGCGGGCTGGGCGGCCCACACCGAAGACGCCGGAACCACCACTCGGGGGTTCTCCCGCGCCAGGCTGTGTGGGTGCCCGTGCCCTACGCCGCGACCGTCGAGCGCTTCCTGCAGCGGCTGAGCAACGAGGGCCGCTCGGCCCGCACGCTGGCCGCCTACCGCTACGACCTCGACGACACCATGGTGGAGATTGCCGCCATCCAGGGACTTCTCCCCTCCCGGGCCGAGCTCGAGCGGCTGACGTCCGACGACCGCCAGCGCCGCATCCTGCACGCCTTCGAGGGTGTGGACGTGGCGTCGGTCACCGCCGACCATCTCGACGAGGCCGTGGCCGACTTCCGCACCAGGCCCGATCCTCGCTTCCTCCGGCATCCCGAACGTTCGCCCGAGGAGCGCTCTCCTGCCACCGTCGCCCGGCGCATGGCCGCCATCCGCTCGTTCTTCGCCTGGTGCTACCGCACGGGGCGCGTCCCCTCCGATCCCGCCGCCCTCCTGCAGGCTCCGAAGAAGCGCAAGCGGGTCCCCCGCGCCATGGACCAGCCCACGGCCATGCGGGCCCTGGACGTGGCCCGCCAGTCCTCCTGGCCCGAGCGCGATGTGTTGATCGTGGCTCTCGCGCTGGCGTGCGGGCTGCGCCTCGACGAGGTGGCCCGGCTACGGATGAGCGACGTGGAGGGAGATCCGCCCCGGGCCGCGGTGGTGCGAGGCAAGGGCGACAAGGAGCGCCGCCTCGGGCTGCCGCCCGTGGTCCAAGAGGCGATGGGGGGATACCTGCCCACCAGGCAGGCCAGGCTGGACTCCCTGGGGCTGGAGGCCAGCACCGTGATCGTGTCGAGCCGGACCCGTCCGGTGAGGAACCGCAGCGGCGAGGTGGTGGGCACCAGCGTGGAGGCCAGTCGCGAGAGCGTCATCTACGTGGTGGACCGCGTCCTGCGCCAGCTCGGGGTCCGGCGCCAGGGGCTGCGGGTCCACGCCCTCCGCCACACCTTCGCCACCCTGGGCCTCCGCGAAGGCGCCTTCAGCCTGCGCCAGCTCCAGGTGGCCCTCGGCCACGCCAGCCTGGCCACGACGCAGATCTACACCGAGGTGGCCGACGAGGAGATCGCCGCCGCCATGCTGCTCCATCCGCTGGGTGGCGGGCCGGCGGCGCGGCGGGCATGACGTCGGCCGAGCCGCCCCAGGGGCCGGGTGACGAGGACTACTGCTATCTCACCACCACCGGGCGGGTCACGGGTCGGCCCCACCGCATCGAGATCTGGTTCGCCCTGGAGGGCTCCGCCGTCTACCTGCTGGCCGGAGGAGGAACGAGGGCGGACTGGGTGTCCAACCTCATTGCTGCGCCCCCGGTGACCCTCCAGCTGGCCGGTCGCCGGTACTCCGCCCGGGCCAGGGTGGTCCACGACGAGGACGAGGAACGGGCCGCCCGCCGGCTCCTGTACGACAAGTACCGCCGGGGCTACCAGGGCAGCCTGGAACGCTGGCGGGACGAGGCCCTGCCCGTGGCGGTGGAGCTGCACGAGCGTCCGTAGAATGGGTTCCATGTCTCTCTCCGTTCCGAAGAACCTGCGAGGAAACGCCGCCCTGCGGCATGCGTACGGACGCAAGCACGTGGTCGTCGTCTGCGGCGACCCGTCGGCGTTCGAGGCCGCCGCCGAGCGGCTCGCCGCCGTCAACGCCACCCTGGTGGTGGAAAGGCGGGCAGGGCCTCTTTCCCGCCTCCTCGGGTACCCGTCGGTCACCGCCTGCGACCGCTACCTCGACGTGGGGCTTCACACCGCCGATGCCGAGGTGAGCCGCGTCATCGAGGCTGTGAGGGGCTTCGACATGCGTTGCGAGGAGTGCCCCCAGGCCGCCGACGAGGTGGGGAGCCCGTGGCTGGCGGCACGGCAGGTGGGCACGTGAGCCCCCCGTCGAGCCCCCCGGATCTGCCCGAGCCCGGCCTCCCCCAGCGAGAGTTCCCGGAACCGCCGGTCTTCGTCGACGTGGAGGACGAGCGGCTCCACCGAAAGCAGCGCCTGGCAGCGGGGTTCCGGCTCTTCTCCCGCTTCGGCTTCGACGAAGGCATCGCCGGACACATAACCGCCCGCGATCCCGAGCACAGCGACCACTTCTGGGTCAACCCCCTCGGGATGCACTTCGGCCACATCCGGGTGTCGGACCTGATCCTGGTCAACCACGACGGCGAGGTCGTCCACGGGGCGGCGCCCGTGAACGCCGCCGCCTTCGTGATCCACTCTCAGGTGCACGAGGCCCGCCCCGACGCCGTGGCCGCGGCCCACGCCCACTCCACCTACGGCAGGTGCTGGTCCACCCTGGGGCGCTCTCTCGATCCCCTGACCCAGGACGCCTGCGCCTTCTTCGGCGACCACAACGTCTTCGACGACTACGCCGGCGTGGTGCTCGACGTGGAGGAGGGCAAGCGCATCGCTCACGCCCTGGACGACACCAAGGCCGTGATCCTGCGCAACCACGGGCTGCTCACGGTGGGAGGCTCGGTGGACGAGGCCGTTTGGTGGTTCATCACCATGGAGCGCTCCTGCCAGGTGCAGCTCATGGCCGAGGCCGCCGGTAACCCCGTGCTGATCGACGCCGAGACAGCGGAGCGCACGCACGGCCAGGTGGGCACTCCTCGATCCGGCTGGTTCAGCTTCCAGCCCCTATATCAGCGAATCCTCCGGGAGCAGCCTGATCTGCTTCAGTGACACGGGTCGTCATGGCGAGTAGCGTCAATTTTTGGCGTCACGGCGCACTAGGCGGAGGTAGATCGCGAATGTCGAACGTTCCCCCCGGAAGTGGTTGGCAGCCCCCCTCGGGCGAGTATCCGCCTCCCGGCGGCTCACAGCCACCCCCGCCCGGCTCTGGATGGCAGCAGCAGCAGCCTCCGGGCGGCTACGGCCAGCAACCGCCGCCCTATGGGCAGCAGCGGCCAGTCCCCATGGGAGCTGGCGGAAGGCCGATGGCGGAGTGGTGGAAGCGCCTGGTGGCCGTCATCGTCGACGGGCTCATCCTGGGCGTACCCCTCATGATCCTCTACATCATCCTCGTGGCCGGCCGCATCTCCCAGACCACGATCGACCCCGTCACTGGGGAGATCGAGACCAGCGCCGGACTCTTCGGCGGCGCCTTCCTTCTCTTCTTCCTGGTGGCCGCCGCCGCCAACCTCGCCTACTACGGGCTCATGAACGGGGGTCCCGATGGCCAGACGGTGGGTAAGAAGGTCATGAAGATCCAGGTGCGCGACGCCGACTCTGGCGGCCCGATCGGAGTGGGCCGAGGGGTCGGCCGGGCTGCCATCCCGTCGGTGGCGGGCGCATTGTGCGGCCTCATAGCCCTCGTGGACGGCTTGTGGCCTCTGTGGGACGACAAGCGCCAGGCCCTCCACGACAAGGTCGCCAACAGCGTGGTGGTGGACGCCTAGCGCGTCCTCCACGGTCACCGGCGCCCGACCATGCAAGCTCTCGGGTTCGGCGTCTTTCTGGCGCCCTTTCATCCAGCCGGCCAGAATCCCACCCTCGCCCTCCGGCGCGACCTGGAGCTGATCTCCCGCCTCGACGCGCTGGGCTTCGACGAGGCCTGGATCGGTGAGCACCACTCCGCCGGTGCGGAGATCATCGCCGCTCCCGAGATCTTCATCGCCGCCGCCGCCGAGCGCACCTCGAGCATTCGCCTCGGCACCGGCGTCATCTCGCTTCCCTACCACCACCCGTTCCTGGTGGCCGACCGCATGGTCTTTCTCGACCACCTCACCCGCGGCCGCGTCATGCTGGGCGTGGGGCCAGGGGCGCTACCGTCCGACGGGGCCATGCTGGGCCTGGCCCCGGAGCGCCAGCGAGCCATGATGGAAGAGGCCCTCGAAGCGGTCGTCCTTCTGCTCACGAGCGACGAGCCCGTCACCCACGAAGCCGACTGGTTCACCTTGCGCGACGCCCGTCTTCAGCTACGCCCGTATCAACGCCCCTGCTTCGAGCTGGCGGTGGCGACGTTGATCTCCCCCGCCGGTCCCCGCGCCGCCGGAAGGTTCGGAGCCGGCCTGCTGTCCATCGGTGCCACGCAATCGGGGGGCTTCGACGCGCTCGGCAACCACTGGCGCATCGCCGAGGACCGGGCCGCGGCCCACGCCACGTCGGTGGACCGCAGACGCTGGCGCCTGGTGGCGCCGATGCACCTGGCCGAGACCGAGGAGGCGGCCCGGCGGGAGGTGGCGTTCGGCCTGCCCGCCTGGGTCGACTACTTCCGCAACGTGGCAGCCCTGCCGCTGGCGCCGGAGACCGACGACTCGGCCGAGCTGGTCGACGCCCTCAACGCAAGTGGCTTCGCCGTGATCGGCACTCCTGACGCGGCCGTGGCCCAGATCCGGCGCCTGCTCGACCAGTCGGGCGGCTTCGGGACCTACGTGCTGATGGCCCACGAGTGGGCGGAACCGGACGCCACGCGGCGGTCCTACGAGCTGTTCGCCCGCTCCGTGATGCCGGTGTTCCAGGGATCGGCCGAGCGGGCCGAGCGGTCGAGGGACTGGGCCGCCGCCAATCGGGACCGGTTCTCCCTGGCAGCCATGGGAGCGGTGGCCAAGGCCGTCCAGGACCACTACGCCGACCCCGAGCCCTGAGTTTGATCACTCGGCCCCCTCATAGGGGGGTCGAGTGATCAAACGCTGGTTTGTGGGCGGGCGTCCCAGGTGGGTACCAGCTGGCGGGCGGCCTTGGCCTCGTCCACCCGTCCTACGGGCGTGGTGCGAGGGGCGGCCTTCGAGTCCTCCGGCGCGGCGGCGATGCGCTCGAAGGCCTGGGCCAGCGCCTCCAGGGTCTGAGGGCTCTCGGTCTCGGTGGGCTCGATCATCAGGGCCTCGTCGACGATGAGCGGGAAGTACACCGTCGGGGCGTGGAAGCCCTCCTCGAGCAGGCGCTTGGCCACGTCGAGGGCCCGCAGGCCGGAGGCCTTCTTGAGCGAGGTGGTGGACACCACCAGCTCGTGCATGTTGGGCCGGTCGAAGGGAATGTCGAAGCTGGCCCGCAGGCGGTGGCGCAGCCAGTTGGCGTTCAGCACGGCCACCTCGGCCACACGGCGCAGGCCGTCGCCGCCGTTGGCCAGGATGTAGGAGTAGGCCCGCGCCAACGCCAGGGCGTTGCCGTGCCAGGAGTGCACCCGGCCGATGGAGCGAGCCGGCATCCGCCAGCGGTAGTCGCCGCCTTCCGAGCGCACCGGGAGCGGTCCCGGGAGGTACGGCGCCAGGCGCTCGGACACCGCCACCGGCCCCGCTCCCGGTCCCCCACCCCCGTGGGGGACGGCGAACGTCTTGTGCAGGTTCATGTGCACGATGTCGAAGCCCATGTCGCCGGGGCGGGTGACACCGAGGATGGCGTTCAGGTTTGCGCCGTCGTAGTAGAGGAGCCCCCCCACCTGGTGCACGGCGGCGGCCATCTCGGCGATGTCCTCCTCGAACAGGCCGAGGGTGTTGGGGTTGGTGAGCATGATGCCGGCCACGTCCTCGTCGAGGCGGTCCCGCAGGGCGGCCAGGTCCACGCACCCACGCTCGTCGGAGGGCACCGTTACCGTCTGGTAGCCGCCGAGAGTCACCGATGCGGGGTTGGTGCCGTGTGCGGAGTCGGGAATGATGACCTTGGTCCTGTGCTGCCCCTGGTCGGCGTGCCAGGCCCTCATGAGCAGCAGTCCGGTGAGCTCACCGGCGGCCCCCGCTGGTGGCTGGAGGGTGGCATCGTGCATGCCGGTGATCCGGCACAGTCGCTGGCACAGGTCGGCGAGGAGCTCCAACCATCCCTGGGCCAGGGCCGCCGGCGTGGCCGGGTGGACCCCCGTGAGGCCGGGTAGGGATGCGGCGTCGTCGCACAGCTTGGGGTTGTACTTCATGGTGCATGACCCGAGCGGGTAGGCGCCGAGGTCCACCGAGTACTGGCGGTGGGTGAGCCTCGTGAAGTGGGCCACCACGTCGCGCTCGGAGACCTCGGCGATGGGCGCGGGATCAGGACGCAGGTATTGGCCGGGCACGAGCGCCGAGGCGTCCCATTCGGGCACGTTGGTGGTGCGGAAGGACCAGGCCCGACGCCCCGGTGACGACAGCTCGAAGAGGGTGGGCTCCTGGTCGCGTCCCATGATGGGGGCGCTGCTGGCCCTGCCTCCCGCGGCCGCGGTCATCGGATCACCTTCTCCAGGGCGGCGGCGAAGGCGTCGATCTCGTCGCGCGTTCGCCGCTCGGTGACCGACACGAGGAGGCCGCCCGCGTACTGCTCGCCGAGTGAAGCGCCGTCGAGGGGGATGCCGGCCAGGAAGCCCTCATCGGCCATGCGCTCGACCGCCAGCTCGGCGGGGACCGGGAGGCGCACGGCGAACTCTCGCAGGACCGGCGCCGGCGCCGCCGGCTCCACGCCTTCGATGCCCGCCAGCGCCTCCCTGGCGTAGCGGGTGCCCCGGGCGCAGCGCAGCGCCAGCTCCCGCAGGCCGGCGGTGCCCAACCACGCCAGCTGCACGGCGCAGCACACGGCGATCAGCGTCTGGTTGGTGCACACGTTGGACGACGCCTTCTCCCGCCGGATGTCCTGCTCGCGCGTGCGCAGGGTGGTGACGTAGGCGCGACGCCCTTCGGTGTCCACCGTCTCGCCCACCAGCCGCCCGGGCAGGCGGCGGACGTGCTCCTTCCTGCAGGCGAAGAGGCCTAGGTAAGGACCGCCGAAGGACAGCGGAGTGCCGAAGGGCTGCCCCTCCCCCACCACCACGTCGGCGCCGTAGGAACCCGGCGAGCGCAGGAGTGCGGCGGCCACCGGGTCGAAGGCCACTATGAGCAGGGCACCGTGCAGGTCGGCCACGCGCCGGGCCTCGGCCACGTCCTCCAGGCATCCCAGGTAGTTGGGGTACTGGACCACGACCGCTCCGGGACGATCGGCGCCGGCGGCCGCCGTCCCGTGGTGCGGCAGCGCCGGCCAGCGGGTCACCCCCTCTTGGAGGTCCACCTCCACCACCGTGTGACCGCTGCCGGCGGCGAAGGTGCGAACCACCTCTCGCCAGTTGGGGTTGACGCCCCGGCTCAGCCAGGCCACGGGCTGGTCGGTGGCGGCCACGGCCAGGTTGACCCCTTCCACACAGGCGCTGGCCCCGTCGTAGAGGGAGGCGTTGGCGATCTCGACGCCGGCCAGGCGCGCCAGCATGGTCTGGTACTCGAACAGGGCCTGGAGCACGCCCTGGGCCACCTCGGGTTGGTAGGGCGTGTAGGCGGTGACGAACTCCGAGCGCAGGGCCACCCTGCGCACCGTGGCCGGGACCTCGTGGTCGTAGGCGCCGCCGCCGGCGAAGCACACCAGGTCGGCCCCGAAGGCGTTGCGGGCCGCCAGGTGCTCCATCTCGGCCGCCACGTCGGGCTCGGACAGCCCGTCCGGAAGGTGGAGGTAACGGGCCCTGCCATCGTGGCCGCCGTGGGCGGCCAGGCGCAGTGCCCCGGGAACGCCGGCGAACAGCTCGTCGAGCGACGCCAGGCCGACGAACTCGAGCATGGCCTCGATCTCGGCGTCGGTGTGGGGGACGAAGTCGGCCACTCGCTACTTGCCCCTCTTGGCCAGGAAAGGCAGCGGGGCGACGCTGGCGGCAAGGGAGCGGTTGCGCACGTCCACCTCGACGTTGGTCCCCACCTCCATCCCCGGCGGCAGGAAGGCCAGGGCGATGCCTCGTTCCAGCGTCGGGGAGAAGTTCCCGCTGGTGACGATCCCGGCCACCGAGCCTTCGACCATCACGGAACAGCCCTCCCGGGGGGGTTTGCGACCCCCCGCCATCAAACCGGCCAGGCGTCGATGCGGGCCTCGCCGGCGTTCCTCCTCGAGCGGGGCCCGGCCCTGGAACGGGCCCTTCTCCCAGGCCACCACCCAGCCCAACCCCGCCTGGAGCGGGGTGATGCCCGGGCCCAACTCGTGGCCGTGGAGGGGAAGGGCGGCCTCGAGACGCAGGGTGTCGCGTGCGCCCAGGCCTGCGGGCTCGACGCCGGCGTCGAGCACCGCCTGCCAGAAGGCCTCGGCGGCGGCGGCGGGCACAGCGAACTCCATCCCGTCCTCACCGGTGTAGCCGGTCCCGGCCACCACCAGGACGGACCCCCGCCACTCGACCTCCCTCACGCCGAAGCGGGGAACGGCGGCTGCCTCCGGGACCACCGCCTGGACACGGCGCCGGGCATCAGGGCCCTGCACGGCCACGACGGCCCGGGTGGCGGTGACGTCCTCCCCACCGACGGCGCTCAGCACGCGCGCCGTGTTCGAGGCGTTGGGCATCACGTCGAAGCGGTCCTCCCCCACCCACCACACGATGATGTCGTCGAGGACCGAGGCGTCGGACTCGTCCAGCAGGTGGGTGTACTGAGCCCGGCCCGGGCCGATGCGGCCGAGATCGTTGGTCAGGACGGCGTTGACGCGCTCGAAGGCCCGGGGGCCGGCGACCCGTACGGTTCCGAGGTGGCTGACGTCGAAGGCCACGGCCGAGTCCCGGCAGGTCCGGTGCTCGTCAAGGGTGCCCGTCGGATAGGCCAAGGGCATCTCCCAGCCGGCGAAGGGCACCATCGTGGCGCCGAGGGCTCGATGGGCGGCGTCCAGCGGTGAGAATCGCAGCCGGGGAGCTGCCGGGGAGACCACCCGGGCAGACTAGTGCTGGCCGTTGCGGCCAAAGGAGGGATCGGGGGTCTCTTCGGCGAGCTCGAGGTCGAGAGGGCGGGGCTCCACGGCGTCGAGCTGGTCAGCCGCCAGCTGCGAGGGCTCCTCCAAGCCGTACTTGACGAGGAGGTTGAGGTAGTCCCGCTGGTAGAAGAGCTTGATCTTGATGTCGGGGTACAGCTCACGAAGACGTCGGGCCTTGCGGTTCTTCTTGGTCACCAGCTTCTGGTTCAGCGTGGTGATCTCGATGAACAGGTCGTAGGCGGGGAGATAGAAGTCCGGGCGGAAGGCCTGCACCGGCGAGTGCTCCTTGTCCCACTCGAGAACGAACTCCCGGGGCTCGTACTCCCAACTGATCCCGTAGAAGTCGAGCAGCTTGGCGAACTGCCGCTCCGAGTTGTGAGCGAAGCGGACCTGCTGGTGAGGCAGCTCCTGGTGCTCCAGGGCTACACCCCGCCGCCAGTGTCAGCCAGACCGCCTTCGCCATGGGCGGGGGCGCCGCCCTCGGCGACGCCGGGGCCGGCCCGTACGGCCGTGGGAGGGGCGAGCTCGTGGATGGCAGCGTCAAGCTCCTCCACCACACCGGCCAGAGCCACGATGTTGAGCACTCCCTGTCCCCCCTGCAACAGGTCGATGATCTCCTCCCCCGAGCGAGCCAGCACCGACTGGCTCCCGTTCAGGACCAGGTTGGCGCTGGCCACGTCCTCCCCGCTGCTGCGAAGTACCTCTATGGCCCGGCGGGCCGACTGAAGGGAGACGCCGGCATCGAGCAGGCGCTTGATGACCTTCAGCTCCAACAGGTCACGGTACGAGTACCGGCGCTGCGTGCCGCTGCCCTTGGCCTCGCTGATCGATGGCCGCAAGAGGCTGGTGCGGGCCCAGTAGTCCAGCTGGCGGTAGCTGATGCCCACGATGGAGCAGACCTGTGGTCCTCGGTACCCCTCTTCTGGCCCACCTTGCGGCCCCGTTTGTGGCCCCGTTTGTGGCATCGGGGAAGTGCCTCCTTTGTCGGTGCAGGACCTCGGGTTCACACCGAGGGAATTACATTCATGTCAGGAGAGAGCGTACGACGGGAGAAGTGGCAGGTCAACAACCCCGAAATGCCGGGGAAGCTTCGCTGGGACTACCCGCCGAAGTCCTCGGGGCGGACGCCCTCGATGAACTGGCGGAACTCCGACACGAGCTCGTCAGGCGCGGCCTCGTCGTCGTCCTCGGTCTCCATCACCAGACCGGCCTCGTCGAGGAGGTCCTCCTCGGCGTAGATGGAGCTGCCGGTGCGGGCGGCCAGGGCGATGGCGTCGGACGGGCGGCTGGACACGACCTGGGACTGCTCGCCCAGGCGAAGGTGGAGCTCGGCGAAGTAGGTGCCTCCCCTGCCGTCCTCGGACATGCGCAGCTCGGTGATGACCACCCGCTCCAGCACGGCCCCGAGGCCTGCCAGGAGGTCGCGCATGAGGTCGTGGGTCATGGGCCTGGTGGTGGACACGCCCTGGTGGGCGTAAGCGATGGCCGTGGCCTCGGGAGGGCCGATGAAGATCGGCAGCGTGCGCCGGGCGCCCTCGACCTCTTGCAGCAGCACCACGGGATTGTTGGTCGGCAGCTCGACGCGGACTGCGGCCAGGCGCATCTCCACCATGGCCAAACCCTACCGTGCGTCGCCCGCCTCCACGTAGCCGTCGAGACCGGCCGGAAGGCCCGGTAACTACGCCTGGTAGAAGGCACGGGCGTAGACGCCGGGGTCGGCGCGAAGAGCGCGCGCGTCGCCCACCGCCACCAGGTCCAGGTTGCGATAGCCCTCGGCGTAATCCAGCCCGTAGCCGATGACGAACTCGTCGCCCACGGTGAAGCCTGTGAACCGAATGTCGAGGGGCACGATGCGCCGGGCCGCCTTGTCCAGCAGGGTGCACACCTGCACCGAGCTGGGGGCCCGGCGAGCCAGCTCCCCGAGCACGTAGGTGAGGGTGAGACCAGTGTCGACGATGTCCTCCACCAGCACCACGTGGCGGTCGGCGATGTCGACCTCGAGATCCTTGACGATCCGGACACGGCCGGTTCCCTCGGCGTAGGAGGAGATGGCCAGGAACTCCAGCTCGGGGACGATGGTCAGGGAGCGAACGAGGTCGGCCAGGAACAGGACGCTGCCCTTCAGCACCGCCACCAGGAGCACGCCGTCGTCATAGGCCTCGGAGATCTCCCCGGCCAGCCGCCGTACACCGGCGTGGAGCTCCTCGCTGGAGATGAGCACCTGGGGGGGGTGCGGGCGCCAGGACGCGTGAGGGCTCAACCGCCGATGAGGCCCTTGATGGCCTGGCGGAGCATGATCGTGCGTAGGCGCTCGCTCAGGTGGGACAGCTCCTCCAGCGTGTCGACGGCCCGTTGGCGGGCCTCGGGGTTCCGCTGCTTCAACAGGGGAACGATGACCTGCTGGAACAGACCGGACTCACGCTCGGCTGAGTTCTTGTAGATCCGGAGGTGGCGTGGCTCGATCCCGAACCGGGCGAAACCGCCGATCAGCTCGGCGACGACCAGGCACTCCTCGTCGTAGTACACGACGTCGGCGACAGGTCGCCCCACGATGAATCCGGCCCGCTCCAGGTCGCGTAAGCGGTCCGGGGACTGCCCACTGGCGGTGGCCAGCTCCTCGAGGGTCAGGCTGGAACCGGAAAGGCTCGATGACAGGTCGCTGAGACCCAGCCTGGGCATGGACTCGCGACGGACCACCCGTTCCCTCGGCTCGGTGGCCGTCACGGCCTGGCCCTCAGCCGGCTCGGCCACGGTGCGTCGTGGAGCTCTCGTCGGTGTCTCGATGGCCTGGGCTTCACTGCGGCCGGCTGAGGCCTCCGCCGCCTCCCCCACGGACTCCGTCGCCGGCGACTCTTCCGGTCCCGTGTCTGCGCCCTCGCCACCGTCGGGGGCGTCCTCGGGCCCGCCGAGAAGCCGGCCCTTGATGACCTTGAGGGGCAAGAAGTTCTCCCGCTGCTGGCGGAGGATCCAACGCAGCCTCTCGACGTCGGTCTCGTAGAACTTCCGGTACCCCGAAGGGGTGCGTTCGGGATCGAGCAGTCCCTGGCTCTCGAGGAAGCGGATCTTGGAGATCGTGACGTCGGGGAACTCGGCCTGGAGGAGCGAGAGGACCTCACCGATCGACAGATAGGCCCGCTCCGCCATGGTGGGGGCTACTGCCGGGCTGCGGGAGCAGCCGGCACTATGCCTCCCCGCCTGTCACGAAGACCAGCTTGAACTTGCCGATCTGAACCTCGTCGCCGTGGACCAGGGGCGATTGCTCGATGCGCTCACGATTGACATAGGTGCCGTTCAACGAGCCCACGTCGCGTACGACGAAGCCTTGTCCCTCGCGCACGAACTCGGCGTGGCGGCGGGAGACCGTGATGTCGTCGAGAAAGATCTCACTCTCGGGATGACGGCCCACGTGGACGACGTCGTTCTCCAGCGCGTACCTCGAGCCCGCGTTGGGGCCCCGCCTCACCACCAGGAGGGCGAGCTCCGCGGAGACGTCGTCCAGGCTGATGGTGAGGTCTTCCTCGCCCACCTCCCCGGCGGCCTCGTTGGGAAGGAAGGTGATGGTGGTCTCCTCCCCCTCGGCTTGGGTCAGGACGCCACCGCAGGAAGAGCAGAAGTTCGAGCCCGCCGGGTTGCGATGCCCGCACTGGTTGCAGAACATCCCGTCCACGCTACTGCCGTCCGCTCGCCATCGAGCTCAGCCCGAGGTCAGCTTGCGGTACGCCTCGGCGTCGAGCAGGGTCCCGAAGGCGGCCGGGTCCGACGGGGCGATGACGAAGAGCCAGCCCTCGCCGTAGGGATCATCGTTGACGTGCTGGGGTCGGTCGCTGAGCTGGTCGTTAACCTCCACCACTTCGCCTCCGACAGGGGCGTACACGTCAGAGACGGACTTGGTGGACTCGATCTCGCTGATCGAACCGGCCGCCTCCACGATGGCCCCGGGTTCGGGGAGCTGGACGAAGACGATGTCACCCAAAGCATCCTGGGCGTAGTCGGTTATGCCGACTCGGAGCCGGCCGTCCTCCAGGCGGGCCCACTCGTGATCGGTCGTGTACCGAAGCTCGTCGGGTACCTGCACGATCAGCCCAGGATCTGCTCGATGCGCCGGCCGTACTCGTCGGCCAGCTCCTGGGCCTCGTCCTCACTGGGCCCCTCCGCCCACACGTGGGTGACCTGCTCGTCGGGGTCGGGGAGCACGAGCGCCCAGCCGTCGTCGTGCAGCACCTTCACGCCGTCGACCAGGACCACCTCCCGGTCCTTCATGCGCTCGACCAGGGTGCGCATGAGCATCCCCTTCTGTTTCCATGGGGTGACCACGCTCTTGTGGGCCACGTGCACGTCGGGTGCCTGGCCCACCAGCAGGGACAGGCTCTGGTCGGTTCGGGCCAGCATGGCCAGCAGGTTCACCAGGGCGGCAGTTGCGTCGTATGCCGGCAGGAAGGAGGGGAAGATGAACCCCCCTTCCTGGCTGGCGGCCAGGGACACGTCTCCCGAGGAGGCCACCTCCATCAGGTGGGGCGTCGAGAGCTTGGTCCAGACGATGTCCACCCCCTTGGCACGGCAGAGCTCCTCGATGGCCTGGCCCACCGACACGGGGACCGCCACGCGGGCCTTGTCCAGGGTGTCGCCCACAAGGCTCACGAAGGCGAAGAGGGCGTCGTCGTCGGACACCACGTCGCCCCCGTCGTCGACGAGGGTCAGATGCTCACCGTCGGGATCGATCACCGCCCCGAGGTTGGCCCCCGACGAGCGCACCAGCTCCCCCACCCGGGAGGCGTGCTGCGAGCGGTCGAACTCCGTGGCCCCCACCGTGGACGCGTACGGGTTGACCGACAGGACGTCGGCCCCCAGCTTGGCCAGCACGTTGGGCATGACGAAGCTGGCTGCGCCGAAGCCGTAGTCGAGGACGATCCGGTAGCCGACGGCGCGGATGGCGTCGACGTCGGCGGTGGCCATCAGGGCCTCGGTGTAGTGCTCGAGGGTCCTGGCCGGGAAACCGATGTCCCCCATGTCGGCGGCCATGGCCCGGCGGAAATCCTCTCTGTAGTAGAGGCGCTCGATCTTGCCCTGGGCCGAGTCGGAGATGTCCAGGCCGTCGGCGTCGAGGAAGCGGATCAGCACCGACTGGGGGTCGTCGGGCGACAGACGTACGGTGATGCCACCCTGGCTGTTCCCGGAGCGCACGTCGAACCGGGTGACGGGGACGGTGGCCACCTCCAGGTCGTCGACGTTGACCCCCGCGGATGTGAGCCCCACCATGGCCGCCCGCTTCAGGGCGCGGGCGGCCCGGCTCGAGTCCCGAGAGGTGGTGACCGTGGCCCCCTTCTTCAAGGTGGTGGCGTAGGCCATGGCCAGGCGCACCACCAGCTCGGGGGAGATGTCCACGTTGGCCAGACCGGCCACGCCCAGGCGGCCGAAGAGGTTCCGTGCGCCTTGCGACTCCCACACGATGGAGCTGTTGATGGTGGCGCCGGGCTCGACGGTCTTGGAGGGGAAGATCTTCACCCCCTGGTTGATGACGGCGTGGGCGCCGATGAGGCACTGGTCGCCGATGACCACACCCTCCTCGCAGCGGGCGCCCTGACGCAGGTCACTGGAGCGGCACACCACGGTGCCGCGGAGGTTGACCGAGGACGCCAGGTACACGTTGTCGTGGACCACGGAGCGTTCGACGGTGACCTCGGGCCCCACTCGCACGTTGGTGCCGAGCACGGTGTACTCCGAGAGCTCGGCGCCGGCCTCGACCTGGCAGTAGTCGCCTATGACAGCCGGCCCGGTGACCTCCGCGTCGGGATGGACCTCGGCCCCCTCGCCCAGCCAGACCCCGTTCTCCATGCGGAAGCCGGGGATCCCCACCTCGACGGTTCCGTCGAGCACGTCCTGATGGGCGCCGGTGTAGGACTCCAGGGTGCCCACGTCCTGCCAGTAGCCCTCCATCTCGTAGCCGTAGAGCGGCTTCTCGGCCTCCAGGAGGGCGGGGAACACGTCACCGGAGAAGTCCACCTCGCCTTCTCCGATGAAGTCGAACACCTCGGGCTCGAGCACGTACACACCGGTGTTGACGTTGTCGCTGAACACCTCGCCCCACGACGGCTTCTCCAGGAAGCGCTCGATGGAGCCGTCGTCCCTGGTGATGACGATGCCGAACTCCAGCGGATTGTCCATGGCCTTGAGACCGATGGTGACCATCGCCTCCTTCTCCTCGTGGAAGGAGACCACCTTGGACAGGTCGGTGGAGGTGAGAACGTCACCCGAGATCACCAGGAAGCGCTCGTCGAGCTCGTCACGGGCGTTGAGCACCGAGCCCGCGGTCCCCATAGGGGTCTCCTCGGTGGCGTAGGCGATGTTCACCCCGAACTCGGAGCCGTCACCGAAGTAGTTGGTGACGGCCTGAGGGGTCACGGCCAGGGTCACGACTATGTCCTCGAAGCCGTGCTTCTTCAGCAGGCGGAGGATGTGCTCCATCATGGGCCGGTTGGCCACCGGGAGCATGGGCTTGGGGGTATTGGAGGTGAGCGGGCGAAGGCGGGTACCCGCGCCCCCCGCCATGATCACTGCCTTCACGTTCTCCGCTCCTTGGGCGTTTCGGGGGAAATCGGCGTGCTCGTCGGTTCGAGACCTGGCGTCCTACTTGGGGCCGGATCCTACCCGTCCCTTTCCCAACGCACCCTTGGCGAGGGGTATGTAGCGGTAGGCCGAGTACCAGCTGAGGACCAAACCGGGAATGACGAACAGCCACGCGAGGGGCCGGGCGACGGCGTGCCAGGGGGCCCCGCCGTCCGGGTTGGACGCCAGGAACAGCGGAAAAGCGACCATCAGGAGGAAGTTGCCGGCCTTGCCCACCAGCTGCACCTCGATGCGCTTGGCCCCCATCAGCGCCAGCACGACGACAGCCATGCCCACGGCCGCCTCCCGAGTCAGGGCCAGGATGCCCAGCCACCTGGGAATGGACCCGTCCACGATGATGGCGATCCCTCCCACGCCGAGCAGGATCCGGTCGGCGGCGGGGTCGAGGACCTTGCCCAGGGTGGACACCTGGTCGAAATGGCGGGCTATGTAGCCGTCGACCCAGTCGCTGGTGCACAGCACGGCGAGGAGCCAGGCCGCGGCATGGCGGTTCTCCCGGCCGAACAGGAGCCAGAGGAACAGGGGAATGAACAGCAGGCGAATGACGGAGAGGGCGTTCGGGACGGTGAGGATCCGGTCCTCCCCCTTGCGCGCCACCGGCGCCAAGTGTAGTGGCCACAGGTGTCGTCAGGCTTCTCGGCCGTGCACCATCCAGTGCGCCGTGCGCTCGGCCAGGGCGGCGATGGTGAGCGAGGGGTTGACGGCCAGGGGGCCGGGGACCACGGAGCCGTCGGCCACGAACAGGCCCGGATGTCCCCACACCTGGCCCCTGTGGTCGACCACGCCCCGGTGGGGGGAGTCGCTCATCACGCAGCCGCCCAGCGGATGAGCGGTGAGCAGCCGACGGAAGGGGAGCCGCCACGGCGGACTGCGCATGAAGTCACCGCCCAAGGCCCCGCTGAGCCTGCGCATGGCCGCCTCCATCTCGTCGAACATGGGCTTGCTGGCGATCGGGTTCCAATCGAGGCTGAGCTGTCCGTGGCGGTCGAGGCTGAACCGCCCGTCGGCGGCGTCGGTGCCCATGCCGAGGTACGGAAGGCAGTGGGGTACGAAGGAGCCGCCGAAGAGCAGCGCCCCCCGGAACGGCGGGCCCCCCCGAGCGGCCCGCACGTAGCTGGTGGCCGCGCCGAGGGTGCTGCGGAGGCGCTTGCCGGTGGGGACGCTCCCGTCGGCGAGGGACGTGAACGCCGGCGGGTACCCGAGATCCTGGACATGGATGAGGTGGGACGACCCGGGTGGCTGCACGAAGGCGCCGGCGGTGATGCTCGGTCCGTGGCTGGGGTCCACCGGCGTGTCGGCGTCGAGCGTACCGGCGAAGATCATGTCGCCGTTGGGCGAGAACCGTCGACCGAGGGTAGGAGGCAGACGGGGCAGCGTGCGGTGCGTGTCTCGGGCCGTCAGGAGCAGCTCGCTCGTTCCCAGGGTGCCGGCGGCGAGGACGAGGTTGTGGCCGCGCACCCGGCAGCGTTCGGACGACCCTGGTCGGTCGGGGTCGAGCCGCCGGCTGGTCACCTGGTATCCGTCGTCGAAGGCCTCGATGCGCTCGGCGACGTGCAGGGGCCGGATCTCGAGGCCCTTGCCCTCGCCCCAGGGAAGGTAGGTCACGTCCAGGCTGTTCTTCGACCGCGGGCGGCAACCGAGCAGGCAGTCCGCGGTGTAGGCGCACGGCTCCTGCGTCAGGCCGCTCACCGGATGGGCGCGGGTGGGACCGGTGTGCACGGCGATGGGCACGAGGTGGGCGTCGTAACCAGCGCGCTCTGCGGCGACGAGGAAGGCCCGCGTGCGGGCGGGTACCCGCTCCCCGGCCGGCGCCTCGAGCGGCCGGGCCTCGATCATGGCGCCGACCCGCTCGTAGTAGGGGCCGAGGACCTCGGAGGTGACGGCCGCCGGCCACTCCGGGCGGTCGAAGACGGGCGGCGGAGCCCGCAGGGCCACGTTGAAGTAGTGCAGGGATCCCCCGCCGACGCCGCTGCCCTGGACCACGTCCAGGCGGCGGAAGACCCGGTAGTCGAGGAAGCCGTAGTTGCGGGCCTCGTCCCATACCGCTCTCTCGGCCTGGCTGAAGCTCCGGGGGTAGTCGGCTGGCTCCCACCTCCTGCCCCGTTCCAGCAGGCACACCGACCGGCCCGCCTCGGCCAGGCGGGCGGCCACCACGGCCCCGCCGAAACCAGAACCGATGACCACCACGTCGTAGCTTCCAGCCACCACCTGCCCTCCGCGGCGAGGCTAACCGCACGGCCGTGTGGGCGGCGTCCTCCGGGCCTAGAGTCCGGATGAGCAGACACCAGCGGCGGTGACCCATGATCTTCGAACCGTTCGTTCTCAAGGGCGTGACCTTCAAGAACCGCCTGCTGCGGTCGTCCATGGGCGGGCGTATGGCCTATTACGACGGGACCGTCAACGACGCCTGGAAGCGGTTCGAGCGGCGTTTCGCCGAGGGCGGGGTGTCCGGCATCATCTCCGCCACCCTCAACGTGGACCCCAAGCGGTGGTCGCCCCTCGAGTACCCCCAGATCAGCGATGACAAGTTCATCGCCCCGCTGGCCGACGGCATCGCCGGCATCCATGCCCTCGACTGTCGCTACATCATCCAGATCGGCGACCCCGGCTACCACACCCAGACCAGCCTGTTCAGCCAGGCGCAGGACCAGAAGTCATCGTCCGGAGGCTTCGACTTCCTCTACGGCTACCGCAGCTTCCGCTCGGCCATGACCACCACCGAGGTGGAGCGGCTGGTCGAGCAGTTCGGCCAGGCGGCCCGCCGGGTGGGCGAGACGGGCGCCGACGGCGTGGAGGTCACAGCCACCAAGGGCTACGTGATCCACCAGTTCCTCAACCCCGCCATCAACCGCCGCACCGACCGCTACGGCGGCTCGTTCGAGAACCGCTTCCAACTGCTGCGCGAGATCATCACCGAGGTGCGCCGCCGGGCTGGGCCGGATCTCATCCTCGGGGTGCGCATCTCCGGCAATGACTACAACTACCTTCCCGTCAACCTGCGCTTCCCCATCTCGCGGCCCTTGCGGGACCACTTCCTGGGCAACGGCATCGACGCCTACCTGACCTACGCCAAGTGGCTGCAGGAGCTGGGGGCCGACTATCTCCTCGTCACCAACGGCTACGGCTTCACCAACCCCAAGGACCAGCCCGGCGACTTCCCCCTGGACGAGGTGCGGATGTTCGCCAACTCCACCCGCCACCTCTCCCGCAAGGCCGCCGTGCGAGCCTCGCTCCTCAACGTCGTCCCCCGGCCCGTGGCCCAGAAGCTCCTCGGCGTGGGCTGGACCTACCGGGAGGGTGCCAACCTGGCCGACGCCAAGCGCTTCCGGGACGAGGTGAGCCTGCCCGTGATCGCCAACGGAGGCTTCCAGCACCGCTCGTTCGTGGAGCGGGCGCTGGAGTCGGGCAGTTGCGACCTGGTCTCCATGGCCCGGCCCCTGCTCGCCAACCCCGACCTCCCCAAGGTCTTCGCCAGCGGTGACGAGTCCCCCGAGCGGCCCTGCACCTTCTGCAATCGCTGCGCCATCCGCACCACGCTCTTCCCCCTCGGTTGCTATGAGCCCCGCCGGTTCGATTCCCTCGATGAGATGGAGGCCCAGATCCTGGCCATGTCGGGGCGGCCGATCGAGCACGAGTAGGGGCGATTGGTTGGTGGCGTCGTCGCCGCCAGAGGAGGTGGGACCTTGGATTGCCGTGAGGCTTGTGGCAGATTGAGCGCCGATGCCTGAAGAGGCCGAGGACGGGACCCACACACGTGGCGAGTCCCTCGAGTGGGAGATCAACGTCCCCGACCACGCGGGGCGGACGGAGTCGTCCACGTTCCGCAAGGCCAAGCGGGTGGCCAGGAAGATCATGGCCACCCTCGAGGGCAGGGAGCCCTTCGGGCCGGGGCCTTGGCACATGCATCACGGCGGCTCCCTCTGGGTCTTCTCCGAGGGCGAGTGGAAGCTGTTCTTCAACACCATCGGCATTGAATGGAGCGCGCAGTTCTGCGCCGACCCGACCAAGGTCGACCGCCTCCGCATGAACGCCAAGTCTCTGTACGACGCCTTCCCCATGAGCATCCCCGAGATGGAGCGGTTGGGCCTCACCAACGCCCGCCGGCAACTGGAGACGCCGATCACCGACCCCGCCACCGTGGGCGTGTGGGTCGACTCCGTCTTCAACTCCTGCGTCCCCTTGCACGCCCGCCACCACACCGCCGTGCTCCCCAAGGGAGGTGGACGCCATCACTACCCGGCTCCCATCACCGACATCGACCTCATCAAGTTCGACGACTTCGAGCTCTGGGTCACCGACGAGAAGACCGGCACCAGGCTGGCCGTGGTGCCGGTGTCCCCGCGGGGCTCCGGTGACGGCCGGGTCACGCTGACCTTCGCGCCTCCGGATCATCCCCTTGCCGAGCAGAAGCAGGCCGCGGCCCGGCATGGCGAGCGGGTGATCTTCGCGCCCGACAGCCCCCTGGCCCACCAGGCCTACATCCACCAGTGAGGAACGCGACGAGCACGCACCAGCGCTTCGAGCCCTTCGTCCATCTCGTCGATGTCACCGACACCGCCGCCCTCGTGGCGTGGGGCGGGTTCTTCCTCACCCAGGATGCAGGCGGTTGGCGGGTGGTGGACGACGAGGAGCTCCCGCCCGGGAGGCGACGGCAGGGCGGCACCATCGGGGCCCAGTCGGCGCCCTACGGCGTGGCGTGTGTAGAGGTCCTCGACGAGACAGGCCACGTCATGGCCTCGGCCAGCACCGACGACGGCAACCACGTCTGGGTCCGCGGCCTGGAGCCGGACACCGAGTACCGCTACCGCGTCCTGGTCGACGGCGAGGCGTGGGGAGAGGGGGAACGGTGGGACTGGGTGCTCGGACCCGAGGGTGACCCGGGAGGACCGCGGGGCGTGGGTCGCCACTACGACCTCCGCCTCCGCACCCATCCCCCGGCCGACCGGCGCGTGCCCGTCACGTTCCTGGCCATGGGTGACTACGGCGTCGGCATCGTCAACGACGAGAACGGCCGGCGCCAGCAGGCGGTGGCCCACAGCCTCGAGCACCTGGCTGCCACTCGGCCGGTGCGCTTCTTGATCAGCCTGGGCGACAACATCTATCACCGGCCCGACGACGCCCTGAAGCAGACCGGCGACGAGGACGACGACTGGTACCTCACCTTCTACCAGCCCTACCGCTACCTCATCGACCACCTGCCGTTGTACCCGGCGGCGGGGAACCACGACAGCTCCGATCAGGAGGCGAGCGACGACCGGGCCCAGCTGGCCGACAACTTCCATCTCCAAAGTCGCTTCGGAGCTGCAGCGCAGCAGGGTCGGGCGTCGATCGAGCCCGGCCTCTTCTACCGGTTCCAGATCGGCGGCCTTCTGGAGATGGTGTGCCTCGATACCACCTGGGGGGAGCACGAGGGCGTTCACCACTTCGACGACGAGAAGCACCGCCTCTGGTTGCAGGAGGCGTTGCCCGAGGCCGGCGTCGCCGACGGCGGCGGCCCAGCATGGCGCATTCCCTTCTGCCACCACCCCCCGTACTGCGCCGGTCCCCACCACGAGTGCATGCAGGAGCAGATCGGCCGGGTGGTGCCCCTCTACCGCCGAGCCGGCGTGCGCCTGGTGCTGAGCGGTCACGAGCACAACTTCCAGCACGGCCTGGTGGATGACATCAACTACGTCGTCTCCGGAGCGGCGGCCAAGCTCCAGGACGACTCGCCCTGCAACTGGGAGGAGGGCGGCACCGTCTCGTGGGCCGCCGAGGCCCACTGCCTGCTCGTCGAGGTGGACGCCGACCAGATGGTGGTCACGCCCTACGGCCCGTCCGGGCCGGGCGAGGAGCCCGAGCCGATCCGGGCCCGGACACCCGACGGCCGAGAGGTCGAGGCCGCCTTCGTCGTGTGAGCGCCGAGAGCCTGTCGGCGAGGTCAGCGCGGTGGTGAGGGCGACCAGGGGTTAGCCTCCGGCCTCGTGCTCCGCCACGTGGCCCTATTCCGATGGCACGACCACGCCACCGACGAGCAGAAGCAGGTCATCCGCGACGGCCTGTCCCGGCTGCCGCCGCTCATCGCCGAGCTGCGCGACTACCGCTTCGGCGACGACGTCGGGCTTGTCGACGGCAGTTGGGACTTCGCGGTGGTGGCCGACTTCGACGACCCCGACGGCTGGCGGGCCTACCAGGAGGACCCCGAGCACCAGCAGGTCCGCGAGCACATCCGGGCCCTGGCCGCCGAGAGAGCCTCGGTCCAGTACGAGCTCTGAGGTCGGGATTCCGATCGGAGGTCTTTCCCCGGGGCGGAGGGTTGCCTTATGGTTGGTGCGAAATCGGACGGGGAGGAGCCATCATGAGGAAGAAGGTACTGGTAGGGCTGGGCACCGTTGCCCCGGGGGTGATGCTTGGAGGCGGCACCGCCGGCGCCCATCCTGTGGGCGTTCCCGGTGAGGCGAACTGCTTCGGCAAGCGCACCAGCCACGCCGCCAGCGACCACAAGCTCACTCCACCGGCACGGGCGGCGATAGCGAGTGAGCGATTCGGTGAGGATATCTCGGTGCGTGACGTCATGCGGCACGTGAGGACCTGCCCGCCGCCTCCGCAGGGGCCGTAGCTCTCGATCACAACCCGCGGTCAGGCCATGCCCGGCCGGTGCCGCACCCGGTCAGCCGGGCAGAAACCCATGCCTCTCGAAGATGGCAACGCCCTCAGGGGAGGCGAGGAAGTCCAGGAAGGCAGCGGCTTCCCCGCTGCGGCGGTCGCCGAGGACTACGGCGGGGATGGCGATGGTGTCGTCCTGGCCTGCGGGGACGGGGATGCTGTCCACCTCGTCCTCGTGGCCGGGGACGTCGGTGACGAAGGCGATCCCGGCGTCCGCCTCTCCCCGGGCGACGATGCCGACGACGGATGGGCCACCATCGACCAGAGGGTTGCCCACCGGGACCCTCGCGGCCCGCAGGATGCGCTGGGCCGGCGCTCCGCAGGGCAGCTCGGGGCGGCACGTGAGGACCAGGATCCCGGGCCGGCCCAGGTCCGATGGGGTCATGATTCCCTTGGGGTTGCCCTCGGCCACCACGAGCACCAGCCGGTTGCGAGCGACGATCCGGGGGCTGCCGGCTGCCGGGCGCGCCCCCAGGACCCGCTGCAAGCTGTCTTGGTCGTGCGTTACGACCACGTCGGCGGACGTTCCCTCCCGGAGAGCGGCCAGCAGCTGGGGAATGTGCCCGAAGGTGAGCTCGATCCTTGCGCCCGGACACGATCGCTCGAAGGCGGCGCCCGCCTCGGTGAAAACCGCCTTCAGTCCCACTCCCACCAGGGCGGTGACCTTCGTCTCCTTCCCGGAAGCACCTTGGTCGTCGGTCGAGCCGGCACAGGCGCTGACAACCGACAGGACGGCGGAGGCGATGACGAGGCGCAGGGCGGTTGTCCGCCAACCCTTGGCCATCGCTCCCCGTGCCGCCACAGCCCGTCCCTTAGCCTTCCTCGGCTCCGACCAGTGCCGTGAGTCGGCCGTCGGAGAGGGCCGCACCAGGGCCGCACGTCAACGAGCACGAACCCGCCTGGCCCCTCCCCGTCCGGCCGCCCGTGAAGTAGTGCTGGGCCTGGGCCCATGCCTGGGCGCCGACCAGGCGGCCCTGGGCTCGGCCGTCCAGGTCCCCCTGCTCGAAGTGGATGCCGCCGTAGAGACGGGACATGCCGGCCTCGTCGGCCGCCTCGGTGAAGGTTGCCCAGCCGAGCTGCACGGGCTCGGCTGGAGCCGCACGGGGCTCCACTCGGGAGCTGCCGATGGGGACTATCACCGAGTACCCGAACTGGTCGCCTCCCGTGAAGCGCTCGAGAACCTCAGCGGCGGCGGCGCTGAACGTGCTGTGCCCGGAGGTGTACTCGGAGAAGGGCGGGGTGATGAAGGAATCGGGCTGGTACGGCTTCCACTCGCCGCCGTCGATGAGTCGAGTCCCCTGGTGCGGACCGGCCCAGGCCCGGATCTGCTGACCTTTGAAGAGGAAGCGCACGGCCGTTATGGGTCGCACAGAGTCGAAGTGGCGCTTGTTGTCCCAGGCCGAGATGGCGGCGTCGTGCCCGGCGTTGTTCAGGGCGAAGAAGAGCTTCACCGCCTGGTCGACGCTGTGGCCGTCCCGACGGGACACGAACTGGGCGAAGAGGTTCCAGTGGCCGGGCGGGAGCTCGGACTTGGGGCCGTCGGCCCAGTACTCAGCGACTGCCTTCTCCCGGTCCGTGAGGTTGGCGCTCATGTCGACCACCCTTTGGGCTTGGGCCCGGTAGACGTCTGAGGGGTACCGGGCCGGGCCCGTGGGCGAGCGGAACTGCGAGCCCGAAGTGAGGGCGAACGGCGTCACCCGGTACCAGTGCGGGGCTACGAAGCCGGGAACCACGACCCCGCCCTGCCCGTCCGGAAGCCGCAGGAGCTGCCAACGGTTGGGATCGCGGACGGTGTCGGGATCGTTGACGGGGGCATAGCCCGTGTAGTCCGAGTAGGGCCCCGGGGCCAGCTCACCGAGCTGGTTGGAGCCGTCATGGTGGCGGAAGTCGAGGACCGCCCCGCACGCCACGTTGCCCACCCCGGCCGGCGTGGACCGGTCGGTCGTGTTGTTGGAGGGGTCGTAGGCCAGCTGCCGCATCAGGTCGGCGAAGACAGTGGCTGAGTCCGGGAACAGGTCGGTCGCAGCTCGGTAGGCGGCGTAGCTCAGCGCTTCGGCCTTGTTCGCTTCGGACCGCTCGGCCACCGGCCGGCGCAGCTGCCCGCCGAGGCGGGTGCCGAGGGCAATTGGGTCGTAGGCCGCCCAGGCGTCGTACATGCAGGTGTGCACCACGGCCAAGGCACGCGCCACCATGGGGGGGCCGAGCCTCGACTGCCTCACTCCGTCGAGCGCGGCCTCGTTCCACTGCAGGACGACCTTGTCCGCTTGTGGGGGAGCCGCCGGCCCCCTGCGCCGGGTCGTGGAGGCAAGGGCGAGGCCGGAGAGCGTTATGACGAGCAACGCCACCAGCCAGAGGCGCCTTCGCCGGCCCGTCACGGCGTGTCCCCCGGTCCGTCGGCACCGTCGGAGGTGGTTGTGGAGGAAGGGGTGGCTGTCGCCCGCGCCCCCGTTGGGACCCTGGGAAGGCGGACGGTGAAGACACTTCCTCGCCCCGCCTGGCTGGAGGCATCGGTCGTACCGCCGTGGGCACGGACCAGCTCTGCCACCACAGCCAGGCCGACACCCAGCCCTCCCACCTTGGCGCCCCGGCCCCTGAAGAAACGGTCGAAGACACGGGGAAGCTCGTCACCCGGAATACCCGGGCCCGAGTCGGCGACCTGAAGCTCGGCGCACCGTTCCGGCCCAGCCTGCCCAGCCAGCCCAGCCAGCCCAGCCAAGGACACGGTGACTGCTCCGCCCGCGGGCACGAACTTCAAGGCGTTGGACAGCAGGTTCTCGACGATCTGGCGCAACCGGGTGGCGTCTCCCACGACGCCGACGTCCTCGGCAAGATCGGCATGGAACCTCACGCCTCGCTCCTCGAATCGCCCGGCGTAGTCCTCAGCGAGCTCAGCCACCAAGGCCGTGAAGTCGACGGCCTGGCGCCGGAGAGAGAACCTCGCCGCTTCGGCCGAGGCCAGGGTCTCCAGGTCGGCCACCAACCGGCCCAGCCGCAAGGTCTCGTCGTGCAGCGAGGCGAGGATGGCCGGCGTCGGGGCGCTGACCCCGTCGCGGAGGGCTTCGGCCTGGCTCCGGAGGATGGCGAGCGGCGTCCGCACCTCGTGGGCTATGTCGGCCACGAAGGCTCGGCGCAGCTCGTCCTCCCGCTCCAGCCCCTCAGCCATGGCGTTGAACATGCGCCCCAGCTCGCCCACCTCACCAGGCCCGTCCGACCCCACCCGCTGGGAGCGCTCTCCCTGGGCCAGCTCCCGCGCCGCCTCGGTGACCTCTGTGATCGGCGACATGATGCGACGGGCCAAGACCAGGCCGATGGCGAAGGCTACGAGTCCCGCTACCGCCCCGCCCACCGCCATCTGGCGGTTCACCGATGCCTGGAAGACCCGATCGTCCTGGGGGACGGCTTGGGACAGCCGGACGGCCATGACGCCAACCGTCTGGCCGTCCACGACGATCGGCACTCGGCGCAACGGACCGAGCGATCCGGCACCCATCGTCTCCTGGCCCATCTTGGCCAAGGCTTCCTCGAAGTGCCCGAACGTCGGCTCCCACACCACGCGCCCGCTGCTGTCGGCCAACTGGACCTGGGCGCCGGCCATGGCCGCCAGCGGAGCGACCCGGTCGAGGTCCGCCCGATCCCAACCGCCCGATCTCTCGTAGACAAGCTCCAGGGCGGTCCTCAAGTGGCGCTGCCGGTGCTCCTGGTGACTGTCCACGTAGTCGTCGAAGCGGGCCCGGAAGGCCACGTTGATGATCAGGGCGGTGAGGGCGGCGGCGGCGATCCCGGTCAGCGCCAGCGAGGCCGCCAGGCGCCGGCCCAGTGAGCTACGCATCGGGCTCTAGCCCCAGCTTGTAGCCCACGCCGGGAACGGTGACTACGAAGATGGGCCGGCGGTGGTCCTCGCCCAGCTTGCGGCGCAGGTTCTTCACGTGGGCGTCGATGGTCCGCTCGTAACCGTCGTAGTCGTAGCCTTGGACACGGGTGACGAGCTCGTAGCGGGACCACACCCGCCCAGGTGCGGTGGCCAGCGTCCACAGGAGGTCGAACTCCGAGCGGGTGAAGATCACCTCCGCGCCCCGGGCTGTCACCTCCCGCCGGTCGCGGTCGATCACCAGCTGCCCGCCGCCGAAGGCTCGAGACGAGAGGGGCCTTCCGCCACCGGCTCTGCGGAGTATGGCGTCCACCCTGGCCATCAGCTCCCTGGCGCTGAACGGCTTCACCAGGTAATCGTCGGCGCCCAGGCGGAGGCCGGCCACCCGCTCCTCCTCACTGGCCTTGGCCGTGAGCATCACGATGGGCACGTCCGACGCCTTGCGCAGCAGACGGGCGACCTCTTCTCCCGGAAGGTCGGGCAGCATGAGGTCGAGGATGACCAGGTCGGGCTTGACCTTGTGGGCCAGGCTCAGCGCCTGTTGCCCGGTCTCTGCGGCCAACGAGGTGAACCCCTCGCGGTCGAGGTAGGACCTGACGAGATCGCGGATCTTCCGCTCGTCGTCGACCACCAGTACGGTCGCGGCCGTCATCGGGCCGTCGTCCGGGACGTCACGCTGGCGCTTGGATCATGGATGTCGAGCGGATGGGCCTGTTGGTCAAGATTAAATACTTGTCGTGTGAAGGTTCGATGAAGGCCAGGCGCAAGGTGGTTGAGATTGCAGCTCTCAGCCCCCCGCTGAGATCCGAAGAGCCCGCTTTCGGTCCCTCTCCCCCGCCGGGAGCTTCGGCGTCCTGGTCGCCACGAGACACCGGCCGCATGGCGAGATCGATCGCCATCCAGATCGTGCGAGAGAAGGGGAAGAAGAGCAGGGGAAGAACGAGCCAGATCACCAGCCCTACCGGTGCCCGCCGGCGGTGGCGCCCCCATGGCCACGATCCTCTCCTGCGCGGGCTCCTCATCGCATCTCCGATCCGTCAGCCGCGCTGCGCCGGCGGGCGCTAACTACCGTCCGGACCCCGCCGCGGGTGAGACTGACTTCGTGAGAGCCGTCCGCCGCGTCTTGTTCGCCGACACCATCGCCAGCCTGGACGAGTACGTCGCCCGGAGGGGCGGGGCCGGCCTGGAGGCGGCGGGACAGGTCGAGCCGGAGGTCATCATCGAGACCCTGGAAGCCTCGGGGCTGCGGGGAAGGGGTGGCGCCGGCTTCCCGGCCGGCCGCAAGTGGCGCACCGTTGCCGAGAACCGCTCCCCCAGCGTGTCGGCCACGGTGGTGGTGAACGGGGCCGAGGGCGAGCCTGGAACCCTGAAGGACCGCAGCATCCTTCGCAGGAACCCCTACCACGTGCTCGAAGGCGCCCTCATCGCGGCCAGAACGGTGGGAGCCGACCACGTGGTCTTCGGTCTGAAGCGCTCGTTCACCCGCGAGGTGGCCCGGGTGCGCAAGGCCATCGAGGAGGCCCAGGCCGCAGGGTGGTCCGACGGAGTCGGCCTCGAGGTGTACGAGGGCCCTCACGAGTACCTTTACGGCGAGGAGACGGCGCTGCTGGAGACCATCGACGGGCGCCACCCCTTCCCCCGGATCGCTCCCCCCTTCCGACGGGGGGTGCACCCTTTCGCCCAGCGCCAGGCCGGCGCCGTGGCGCCCATCGGCTCAGCCGCCGACGTGGAGATGGCCGGGGCCGCCGGCGAGGGGACCGCACCCCCGGCTCTGGTCAGCAACGTGGAGACCATGGCCAACGTGCCCCGGATCATCTCCCGCGGCCCGGAGTGGTTCCGCAACGTCGGCACCGAGAGGTCGCCGGGGACAATCGTGGTCACGGTGACCGGCTCCACCCGGCGCCACGGCGTGGCCGAGGTCATGATGGGCACGCCTCTGCGCGAGGTCATCGAGGGCATCGGGGGCGGGCCCCGGCCCGGGCACCGGATCAAGGCGGTGATGTCCGGCGTGGCCAACGGGCTGATCCCCGAGGAGCTTCTCGACGCCCCCGTCTCCTACGAGGGGTTGACCGAGATCGGCAGCGGGCTGGGGTCGGCCGGCTTCATCGTCTTCGACGACTCGGTGGACCTGGCCGCCGTTGCCGCCGGCGTGTCCCGGTTCCTCGGGGTCGAGTCCTGCGGGCAGTGCACGCCCTGCAAGCTCGGCGGCCTCGCCCTCGCCGACCTCCTCCGCGCCCTGAGTCTCTCGGAGGCCGACGAGCACGCCCTCGCCACCATCCAGTCCGAGACCCTCACGGTGAGCGACCGGGCGCGCTGCTACCTGGCCCATCAGCACCAGGTGGTGTTGCAGAGCATCCTCGAGCGGTTTCCCGATGAGCTCGAGGCCCATGCCAGAGCCGGCGCTCCCCCTGTGGAGCCCCACCTCGTGGCCGAGCTGGTCGACATCGTGGACGGGGTGGCCGTGCTCGACGAGCGGTTCCTCGAGAAGCAACCGGACTGGAGCTTTGACGGACAACACTCGGGCAAGTCACCGGCCGACCGCCTAGGTCACAACCGGTTGGCGTGGACCTACCGGCCGTGACCCTCGGCGCCAAGGCGGCGACACCGTCGAGAACGCTCGCGACCTGCCAGTCGCCGTCGCCTGGCCCGCCGTCGCTCCTACCTGACCCACCAGGGGTCGGGAGCGTCGTTCCCCGTGATGGATTGCTTGTCCCTGGTAGAGAGGCGAATGTCCCCCCGCAGCTCGCGGTCCAAATGAGCCAACCGCTTCCAGAAGAGCCACGAGAGACCGGACACAATGGTGGCGAACCCTGCCAAGGTCACGACTACGACCGCTACCGCCTCCCAGGTCATCAGTCGGAAGCCTACCTCACCAAGCCATTAGGTGCGCCGAGTGAATAGGGGCGGTAGGTAGAGTTCGGGAGCGCGTTGTGGCGAGCCTTGCCGGCCTCGACGTCGGGCCGCACGCCGCGGCAAAGGGTTGAGTATTTCTCCGGGAAGCCACCAACATCCGGGGACCAGCACCAAAGTCTCCGGTCCCTTGCTCTTCGGTTAGACCACGTCGCGTACGAGTGGTGAACGTGGTCGAGTGGGTCGGTAGCCGGCCCGGCGGTTCGAAGACGGCAAGGCCATCATCCAATCGGGCCAGGGCTAATCGCCGGCCGACCCTGGCCTGGCTCGTGGCATTATGGCAGCGTGACTGAGGGGACCGGCACAGGCCCCTCGGCTCGTCCCGTCAGCAGGTCCGATGTGTCTTCCGATGAGACTGCCGAGGCCGTCTCCCGGGCCTTACCACCGAGGTCCTCGGACGTAGCGACCGGCACCCGATGGTGGTCGCGCTGGCGGCCCCGGGGTGAATGGCGGCGCCTTCTGCTGTGCGTGGTCGGAGTCTGGGTCGGTAGTCGACTGGCGGTGCTCCTCGCCGGCCTCACCGGGGCATGGGTGCTGCAGAGCGATCCTTCGGCCCCACGAGGCCTGTCGGTCCTGTGGGGGGGCTGGGACACCGTCTGGTACGTCGACATCGCTCGGGGTGGCTACTTCCAGCCGGACAACGCGGGTGAACCGTTCGCCTGCTGTACGCACGCGTTCTTCCCCGGCCTGCCCCTCACACTGCGAGCCGTGCGGTGGGTGATCCCGTCCTGGATCCCGGCGGGGCTGACGATCTCCGCAGTCGCCGGTGCAGTGGCCGTCGTGGCGCTCGCGCGGCTGGCGCGCTACGAGGTCGGACCGCGCGCCGATGAGCGACAGCGGCTCGAGGTCGGCTGCCGTGCGGTGCTTTACCTAGTGCTCTCGCCTTACGCGCTGTTCCTGTTCGCGGTCTACACCGAGGCGCTCTTCCTCGCCTTCGCCCTCCCGTCCTGGCTCGCCGCGAAGCGCGGCGACTGGCGGGCCGCGGGCCTGCTGGTGGCGGGAGCCTCGACCGTCCGCATCACGGGCCTGTTCCTCGCGGCCGCCCTCGTGGTCGAGTACGCGGTGTCGCGCCGTCGCGCCGGTCTCCCGCTGGTACGGCCGGCCGTGCTGTGGCTTGTGACGCCGGCTATCCCGGCAGGGGCCTACGTCACGTTCCTCTACACGAAGACAGGGTCGTGGCTGGCCTGGCAGGAGGCGCAGGCGTCCACGCTCGGGTTTGGGCGGGCATTCAGCTCCCCCGTCCACGCCTTCCGGATGACCTTCGGGTCGGCGTTCCACCCCGCGACCGTGCCGGGCTACGCCTTCGCCCGTCGGGCCGAGCTGGTGGCCATGGCGGTCGGCCTGGTCCTCATCGTCGTCCTGGTGCGCCTGCGCCGGTGGGGCGAGACCTTGTTCATCGCCCTGAACGTCCTCGCCTTCGGGACGGCCGGCATCTACTTCGCCATTCCCCGCGGCACCCTGGTCTGGTTCCCGCTGTGGCTCCTGCTGGCCCGCCTATCGGTCACCCGGTGGCGCTGGCTGCACCCGGTCTACCTGTGGACGTCCGTGCCGCTCATGGTGGTCCTGACCGTCGCCTACACGAAGGGCTTCTGGGTCAACTGACTGAGGCGCTCCTCCGGAGTGCTGTCAAGGCGAGACGGGGCTGACCGTGCAGGCCTCGGGGATACCCTGGGCCGCGCGGCGCTGACAGCTCGATTTCGACCGGCGGCCTTGGCCTCGTAGAGGGCGTCGTCGCACGCCTTCATGAGCTCATCGCCACTTCGGGGACGATCGGGGTCGTAGGCCGCCACGCTTCCCGACCAACCCCGACGGCCTCTTTGGCGGCACGCCAGGCCGTGGCCTGGACCTTCGGCGAGGGCGCCGAGGCCTACCGGCCGAGGTGACGAAAGCTCTCAAGGACAGGGAGCAGGCTCGTCTCGCCGGCAAACGGGCTGGTGGCGAGAAGCGAGGCAACAGTGCCGATCGGCGGGCCCGGGCCAACTATCTCGTGAGGACGTTCGGCGACGGCCTCACGTGTCCGTGTGTGTTCTGCGGTGGCGTCCTTGACGCTAAGTCGGTCACCGCCGACCGCATCATTCCAGGCGTGCTGGGCGGGAGCTACCGCCGCCCGAACTTGGTACCGGCCTGCTTCCGGCACAACGCAGCGCGCCCGGATGTCCCACTGACGCCCTTCAAGTGACCGAGTCGGGCTCGACCTCGTAGCCGTTGATGCTCACTCGCCGGTCACCGAGGTAGTCGGTCCAGTAGTGGACCGCGCCCTCCTGCCACTCGTCCAGTCCCTCGTAAGTGGGGGCGTTCTCCAGTCCCTCTTGGGACTCGTCCCATCCGATCAATCGTCCCCGACTCATAGATCCCCAAGCTTAGTTCCACCTAGCCGGCGCGACGCCGGAAAAGGAGATGGCCGCGATGGCCGACGAACCCGACACCGACACCGACACCGACACCGAGCCCGCGGAGCAGCTGGGCGACGCCGGCAAGAAGGCGCTCGACGCCGAGCGGGCCTCGGCCCGCAGCGCCGAGAAGGCTCGCAAGGCCGCCGAGGCCAGGGCCGCCGAGCTGGAGGAGCGATTCGCCCAGCTCGAGGAGGGCCAGAAGTCCGAGCATGAGAAGGCTCTGGAGCAGGCCCGCAAGGAGGCCGGCGACGCCGCCACCAAGGAGGCGACAGCCAGGGCCAACGCCCGCATCCTGCGGGCCGAGGTCAAGGCCGCTGCCGGCGGCAAGCTCGCTGACCCCGACGACGCCGTGCGGCTGCTCGACCTCGACCAGTTCGAGGTGGACGAGCACGGCGACCCGGACGCCGGCGCCATCGCCAAAGCCCTCGACGACCTCGGCAAGGAGAAGCCATACCTGCTCGCCAACGGGCGCAAGCCCGCAGGTGACGCAGACCAGGGGGCCCGCGGCTCGTCCGACGGCGCCTCGAACGCGGAACCCGGTCGCGGGCGCTTGCGCGCCGCCCCGATGCTCACCGTAATCACGCCCGACACCGGTGACATGGGATGCGGCACACCGAGCGTCTCCACCGCTCGGTGAAGTCGCTCGGAGGCAACCATGGCCGCTTCAAGGTCCTGCTCAGGCAGGACCACGAGGAACTCCTCTCCGCCGTAGCGGTAGACCACGTCGCCCTGACGGCCCTCGTTGGCGAGCGCCGCCGCCACGGCCCGTAGCGCCTCGTCGCCGGCCTGGTGACCGAGGGTGTCGTTGTAGGACTTGAAGTGGTCGACGTCGCACATGGCGACGGCGTAGGGGTGCCGGTAGCGCTGGCTCCGGGCATGCACGGAGACCAGATCGTCGTTCAGCGACAGCCGGTTGCGAAGCTGGGTCAGAGGGTCGGTGCGGGCCAGGAGAGCCAGCTCACGACGGTGGCGGCCGAGCTCGGCGTGCAACTGCGCCACCCGCCCGGGCGGCGACCAGTCGGGGCTCGAGGTCAAACGGGTCGAGGCGCTTGGTGAGGTAGTCGTCTGCTCCCGCCCCCATGCCCGCCAGCACGTCCTGGCGCTCGCCGAGGGAGGTGGCGAGCGATGTAGGTGTACGAACCGTCGTGGCTCCGGACGGCAGAGCTCGCGGCCGTCGATGCCGGGCATCATCTGGTCGGTGATGACGACGTCGGGGCCATTATCAGTGAACATCTGCCACCCCTTGTCGCCGTCCTCGGCGACCAGGCACTTGTGGCCCAGCGCCTCCACGGCGCCGTGCAGCATGAGGCGCGAGACGAGGTCATCGTCGACCACCAGACGTTCATGCCGGGGCCGCCGAGCACCCAGCCCGAAGGGCCGCGCTCACGGTCTCGAGCTCGGCCTCGGTTCGCGTCAGGAGGTCCCGGCCCCAGAGAGGTTCCCCGAAGCGCCGATCGCTTCCAGCTGGGCGCACAACTGCGCCATCGACGTCGTCGGAGGTGCGATCATGGGTAGGCAAACCTTGCCTAGTGGCGCCCCTCCGTGGGTCTTCGCCGGGCCTCCCGAGCAGAAAGGGGATCGGCTGTGGCTCATCCCGCCCCCCGTGGCCTTGGTCACTGCCTCCGTGCCGGCGCCTTGGCGGTGGCCGTGGCGGCAGGGGGGATGGCCTGTGGGGATGACACGGTGGACACCAAGACGGCTGTGGAGCGCTTCAACCAGACGGCTGCGTCTCGCGGCGTGAGGCTGATGTGTCCTGAGGAGCTCGACAAGGGCGTCAAGGAGATGGACTGCACCCTGGAGGGAACTAAGACCGGAAAGACGGCCGGGGTCAAGATGGAAGCCATCAGCGACGAGAGCGACTTCCCCGAAACGACAGATGGGGCCGCGTTCACGAACGCGGTGGAACAGGTGACCCGGCCGTAGGCGGCGAGAAAGGCTGGTCCCGTCATTGCCCGGGGTTCACCGGATCCGGGTGATACACGCCGACCTCGTGCACAGCCTTCCCCGTCTCACCGATGGCCTGCACGATCAGGTAGGCCAATAGGGAATCGTCCGGGTAGTTCCAGGTGAGAGTCCACCCGCCCCTTCCCTCGGTGTCCTCACCGAGGAGCGTGTGCAGGTCTTCGGTGATGTCAGTTCCCGTAGGCGCCAGAAGGAAACGGACTCGGCGCGTGTTCACCGCTCGCACGTGGACGACCAGCGTTCCCTTACCTGGCGGAAGGATCCAGAAGCCACCTTCCTTCGCCAGCTGAGGCTCGGTCGTCACCGCCAAGATCCGGGGTGGGCCGGCCTGGGGGTCCGTCCTGGGCGCCGGGTTCGGGCCCGCCTTGGGTGTGGCCGCCTTGGGTGTGCCCGCCTTCGGTGTGCCCGCCTTGGCCGTGCCCGCCTTGGCCGTGGACGAAGGGGTGTCGAACCGGATGGGCACCACTGCGGCTCGAAGGATGCCCTGTCCCTCGTCCGCAGACCGCTCGGACAAGACCACGGCACCACCAGGCTTCGACGGCGGGCCGAAGGTCACCTGACCCTCAAAGGGCCCGGGCTGACCGTTGGAGTTGCGGCTGGCGGTGAGGGAGCGGCGACCCAGCGAGCGGTCGGCCGTCATGCCGTGCTCCTTCACCTCTGCCCACACCGTGCCTTCGAAGACGTCGGCCTGCCCCTCGACGGTCACGGGCGAGGCGATGCTGTCCAGGGGTCGGGGGTTCTCGGCCACGATGCTCGAGGTACGGGCACCGGTCACCGTCCTGCGTCTGCCTCATCCCGTGAACGTGGGCCGGGCAGGCACCTACCCTGAGCGAGCACGACTTCCATATCGTGGTCGAGCTGGGCGCCCATCGAATCACCGTCCATCAAGGCGCCGATGTCATCTTGCGGGAGAGGATCGGTGTCGGTACCACGCAGGCCCCCACACCCCGCGGCCTCTACTACATCAAGGAGCTCCTTCGGCCTCCCGACCCAACCGGACCTTACGGCCCCTATGCCTACGGCCTCTCCGGCTTCTCCAACGTCTTCACCAGCTTCGCCGGCGGTGAGGGGGTCATCGGGATCCACGGTACGAACGACCCATCCTCGCTGGGCAGCGACGTCAGCCACGGCTGCATCCGCATGAGCAACAAGGGGATTACCGAGCTGGCCAACGTCCTGCCTCTCGGTGTGCCGGTCGAGGTCCGCCCGTAGAGGATCCGGGGGTGACGCCCGAGCGCGCCAGGCTGCGAGCCGGAGGATCTCGTCGCCGGGCGGGCGCTGGTGGAGGCCGACTGTCCGAGCAACCATCGTGGCCGGCTTCGTCAGGTACAGTTCAGGTCGCCATGGGTTCCCCCGCCGGTCGACCGACAAAGCGTGAGTCCAATCCGACCGATGAAGCGACGAAGCCCCGCATCCTGCGTGAGGCTTTGGACCTCTTCGCCACTCAGGGCTACGCCGGAACCTCGACCCGCCAGATCGCCGCCCGCATGGACTTCTCCGTGGCCGCCCTCTGCTATCACTTCCGGTTCAAGGAAGACCTGCTCTCGGCTCTGGTCGAGCCCCTGCTGGTGCAGCGAGAGGAGATCCTCAGCGCTTTCGAGGCTGAGGCACCGCTGTCCCTCGATCGAAAGCGGGCCCTGCTCGACACGTACCTGACGCTGCTGCTCGGCAACGTCGAGCTGACCCGGTTCGTGAGCCAGGACGCCACCGTGAGGTCACATCCCACCATCGGTCTCCGGCTCGACGACGGCAGACGCCGCTTCCAGGATCTCCTCGTCGGGGGGGAAGGCGACGCGGACGACCTGCTGGCCACAGCGGCCATCGGCGCCTTCTGCGGTCCCATCCTCCAGTTGGACGGGTTCGAGCTGGAAGGGATGCGCGGTCGTCTGGTTGCAGCCGCCCTCGCCGTACTCCAATCCGGATCGTCCCGACCTGGATCTCGGGCTGCAGGGAGAGGCGCCCGGCGGAGCAGGCGGTTGCGTCCCGATGCCTCGGTCAGGTGACCCTGGCCCAACCTCACGAGCACCCGTCCCGCCCCCGCTCTGACTGGCCCGTCGCTCGTCCTTGTTGAGTTCCGTCGTGGGCAGATGGGCTCAAGACGAAGAAAACTGTCATTGGCCCTTGATGGAGGCGGTCGGTCTGGTCCATCCTTATCGGACGTAAGGCAGGCGCTACTCACGGGGGGCCATGTGGGGACCAGGTTTCAGGGCGGCTCCGCACATCTGCTCAAAGGTGGTGACGCCCTTCAGCGACGGCTGTCGGGGCGGCCAGAGCTGACGACGCGGGAGCGCATCCTTGCCTACCTCTGCGCTCACGATGGAAGCGTGGAGAGCGCCACGGGCCACGGGTTGACTCGGGAGGTGGCCGCCCAGGTCGGCTGTCAGAGTCTTGGCGCCCTCAACCGGGTGTTGAACAGGCTCGACAAGGAAGGCGTGATCTCCCGGGACGTCCAGGGCCGGCGCACATACCGCATCACCCTCATGAACGCCTCCCCTACACAGCCCGCTGGCGGCAAGCCTTCTGCTGCGATACCGGCCCACAACCAAGAGGCGACGTGGGAGTGCCTGCTCTCGCATCCCAAAGGCTTCCTCCGGGGCTGCCTGCTGCTCCTGCTCAAGGAACGGCCGGGACACGGCTACGACTTGTTCGTTCGGCTCGAGCCCTTCGGCGTCGTGCAAGGTGATCCGGCGTTCATATACCGCGAAGTGCGCTGGCTCGAAGGGGCAGGGCTCGTGAGGCAGCGGTGGGAGATTACGGAGCGAGGACCGGCTCGGCGTGTCTACCGGCTGACGTCAGCCGGCGAACGTGCCGTCAAGCGGTGGTCAGCAGCTCAACTCCGGCGCCATCGCCTCGTTGAGGACTACGTCTCCCGCCACTCGCTGGCGTAGCTCGGCGCTCTCCTAGCTGGCGCTCTTGGCCATCGTGGTGCCCTGGTGAAACCGGATCCGCCAGCTACCGTCGCTGCGCAACCAGATCGAGCTGCGTAGCGATGCGTGATCGTGGTGATCGATTCGGTACGTCAAGAGGATCACGTCTGTGGCGAGGTGGAGCGGACGTAGGTCTGTTGCGTTGACGGCCTCATCGCCAGCTTCCTGCTCCAAGGTGGTGGCGATGCCAGCGGCGTCCAGGACTCGACCTGAAGCGCCGAACTCAATGAAATCGTCGTGAAGGAGACTCATCACCTCAGCCCGATTGCTGCGCACGGACGGCTCGAGCAGCCGCAGCTCGCGCTCCACCACTTGGCGTTCGTCCTCCTTCCAACGGTCCTCGGTCATGTCGGCCATTGTCGCTTCCGAAACGGCGCTTGGCCCGACCATTCTGCCCGGCAAGTGGCCATATTAGTTGACATCGGCTATTTGGAGCTGACTATACTGGGGCCCGTGTCGAGGCGACGGAAGGTCGAGAACCTGCTGGCGCTCGCCGTCCTCTCGTACCTCTCACAGCGCCCAATGCACCCATACGAGGTAGGCCGCACCCTGCGCGAGCACGGCGATGCCCGCAGCATCAAGTTCAACCACGGCTCCCTCTACATGGTGGTCCACCAATTGGAGAAGGTCGGCTTCGTCACCGAGCAGGGAACCACCCGCGCCGGGCAACGCCCGGAGCGCAGGGTGTACGCCATCACCGATTCGGGGCGAGAGGAGATGCGCCACTGGCTCCGGGAGCTCATCGAGGAGCCGCGCCACGAGTACCCGCACTTCGTCGCCGCGCTGTCTCTGATCGCCGCGCTCCCGCCCGACGAGGTCGTCGCACTGCTGACCAAACGGGCGCGTGGAGTCGCCGACCAGCGCGACGAGACACGAGAGCTCATCGCCGACACGCTGGAGGCGGGGGTACATCCGCTGTTCCTCGTGGAGGAGGACTACCGCTTGGCGCTGCTCGAAGCCGAGGCCGCCTTCATCGAGGACTTCATCGTACGAATCACGCACCCACACACCGGTTGGGCGCCGCAGTGGAGCGAGTTCCACGACGCCCAGCGCGCGACAGAAGAAGGGCAGGAACCATGAGCTCGACCGATACCGCCCTGGTGATCGGGGGCGGCATCGCCGGCCCGGCCTCCGCCATGGCGCTACAGAAGGCTGGTATAGACGCCGTCGTCTACGAGGCGTACCCCACCGCCGCTCACCACCTCGGGGCCTTTTTCACGCTCGCGTCCAACGGCGTGGACGCGTTGCGCGTCCTCGACGCCGACGAGCCCGTGCTGGCCGCCGGCTTCCCCACCCCACGGATCACGCTGCGCAGCAGCACCGGAAGGCGCCTGGGCGAGACCCGGATCGGCGACACGCTCGCTGACGGCACGACCAGCCACACCATGAAACGCGCCGACTTGTACCGTGCGCTGCACGAGCAGGCCGTCTCGCGAGGCATTGGCATCCAGTTCGGCAGCCGCCTCGTCAGGGCTGAGGACACCGGCGAGGGGGTGCGCGCCACCTTCGCCGACGGCAGCGTCGCCGTGGGTGACGTGTTGATCGGCTGTGACGGTGTGGACTCGACCGTTCGTACCATCATCGACGCCGACGCACCGGCGCCGAAGTACGCCGGACTGTTGGGCACCGGCGGGTACGCCAGCGGGGTGCGAGTCGACGGCGCGCCGGGCGCCTACGAGATGATCTTCGGCAAGCGAGCCTTCTTCGGCTACACCGTGGCCCCAGACGGCGAGGTCTGGTGGTTCGCCAACATGCCGCATGCCGACTCCTTCGAGGTAGAACGCGGGGACGAGGAACGACGGAAGCGGCTGGTCGAGCTCTTCGTCGACGACGCCGGTCCCGCGGTCGAGCTCATCAACGCCAGTTCCGAGATCATGCCGATGACCGCCGTGCATTGGATGCCGCGCCTTCGGGCCTGGCACGCCGGTCGGATGATCCTCATCGGCGACGCCGCGCACGCGCCAACGCCCACTTCCGGGCAGGGGGCGTCGTTGGCGATCGAGGACGCGGTAGTTCTCGCCAAGTGCCTCCGCGACCTGCCGGACGCGCCGGCCGCGTTCGCTCACTTCGAAACGACCCGGCGCCGGCGGGTCGAGCGCATCGTCAAGTGGGCGGCGCGCATGAACAGCAGCAAGACCGCCGGGCCCTTCGCCAGGGTGGTCAGGGACGCCATGCTCCCGGTCGTCCTGAAGCTGACCGCGGACAGCAAGGGGCTTCGCCAGACCTTCGACTACCACATCGACTGGGACGCGACGCCCAACGCGGCATGAGGCGCCACCTACGACAGTTCGCCCCGGGCGCCCGAGGCGTCCTGGCCGTCGCCCTTACGGTCAACGCCGGACTGCTGTGGGTCGCCATCCTCGTTCAGGCCGCCTTTGCGGGAAGCTTTCTCAACGGTGCGAGCGACGCCCTCGCATGGCACGAAGGCAACGCCGCGGTGATCGGCTTCGGCGCCCTCGGCCAACTGGTGTTCGCCACGCTCGCCGCCCTCGCCGGCCACGCCCGTTGGCCGGCCGCCGCCTCGACGGTGATCTTTCTCGCCATCGGCAACCAGATCACTCTGGGCTACGACAGCGACCTCGCCGTCCACGTCCCGCTCGGCGTCGCCATCTTCGGGGCACAAACCGCCACTGCCCTGTCGCTCGGCGCCAGGCGAAGTAGGACGGCACGCGCCGGCCGCCACGTGGCTGCGTAGTCGGGCCCTCGCTCGGGGACGCATTGTGGTGCGCAGTGGGCTCACCGGGATCAGCCCGGAGCGAGTGTCTCGAGAACCTCGTGTGCGCGACGCATCGAGACGGTCGGGTCTGCATCCGGGGACCCAATCTCGGGATCAAAGTTGAGGTCGATGAATGTCTCCGTGATGCCCCTTGTTCCCAAGCCCCCCAAGTCGGCGCGGATCTCCTCGAAGGAACCGACCAATGGTGCCCGCTCTCCTGCACGGACCTTGACCGCGCCTCGGCAGATAAAGCGAAGCTCCTCCGGATCGCGGCCCGCTCGCACAGCGGCGGACCGGATGATGGCGATGGATTCGTCGATCCGGGTCAGATCGGCTCGGCTACTGCTGATCCAGCCGTCGGCGACCCGTCCGGCACGGCGGAGGGCGGCCTCGGCGGTCCCCCCCAGCAGGAGTGGGGGGTGCGGTTTCTGGACGGGCTTCGGGTCGATCCGCGACCGGGCCACTCGGTAGAAGTCGCCCTCATACTCAACCACCTCGTCCGTCCAGATGGCCTTCAGGCACCGAATGAAGTCCTCGGCGCGGGCGCCACGTTGAGCCGTGGGCACGCCTACGGCCGCGAACTCGTGGGGCGACCATCCGATGCCCAGTCCTGCGTCCAGCCGGCCACGGGAAAGGTGGTCGATCGTGGTTAGGAGCTTCGCCAGCACCACCGGGGAGTAGTACGGCATGTTCACTATGGCGACCCCGAGCCGCACAGTCGTCGTCTGGCCGGCGAGGTAGGCGAGCGTGGCCAGCGGGTCGTGCACGCTGCGGTACGCCGGTGGGAGGACGGGCTTCTCTCCGTCAAGCGGTGACAGGAGGCGCTGGAAAGTCCACAATGACGTGTAACCGAGGTCCTCGACCTTGCGGGCGATCTCCATGGAGTTTGCCGGGCTCGACGGTTGACATCCGGTCCGAACGATGTTAGATAACTCGATCGATGTTAGGACACTGGAACGTCGATGGGCCGGTCCCCGGTGTCGGTTGAGCCGGTGCGGGACCGCCGGGCCGAGCGCCGAGAGTCCACGAAGGCGGAGATCCTCGAGGCCGCGTGGGCCATCGTCCGGGCCGACGGGCTGACCGCCCTCTCGCTGCGAGACCTGGCGCGAAAGGTCGGTATGCAGGCGCCGTCGCTCTACCAGTACTTCGACTCGAAACACGCGATCTACGACGCGATGTTCCTCCAGGGCAACCAGGCCTTGGCCCAGCGCCTGTCTGGGCTCGAGGGCACCGGCGATCCGGTCGAGGAGCTCCGCCTTCGGGCCCGTGCCCTGGTCGAGTTCTCGGTCGAGGACCCCGCCCGTTACCAGCTCCTGTTCCAGCGAACCATTCCGGGGTTCGAACCGTCCCCCGATTCGTACGGTCTGGCGGTGGAGCTGCTCCAGCGGGCTCGGGTCCTCCTCACCGCGGCCGGCCTTCAGGACGAGCGGGCACTGGACCTCTGGACGGCCGTCGTCGCCGGTCTGGCCGCCCAGCAATTGGCCAACGACCCGGGCGGCACACGGTGGGTGCGCCTGGTGGACGAGGCCGTCGACATGTTCTTCACCCACATGAACCACACGAGGAGGCAAAGATGAAGATCACCGCCAAGGACGTAGCGACCATCCCACAGCTCGGTCACCGCGAGGCGATGGCGCTTGCGGCCGCTGAGTACGACCGCTTCGTCGCTGCCGTCGACGCCCTCACCGCTGATGAATGGGACCGGCCGACCGACAACGACCTGTGGGACGTCAAGGCCATGGTGGCCCACGTCCTCGGGATGATGGAGATGAACGCCGGCGTGAGGGAGATGGTTCGCCAGCAACGGGCGGCGGCGAAGAGCTCGAAGCGCAACCGAACTGCGATGATCGACGAGCTCACCGCCCTCCAGGTCGACAAGCATATGCACCGGCCCATTGCCGAGCTGACCAGTCGGGTGCGGACGACGGCGCTCAAGGCGCTCGCCGGGCGGAGGAGGACACCAAGGTTCATCAGGGCCCTGCCCATGGACTCCGGTACTCCACTCTTCTCCGAGAAGTGGAAGCTCGGCTACCTCCTGGACGTCATCCTGACCCGGGACACGTGGATGCATCGTGTGGACCTGGCACGGGCGACCGGTAGGGAGCTGGCGCTTTCGAGCGACCACGATGGCCGAATCGTGGCCGACGTGGTAAGCGAGTGGGCACGGCGGCACGGTCGCCCCTTCACTCTGCTGTTGCTGGGACCGGCGGGCGGTGAATACACGCAGGGGAACGGTGGCGAGGACATCGAGCTTGACGCCGTCGAGTTCTGCCGTGTCCTTTCGGGCCGAGGCACGGGTCCCGGCCTGCTGACCCAGAGCGTTCCCTTCTGAATGGGGAATACATGATTCCGAGGAGTGGATCATGGATGATCGCCGAGCCGCCGCCGCTCAGGGCATCGGCCCGGTACAGCTCAGCGTGCATACCGGCCGCGCCGGCTCGATCACGTCCAACACGTAGTGGTGGAGGTGCTCTCCATCATTACGACCATGAGCATCGCCATTCCGGCATCGCCTGGAACACCTCGGCGTCGGTCGCACACGGGGAGACCGGGTACGGCAGGAATGAGCCGAGCGGGACAAATGGCCTCTCGGGGCAACCGGACTGACCCCCTCCCCCTCCTGAGCGGGCATCTCGCGTCAAGACAGCTGCCTGTGTCGGAGGCGGGACTTGAACCCGTGGTGTTGCGGTGCTGCGCCGTGTTATGTAATTCGTGTTCGTCCTGGTCAGAGGGCCTTTCTAAGCCTTCTTCGTGATTCCTTGTAATTTCCAATACCCCCCGATTCGGGGCCGTTCGCGGACAAATTGCTGACAAATTGCTGACAAGCGACACACCCCGCCACTGGCCCGGCCAGGCCGGCTCGCGGATGCTGTTGCCGGCGAGCGGTCAGCACCCGGCTCTCGTCAGCGCCTACGCACTGCTACCTCGCCCCACGCACCGTCCGTTCACCTGTGCTTCGACCGGTTTTCTGTTCTGATCCTCCTCGGAGCCCAGTACGAGGAGCTCCACCTTCACCAGCTACGTCTCATCCGCGTACTGATCGATGTCGGTGGTCTGGGCATCGCCGCCGTGAGGGACGTGCTCACGGCGATCGCCGACGAGCGCCTTCCCGCCCATGACATGCTCGGCGTAGCCCCACTACGCCCTGGGTCCGCCTCCCGACCGAGGTCCCGTGCCCGACGGCGTGGCCCGCAAGGAGGTGGACGAGCTCGTGGCCGCCCTGGGCTGGCAGGTGTGCGCAGATGCACCGGCTCGCCGCAAGCTCGCCGACGCTCTGGTGGCACTTCGTCGGTTGGGCCGCGACGTGGACGCCAGCGTGTTCACGCCCTATGCCAAGGTGGCCGACGAGCTGGCTTCACGCGAGCTGGCCACCATGGCGGTGGACGCGCCTCGCGCCCACCTGGTGGAACAGGCCGTGATCGGCACCGTGGTGTTCGAGGCGGCGCTGGCCGCGCTGCGAATGCTCGCCCAAGAGCACTACTCCTCAACCCGTTTCGGGCAGCCGAGCCGGGGGCGAAGGCGGCGACGGTCTCGGCTCACCGTGGGTGAGCCCGGCAGCCCTGACGTAGGCCTCCAACCGGGAGCAGTGACGGATTGCTCCGTCACCCGCCCGAGGCGTAGCCGAATCGGAAGTGACTGCTACCGTGCGCCCATGAGCGAACAACAAGAGATGGAGGTACCAGACCGCAACTTGGGCATGGAACTGGTCAGGGCCACCGAGGCCGGGGCTCTGGCTGCCGCTCGGTGGATGGGCCTGGGAGACAAGGAAGAGGCCGACGGTGCCGCTGTGGAGGCCATGCGGCTCCTGCTGAACAGCGTGGCCATGAGCGCCGTGGTGGTGATCGGTGAGGGTGAGAAGGACGAGGCGCCGATGCTCTTCAACGGCGAAGAGCTTGGGCTGGGCGTCGCTCCTGAGGTCGACATCGCCGTCGATCCTGTCGAGGGCACCACCCTTACCGCGCATGGCCGGCCAAACGCCCTTTCGGTGATCGCCGCCAGCGACCAGGGCGCCATGTTCGACCCTGGGCCCTGCTTCTACATGAGGAAGGTGGCGGTCGGGCCGGCCGCCGCGGGTTCGATCGACATCGACCGCTCCCCCGGCGATAACCTCGAGTCGGCGGCTCGAGCCTTGGGCAAATCAGTCCGCGACCTCACCGCTGTGGTCCTGGACCGTCCCCGCCACGAGGACCTCATCGCCGCCATTCGCAGCGCTGGCGCCCGCATCCGCCTCATCGAGGCCGGCGACGTGGCCGGCGGGATCTCCACCGGCTGGCCCGAGTCAGGAGCCGACATCCTCTTCGGCATCGGTGACACGCCTGAGGGAGTGATCACGGCCGCTGCCTTGAAGTGTATGGGCGGCGAGATCCAGGCGCGCCTGGCACCGAGCGACAACGAGGAACGCCAGAAGGTCGTGGACGCCGGCATCGACCCCGACCGGGTGCTCGGGACGGATGACCTCATCTCGGGCGAGAATTGCTTCTTCGCCTGCACGGGCATCACCGACGGCGAGCTGGTGCGAGGGGTGCATTACGGAGACGGAGTAGCCACCACCTCCTCGTTGGTCATGCGGTCCAAGTCGG
>JALZJC010000103.1 GCA_030859945.1 Actinomycetota bacterium | reverse complement strand
TCCTCACCCGCACTGTCCCAGGTGCCCCTCGCGCCGGGGCCCATCACCGCCCGGGTGGTCGGCCTGCTGGCCGCTCCCGGTGTCGATGACGCCGGCGTCAAGGCGCTCCGGGAGGCGCTGGGCGCCGAAGGGGCCAACCTCTACGTGATCGCGCCCACGGCGGGCACCCTGGCCGGAAAGAAGGGACCGTTGCCGGTCGACCGCACCGTCCTCACCACCCAGTCGGTGGAGTACGACGCCCTGGTCGTAGCCGGTGGCGCATCCGCCGCCGTGATCGGGACCGACCCGTACACTGCGGTGAACCTGGGTGAGGCGTTCCGGCACCACAAGGTGGTCGCCGCGTGGGGTGAGGGCGCAACGGTGCTCGATGCCTGCGGCATCACCGGCGACCTGCCGGGCGTCGTGGTCGGCGACAAGGTCGATGCCGGCTTCGCGGCGCGGCTGATCGATGCGATGGGCATGCACCGCCACTGGGACCGACCGGTGTCGTAACGGCACTCGCCTACCCGCTTTGACTGTGGGCCTCCAGCCAACGTCCGGAGGCGACACTCACGGGCCCATGAGCGCCTACGGGCGTAGCTGTCTAGCAGACACTGGCAACGTGCCAGCGGACTCGGAAAGCGACGGCTGGCGAGGGTGCCAGTGCCCGGCCTGCCGTGGCTGCGACAGCCGGCCGTGGGGAGGCACCCGGCGGCGGCCGCAGTCTTGGGGATTCGTGCGCATGGCGAGATGATCGGTGGCGTCCCAGATGCGGTGTAAATGGGGGACGAGCGAGGTTCCTCGTAGATCATTCTACGCGGCGGCTGTGACAGCTTCGATGGGCTCGGTCGTCACCTCCTCCGCAGTCGTCGGGCTGAACAGCTGACGGCGCAGGTCCTGGAGCTGGCGGACGGCGACGGGAGTCATGACGACCCCCCGCCAGCCCCGGCTGGCCCGATCCAGCACCGCCCACAACAGCCCCACGCAGGTGCGTTCCCCGGGCAGGCGGCCGATCACCTTGACCCGCCGGCGGGTCTCACCGAAGGTGCGCTCGATGAAGTTGGAGTGACGGATCCGGCCGTGGTGGCCGGCGGGGAAGCGCAGGTAGGTGGTGAGGCTGGCAAAGTCGGCCATGAGGCACTCGACCGCCGCCGGGAAGCGGCGGGCGTAGGTCGCAGTGAAGCGGTCGGCCCGGTCCCGGACCACGGCGATGGCGTCGCCGCCCGGCTCGGTGCCGGTGTCGTCGAAGAGGGCCCAGTAGGCGGCCTTGACCTCGGCCTGGTGCTCGACGGGCACCTTGGCCAGGACGTTTCTGGCTCGATGGATGAGGCAGCGCTGGCGCAGGCTGTGGGGGAACACCAGCTCGACGGCGGCGATGAGGCCGGGGGCGCCGTCGGAGACCACCAGCAGCGGTGCCCGCAGGCCCCGGGTGACCATGGCATCGAGGAAGCCGCTCCAGGCGTCGGTGGACTCCGACGATCCCGGCTCCAGGCCCACCAGCACGGGCCGGCCCTCGGTGGTCATGCCCCAGGCGGCCAGCACCGGCTCGGCCCGGGCGCCGTCGTGATAGCGGAAGTGCGACCCGTCCAAGAACAGGTACTCGAGGGCGAGGTCGGACAGGTCGCGCTTGCGCCACACGTCGAACTCGATCTTGATCGCCTCGCACACCCGGGCGACCGTCGACTTCGACAGCGTGGCCTCGGGGCCCAGGGCATCGGCCAGGGTGGCCTCCACGTCTCGCACCGACAGGCCCCGCACGAAGCCGGCGATGACCAGGGACTCCAGGGCGTTGCTGCGACAGACGCCGATGCCGAGCAGCCGGGAGGCGAAGGCCTCGTCGGTGCCCCGCAGCTTGGGGCGCTCAATGGTGACGGGGCCGGTGGTGGTCTTGATGGTGGTCGGGCAGTGGCCGTTGCGGCTGCCGGGACGGGCCCGCTCGCCGTGGGCGTAGCGCTCCCGTCCCAGGAACTCGGTGACCTCGGCCTCGATGGCGGTCTGCATGAGCAGGCGCACGCCCAGGCGGGCCACCTCCTCCAGCACGTCGCCCAGCTCACGCTCGGCGGCGAACAAGTCGTCGATGTCGGCGCGGATGCGCTCCAGGGGGGATACTCGGGTGGACACGGGTGTGGGTTCCTTTCTC
>JALZJC010000069.1 GCA_030859945.1 Actinomycetota bacterium | reverse complement strand
TGATGCCGGGCATGTTGATGTCCATGAGCACCATCCGGGGCCCGAGCTGGTCCACCAGGTCCACGGCCTCCTCACCCGACTGGGCCTCCCCCACCAGCTCGAAGCCGTCGGTGCGGCCGAGCACCACCCGTGCCGCCCCGCGGAACGGCGCCTGGTCGTCGACTATGAGCACGGGGACGCGCGCCGGGTCCATCTTGATCATGCTGGCACCTTCCTCCGTTGCCGCCCCACCGTGCCCCCACGTGTCCGGGGGTGTTGCTAGCACCACTCCTCGCCGGGCTCGTTGATGAGGCGGGCGCCGCGGTCGTAGGTGAAGTAGCTCCAGCACCACTCGAGCAACACCTGGAGGCGGTTGCGGAAGGCGACGATTCGCATCAGGTGCAGCCGCAGCCACAGCAGCCAGGCGATCCGGCCCTGGAACCGAAGCCCCGATGCCAGCTCGGCTACCGCGTCGTTGCGCCCGATGGTGACAGCCAGGGTCTCCGAGCGGGTCAGGAAGGCCGCTCTGGGCTCCCCCCGCAACTGGCGACGGACCTGCTCGGCCACGTGCCGGCCTCCCTGGATGGCCTCTGGCGCCATCTGGGGATGGAGCCCGCCCTCGGGCCTGGTCGCCGCCGCCATGTCCCCGATCACGAACACCTCGGGGTGGCCGGGAACGCTGAGGTCGGCGTCGACCACCACCCTCCCGCCCGGTCCCTGCTCCAGTCCCAGGGCGTCGGCCAGGAGATTGACCCGTACCCCGGCGGCCCACGCCACGGTTCGAGACGGCACTACCGCTCCGTCCTCGAGACGCACGGCCGCGGCCGTGACCTCGTGCACCTTCGCACCCAGGCGCACGTCCACCCCTCTGGCCCGCAGGCTCACCAAGGCGCGCCGTTGCGAGTCCGGGTGGAAGTCCGCCAGCAGGTGGTCCTCAGCCTCGAGGAGGACCACCCGGGCACGCTCCACGGCCACACGGGGGAAGTCCCGGGCCATCACCCCGAACAGCTCGGTGATGGCGCCGGCCAGCTCCACGCCCGTCGGGCCGCCTCCCACCACCACGAAGGTGAGGATCCCCTCCCCCACCAGAGTGGGGTCCCCGGCCGCGCCCTCGAACTGGGCCAGCACGTGGCTGCGGAGGCGGACGGCCTCGGCCAGGCTCTTCACAGGGAAGGCGTGCTCGCCTGCCCCCACCACCCCGAGATAGCTGGTGGACGAGCCCGCGGCCAGCACGAGGAAGTCGTAGGCCAGGACGTGGCCGCCGTCCAACACCAACCTGCGGCCCTCGAAGTCGACGCTGTTGGCCCGGCCGAGGTGGACGTCGACGTTGGCTTGGCCATGGAAGGCTCCTCGTATCGAGAAGGCGATGTCGCCGGGGTCGAGCCCGGCCGTGGCCACCTGGTACAGGAGCGCCTGGAAGGTGTGGTGATTGCGGGCGTCGAGCACCGTGACGTCCACCGGCGCCCCCGCCAGGCCTTGCGCCGCTGCGAGCCCTCCGAAGCCGGCCCCCACCACCAGCACCCTCGGTCGGCCGCCCATGCCGCTCAGCCTTCGTCGGGGGGATGCTGCTCGGAGAGGAACAGCAGCACGGCCTTGACCCTGCGGTTGACGTCGTGGTCCTGGCTCAGGCCCAGCTTGGCGAAGATGGAGTTGATGTGCTTCTCCACGGCCCGCTCGCTCACGAACAGCGAGGTGGCGATGGCGGCGTTGTTCTTGCCCTGGGCCATCTCCGAGAGGACCTCCCCCTCCCGGGCCGTGAGGTCATGGAGCGGGGACCGCGGGCCCTTGGAGCGGGCGGACACGAGAGCCTCCACCACCGTGGGGTCGATCACCGAGCCCCCACCGGCCACCTCCTGGATGGCGGTGACCAGCTGCTCCGCCTCGGACAGGCGTTCCTTCAGGAGGTAGGCGCGCCCGCTTGCTCCCTTCTCCAAGAGGGCGAGGGCGTAGGCCGGGGCGGCGTACTGGCTCAAGACCACGACCCCGATCTCGGGCATCGTCTCCCTCAGCTGGGCCGCGGCCCGGATGCCCTCATCGGTACCGGTGGGGGGCATGCGGATGTCGGTGAGAACGACGTCGGGCTGCCGTTCCTGCACGGCCGCCATCAAGCCCTTGAAGTCGCCACACGTCCCCACGAGCTCGAGGTCGGCCTGTGCCTCTACCAGGCGCTTGATGCCCTCGCGCACCAGGTAGTTGTCCTCCGCCAGCACGATGCGGATGGCCATGGCTCAAGCGTAGGGCCGGGGGCCGGCCTGCTGGCGGTTAGCGGCTGGACTCGAATGAGCGGCTGGCAGGTTCTTACGGGCCCTGCCGCCGGCCGCCCTGTCGCCAGCTCACCTGGTGGCCTTCCTCGCCGCATTGCGGGCCTTGTCCAGAAGGGCGGCGCCGGTACCCGCCGCGATGTTCCCGGGGGGCGTGTCGGGGGCCTTCGGATGCGGACGGGTGGGAGCCATCTTCTTGGCCTCGGCCAGGGCCCGGCCCATCTCTTCCAGCTGCTCGGCGTCCAACCCCCGGCGAACCTTGGGAAACAGCTCGTCCTCCTCTTCCTCCACATGGTGACGGACGCTTTCGATGAGCACCGTGACCTTGGCCTGGAAGCGTTCGTGCTCCGGGCTCATGGCGTCGATCTCCGACAACACCCACTTGGCCACGTGGTGCTCCTCGAGGGCCTCGAGCACGTCGTCCTCGACTTCGGGCAGCGCTTCGCGTATGGCGGGGTAGAGCGCCATCTCCTCGATGGCGGCGTGGACCGAGAGCTCATGCACGATCCGGTCGGCCAGGTCCCGGCGGGTCTTCATGGCGCGGGGGCCGGTCTTCTCGAACCTCTGGAACAGCTTCTCGACCGTGTCGTGGTCCTTGGTGAGGAGTGTGATGGCGTCCATGGCGCGATCCTGCCTCAGATCCGGTCCTGGGAACAGCTATAGCGCGCTTCCCGCCGGCAACGGCCCGGCCCGCTCAGCGGCGACGGCGCCCGCTGGCTCCATGGCCGGCACCTGCCCGGCGATGGTGGTCCCCTGGCCAGGAGAGGAGCGCCACTCCAGGTGCCCCCCGACGGCCTCGAGGCGGTCGGAGAGGTTGCGCAGGCCCGAGCCCCCGGTAACGGCGACCATGTCGAAGCCGGGACCGGAGTCGGCGACCGAGAAGCCGAGCCAGCCGTCCTGCACGACCAGCATCACCCGGACGTGAGCCCCGGGGGCGTGCTTGGAGGCGTTCTGGATCGCCTCCCGGCAGCAGAAGTACACCGCCGCCTCCACCTTGGCGTCGAAGCGGTTCATGGCCACGGAGTCGGCGTGGACTTCGGCGTCCAGGCCCAACTTCTCGACGTGGGACCGAAGGGCAGCGGACACGCCCCTGTCGACGAGCAGCGGCGGGAACAGCCCCCGAGCCAGATCCCGCAGCGTCTCCAGGGCCTCACGGGCGTCGGCCTTGAGCTTCTCGAGCAGACGCTCCGCTTCGCCGGGGTCCTCGTTCACCAGCGCCTTGGCCAGGCCCAGGTTGATGGCCAGCGCCACCAGCTGCTGTTGGGCGCCGTCGTGGATGTCACGTTCGACGCGCCGGCGCTCCTGGTCCTGTGCCGTCACGATGCGCTCACGGGAGGCCCGGAGCTCCTCGAGCCGCTCCTCCAGCTCACCGGCCAGACGAAGGTTGCGCAGCGCGAGGGCGGCCTGTGAGGCAAGGTCGGTGAGCAACCGCTCGTCGTCCTCGGAGATGGTCTGGCCTTCGGGCTTGACCACCGCGATGTCGCCCACCTCTTCCCCCTGGTGCACCACGGTCGCGGTCCAGTCGAAGCTCTCGTCCTCGGGACTGTCCGGAGGCCAGAGGTAGCAGTGCTCCTTACGGTCGCGGAGGAACAGTCGCACCCGCGCCCGCACGCCGCCCACCCCCTTTGCCGCCGCCTCGGCGAGGATGAGGGCAACGGGGCTGCGGACGTCGGAGGCCAGACTGGAGACCAGATCGGAGCGGAAGCGGTCCGAGCGGCGGAGCTGGTCGAAGGCGTCAGCCAGGCGCATCCGCTGTCGCACCAGGTCCTCGGCCATGATCCCAGCGAAGAGGGCGATGAGCAGACCGATGCCCACCTTGAACGAGACGGTGTGCCACAGCAACCTGTAGCCGTAACGCTCGGAACCCCAGACCTCACGCATCGAGAAGAGAACCGCGGTCACGGCCCACGCCCCCAATGCGCCCCTCACCCTGAAGCGCAGCGCTCCCTCCAGACCGACCACGTAGAGCACGGCCCATATGGACGACAGCTCGTCGAAGGTCACCAGCCATACGAAAGCCGAGGCCATCACCGTGTCCAGAGCCAGGGTGGCGACGCCCAGCCGAAGCGCCCCCTTGAGCGTGTGGACCCGCCGGTGAACGAGCCATACCCCGAGATTGACCAGAACCAGGACCGAGGTGAGCACCAGGCCGATCTCCTGGAAGCCAGGGGGCCAGGGCAGGCGGTCGTAGGCCAGCACCTGGATGGCGGCGAACACCGCCGCCACCCCCCGGAGCAGGATCATCAGGCGCTCGACCCGGCGAAGATCCTCCAGCGAGGTGGTCAACACGCTGGGATCCTACTGTCGAGGCCCGCGATCAGGCCGTGACCGGGCCTTTTCCCACAGGAGGACGATGACGTGGATGACGCGAAGGACACCATGAAAGCGGTTCGTATCCACGCTTACGGCGGCCCCGAGGTGGTGCGCCACGAGGAAGCCCCACGTCCTGGTCCCGGCGACGGCGAGGTGCTCGTGCGGGTGCGCGCAGCCGGTGTCAATCCCGTGGACTGGAAGACTCGGGCGGGCGGTGGCCAGGCCGCCAAGATCGGCGAGCGCTTTCCATTGGTTCTCGGTTGGGACGTCTCCGGAACGGTGGAGGAGGTCGGCCCCGAGGTCAGCGGCCTCTCCGTGGGTGACGACGTGTTCGGGCTGGTGCGCTTCCCCCAGCCGGGCCAGACCTATGCCGAGTACGTCGCCGCCCCGGCCCACGAGTTGGCGCCCAAGCCAAAGGCCCTCAGCCACGCCGAGGCCGCAGCCATGCCCCTCGCCGCCCTCACGGCCTGGCAGGCCCTGTTGGAGACGGGTGGCCTGGAGGCGGGCCAGACCGCGCTCATCCACGCCGCGGCCGGAGGCGTGGGCCACCTCGCCGTCCAACTGGCCCGCTGGAAGGGCGCTTGGGTGGTGGGCACGGCGTCGGGCGCCAACGTCGACTTCCTTCGCTCCCTCGGGGCCGACGCCGTCGACTACGGCGTGTCCCGCTTCGAGGACAGCGTGTCCGATGTGGACCTGGGTCTGGTGCCTGTCGACGGCGACGTGATCGAGCGCACCTTGGCCGTGCTCCGCCCGGGAGGCGTGCTGGTCTCCATCCGAGGAGAGCCGTCGCAGGAGCAGGCCGGGCGACTGGGGGTGCGGGCCGCGCGGATCCTGGTCCGCCCGCACGCCGGTCAGCTCGGTGAGATCTCATCCCTCGTGGACGCCGGCCGGATCCGACCGGTGGTCGCTGCCGAGTTCCCCTTGGCCGAGGTCAACAAGGCGTTCGAGCTGAGCGAAGAGGGCCACGTGAGGGGCAAGGTCGTCCTCCGCGTCAGCAGTGAGTGACGCAGTGATTGACGCAGTGAGTGAAGGGTGCGCCACTCGGCACGAGGCGTGTGCTAGCAATGGGGCTCGCAGGTCGACTTCCCCCAGGTGGCGTCAGCCCCGGGTGGGCGCAGTGTGCCCAGTGACGACCTGACCCGACATGCCGGGCGGAAGCCCAAGATCGTCTCGTAGCAATCCGGGTGCAGTGGGACGCGTCCGGACAACCACCCCTCAATCTCGAAGTGGAGGCACTCATGCCCAAACGCGCCCTAGCCATCACCGCTGTGCTCGTCACCACCAGCGCGCTGGTTCCTCCGCCCAGGGCCAAGGCCAAGACCGATCCCCCGACCCCTCCAGTGCCTGTCCTCGACGACACGCTGGCCAGCCTGGAGCTGCCGCCGCGTCCTCCTGTCGCCGAGCCCCCTCCGGCGCCGGCGTTGGCCGCCCCGCCGGGGCCGACGGTGGGCGAGCAGGCGTCGGCCCGGGGCCAGCAAGGGGCCGGCGGTGGGCGCAATGCTGCGAACCGCCCCGGCCGGGGGGCCCGATCCGGGGGCGCTCTGGCGCGGATCCGGGCGTGCGAGTCGGGCTCGGACTACCAGGCCCGCTCGGCCTCGGGGCGGTACCGCGGTGCGTACCAGATGGACCGTGCCACCTTTGCCAGCGTCGGTGGCTCCGGCGACCCTGCGGCGGCGTCGCCCGCCGAACAGGACCGTCGAGCTCGGCTTCTCTACCAGCAGCGGGGCGGACAGCCTTGGCCTGTTTGCGCGGGGCGGGCCTGAGCTACGGCCCGGCCGCGGCCGCGGCCGCCTCCAGCTGAGCGGCGGTGGAGTCCACGTCGCCGGGGTTCCTCAGCCAGTCCTGGAGGATCTTCCACATGCCCTGACCATTGGTGGCGCCGAATGAGGCGGGAACGAGGTCCGAGAGGTCGAAGCGGGCCACCCCAGGCTCGGTGAGCGCTCGGGCCAGCTGGCGGGTGGTCAGGTCGGGGTAGGCGGCCGGGTCCACCGACCTGTTGGGCGAGATGAAGCCTCCGGCCTCGGCCCAGGGCTCGGCCGCCTGGGGCGTGGCCAGGAACCTGATCAGCTCGCGGCTCGCCTCGCTGTCCCCGAGGAGCACGGCCACGTCCCCGCCGAAGATCACCGATCGCTGTGACTCGTTGACGGAGGGGAACTCGAAGAACCGGGCGTCGGTGCCCACCTCGGCCCTCGTCTCCTTGGCCACGTTGGCAGCCACAAAGCTTCCTTCGAATGTCATGGCCGCCATTGGCGGCTGGCCGAACGTCTGGACCACCGACCTCTCGAAGCTGGTGGCGAGGGCGCCCTCGACGCCGCCCAGGAGCCACTCGGGTCGGCCGATGACCTGGCCCAGGGTGCGAAGGGCCTCCTTCACGCTGTCGTCGGTCCAGGGGAGCCGGCGGTTGGCCAGCTGGTCGTACCGGGCCGGTCCCGCGGTTCGCAGGTACACGTTCTCGAACCAGTCGGTGAGGGTCCAGCCGTCCCTCGCACCCATGGCCAGAGGCGTGATCCCCTTTTCGTCCAGCCTGCGGGACACTTCCTGGAGCTTGTGCCAGGTTCTCGGCGGGGCCACGCCGGCGTCGAAGAAAGCCTTGGTGCGGTACCAGACGGTGGACTTGTTGGCGGCCTTGAACCAGACCCCGTAGAGGACGCCGTCCACCGATCCCAGCTCTCGCCACACAGGTGCGTAGTTCTCATCCACCAGGGTCCCGGCCACCGCCTCGACGGGCTTGAGCTCCCTCCCCCTCGCCAGCTCGCCCAGAAGACCGGGCTGGGGCAGTATGGCCACGTCGGGGGCGTCACCGGCCCGGAGGCGCGGGCCGAGCTCGGTGGCGATGTTGCGGCCGGTCGAGGTGAAGCGCACCTGGGCGCCGGTCCTGTTCTCGAACCGGCGGATGACCTGTTCGAAGTTGGCCTGCTCCTCGCCGCTCCAGACCGCCACCACCTCGAGCTGCTGGCCCTTCAGCTGGGTGTTGGCCGCTTGATCGCCCCCGGAGCCGTTGCAGGCGCTGGCCACCATGGTCAGGGCGCCGACCAGAGCGATGGCCGGAGCCCGCGCCCCCGTCAGCACACCTCCTCCAGTGGCGACGTCGGAGCCTCCTCGACCGACGGCCAGGCGCCGGCGGCAACGCCGGCGAAACAGGCGGCCCCCCGCACCACGGCGTCGGGCGCAGTGGCCCGCAGCACCGCCACGTCGGCCATCTTGGACTTGGCCTTCATCCACGGGGCGCTACGGCTCCCACCGCCGAACACGACCAGGCGCTCCCCGGGCCCCAGGAGCTCTACCAGGCGTCCGACCGACTCGAACGTCCGCTCCGACAGGGCCCGCAACAGCCCGTTCCACACCTCGCCCGGCGAGGCGTCGGGCAGCTGGGGACGCTCGCCACCCTGGATGGCCCGGACCACGTCGTCGTTCACCTCCGCTTCCCCCGCCCGGCCGGCCAGGTCGTCCAACTCGCTCGGGGGACGGCCCAGTGCCTCGGCGGCGGCATCGAGCACCAGACCGGCGCGGGCGGCGCTGGCCAGCACCACCCACTCATCACCTCCGGGACGCACGGTGACCGCGGCGCGCAGCTCCAGGGCCTTGCCCATGTCCGGAGGGCGGGCTGACCGGCGTATCACCGTCTCCGCCGTCCCCACCGAGTTCACCAGGTCGCCATGGCCCGCCCCCACGCCAACGGCTCCGGCCAGGTGGTCGTGACCGCCGATGGTGACCGGGATGCCCTGACGCATGCCCGACCAGGCCGCGCCCGCGGCCGAGACCCCCGCCATGGCGGCTCCCGCCCGCAGGACCGGCGGGAAGACCTCCAGATCGAAGCCGAGCACGTCGGCGACCTCGGGCATGTAGCTCCGTCGCACCACGTCGTAGGCGCCGGTGCGGGCGGCCAGCGAGTGCTCGCTGACCTGCGCACCGCTCAGGTGGAAGAGGCACAGCTCGGGCACTCCCAACCATCGCCGGATGCCATGGGTCCCGTGGTCGAGCAGCCAGCCCAGCTTGGCCACCGATGACACCGTGCGCAGGGGCTGGCCGATGCGGTGGGACAGCCCCTCGCCGAGGTGCTCGTTCAGCCGCTCGACCACCTCCCCGCCCCGGGGGTCGTGCCAGGCGATGACCGGCGCCAGCGAACGCCCGTCACCGTCGATCGGGGCCCCGCTCTCGGCCAACCCCGCCAAACCCACCGCCTCCACCTGCTCCAGCTCCTCCCCGAGGTCACCCAGGAGACGCCCCAGGGCGCCCATCAAGGCCCCGACTGCCATCTCCCCGCCGTCGCCGCCCGTGGTGAACGGGGTGGGGACCGCCGACCAGCGGTGCTCCTCGCCGTCGGGACCCATGAGGAGGGCCTTCATCCTGGTGGTTCCCACGTCGATGCCGAGGAATAGCGACCCTTGGCTCACGGCGGCGCGATCAGGGGACGCCGAGCCACTCACGGACCGCAGCCCGCCCGTTGTCGATGCTCATGGCCGCCAGCTCGGGAAGCGGGCGGTCGAGGCCCCGAACGATCTCGTCGGCGACGAAGTAGCCCACCCGCCAGCGGCCCTCCACCAGGCCACCCCCGAAGAAGGTGTCGGAGGCCTCCGGGTCTTCGAGCGCGGCCTTGAACAGCTCGAGGACCTGATCCCGGTGCTCCCGGCACCACGGGAGCCAGTCCTCGAACCCGGCATGGCCGTACCAGAAGTAGTCGTCCTCCGGTCGACCGGCCAGCACGGCTCTCGAGGCCTGGATGGCCAGGCCCTCCGAGAAGGCCGTCCACACAGGGTCCTCGGGCGGCACCTCGCCCAGGGCGATCTCGTGCCAGGCATGGGCATCCTCGTGGGCCACCAGGACGCGGGTTCCCTCCTTGGACTGGAACCACTCGAGGCAATGGAACAGCGTCACCTCGCCACCCAGACGCCCGACCAGGGCGTTGGCGTTGAACTGGCCCACCATGAGGACGTGCAGGGGGCTGGGCGACGGGGGCAGCCCCAGCGCTTCGGCGACGGCGGGCTCCACCTCCTCGATGGCCTCCCGGGTGGCCGCCCCTCCCTCCGCCGCCTGCTGGCGGACCCGGGACAGCTCCCGCACGAGCGGGTTGCCGCGCTCGGGTTGGCCCTGCTCGGCGTAGAACGCCTCGAACACGTCGGGATGTGCGCCCTCGTACTGCTCGACCCACTGCTGCCCCCGCATTATCGGGCTCTCCAGGAAGGCGGAGCTGGCGAACTGGTCGAACGCCGGCGTGGTGTCGATGATGCGGGCCATTGGCCGTCAGCCTACGGCTCAGAGTTTCCTGACACGTCGTCGCCATCGACTTCCGATGACCAGCCGGCGCCCACCACCTCCTCCGTCACTCAACGGGCACGTCGTCGTCGCCATCCTCGGGCCGTACCCGCCGGGCCAGGAGCCCGAGCACGACGAGCGGCAGGCCGACCAGGGCCAGGACGAGCAGGAACTCGTCGAGACCACCGCCGTGGGCGAGCATCGGCTGCATGTGAACCTCCGTCAACCGCCGAGGAGAAGGACGAGCCCGCCGACGGTATAGATCACCATGGCCGCGAGGAGCGGGTACTGGCTTCGAATGGCGGTGCGAGGGGGGACGGTGGCCACAGCCCGGTCGTGTGCCATCACCACGCCGGCGACGTGGCCGGCGACGATGGCCCCGGCCTGCACATAGGCGATCGTGCCCGGGGAGACGGCCCGGTAGTTGATCGGGCGAGAGGCGGTGCCGAAGAGGTCCCAGCCCCACCCGAAGGGGTCCGAGGCCAGGGCGTACGCCCCCTGGACCTCGAACACGAGGAGGGAGAAGTAGTGGGCCACGGCATAGGCCAGAGCGATGGGAACGAGGGAATGGGCGAAGACGTTGAGCAGAGCCATGGGCTCGACACTCACCACCCGAGCGGCAAGACGCATCGCTCCCACGTAGAGGACGGCCACCAGCGCCACCATCCACGCCAGCCCCACGGTCGCCAGCGCGGAGGCGGCCCATCCGGTGCGATTGCCCGCGATGTCGGCCCAGAACGATGTTCGGCTCAGCCCGTCGAAGCTGGTCGAGCCCAGCGCCACGGCGATGAGGGCAACCGTGCCGGGTAGGACCTCGAGACGGGCCAGGCCGACCAGGGGTGGCCGGATCCGCAGGCGGCCCTCATCGTCCCGGTGGAACGGGGCCGCAGCGGCCAACAAGGCGAAGAAGGCGGCGAAGGCCTCTCCCTGGCGAAGCCAAGACCGGCCCCACCACGCAGCACCGGCCAGCACGGCGACGCTGTAGACGGCGATGGCCACGGCCAGCACCCGGGGAGAGGCGGCGTTGGGATGGGCCAGCTCCAACCACGTGAATGCGGCCAGACCCACCGCCGCGGGCCATTGACCGAAGCGGTAGTCGCGCCCGGCATGGGAGCCACCGGCGCTCGATCGACCTGGGCGCAGTCGCTGGCCTACGGCAGCCATAGTGTCGTAGGGGCTGAGCACCCGCCACACGTCGCCGACGAGCCCGCTCACGGCGATGAGGCCGACCCAGAACACGACGTAGACGGCGCGGGGAGCGAGGTTGGAGTCGGCGGCGTTCTCGCCGAAGGCCGCGGCTGCCCACACCAACATGAAGAAGCACAGGCCCGCCAGGCGACCGATGACGGCGGCTGCGCCGAGGAAGCCGCCGTCGAGGCCGGGGATGGCTGCCCCGTCTGTGCCGCCCCCGAACCGGGGCTCGGGCCACAACCGGGCCAGCCCCACGAAGGTGGCCACCAGGACGCCGGCGGCGGCGTAGGCCACCAGCCACAGGGGCAACGGCAGGTCGGCGCGCCCCCCGATGCCGTGGGCGTGGGCGGGTGCAGCTGAGGCCCACAGGGTGGCGGCGGCCATGCCGGCACCTGCTACCAACCTGGCCGCCGGGGCGTGGCCCCGGGTCGTCACTTCACCACCAGCTCGCCCAGCCGTAGCCTGCGACTCTCGAGCTCGATCTCGAACACGCCGGGTATGTCGGCGGTGAGCACGATGGAGGCCTGACCCCCGGCGCCCACGGGGGCGCTGCGGTCATAGCCGTGCAGGTGGACCTCGTCGGCCACGTCGCTGCTCACGACCATGCGCAGCTGCTCTCCCAGGCGGGACTCGACACGTGCCGGCCCTCCCACCACCATCCCGTCGCGAACCTCGATGGTCACGCTTCGCTCGGCGGGCAGTGTGCTGGGTGGCGCGTTCCCTGCCGCGGTGCCAGCCGAGCCGACGGCTGTCGTCGTCGTTGCCGGCCGTTCCTCGCCGCCTCCGCACCCGCCAGCGAAGGCCAGGAGGGCGACGAGGCCGGCGGCCGCCAGCGCGCGCCGTCCACAGGTGATCGGCATTGCTCTCTCCCTTCTCTCCCCCTGCCCTCGGCAGGGCTCCCACTCAGATGAGAGCGGGCAAGGGAGGACCTCGCCGGGACGCGGGCGAGGCCGAGGGACGGCGGTCCCCGAAGCGGCCGGTCGGTGCCGGCGGCGGCGGCGGTCCGAGCGTGACCGAGGCAGGCGAGGAGGACCTCAGCGCGGCACCGATGGCGCCGCTGGCCCGGACGAGGGCCATCGCCGCCCAGGCCACGATGACCTGTGAGCCGAGGCCCCACCACAACCCGGCCTCGGCCATTGCCCCGGCGAGACCGCCGCCGGACGCGACGTGCTCACCCAGCTCGAGGACGATGAAGGCCGCCGCCTGAGCAAGTGCCAACGAGGGCAGCCCAAGCCTCAGTTGACGCCTCCCACGTCCGGCGACGGCCGCTGCTATCAGAGCCGCGACCGCGGCCGGGACGGCGATGACGGTGAGCAAGGGAAGGTGGCCGTGATGACCCAGGGCTTGGTGGCGCTCCGCGGCCTCGGGATGAGCGAGGACGTACCCGAGGCCGTGGCTCACGAGCACCCCGGCGGGGACCAGCAGCGCCTCTGCCATCCGTCGCCGGCTGATCACCGGCGCCATGTTAGAGCAGCGCTCCGGGCGGACAGCCGGCGCGGCGGCTCGGGCAACGGGGCCAGGCCTGCTACGGCTGGGCTTGGCCTCGAGGCCTGCGGCCAGGGGCACCGTCGTCGGCGCCTTCCCCCCCCGGCACACCCCCGAGGGCCTCGGCCAGGACCTCGAGCTGGGCCGGGGTCAACCGATCGACGAAATGGGCCCGCACGCCGCGCACGTGCGTCGGCGCGGCCGCCACCACCAGCTTGCGACCCTCGGGCGTGAGGACGGCATAGGCGCCCCTGGCGTCGTCAGGACAGCGCTCACGTCTCACCAGGCCGCGCCTCTCCAGCCGGTCCATGCGCCGTGTCAGGGCGCTGGGCGAGATCACCACCCGGCGAGCCAGCTCCGACGGCCGCAAGCGCCCGCCAGATGCTTCGGAGAGAAAGGCCAGCACCTCGTACTCGGCCAGCGACAGCTCGTGCTCGGCCACCAGCTCCCGATCGAGCCGGTTCAGCAGCTCGGCGTGGGCGCGAAGCAGCTCCAGCCAGGCTCGCATCTCCACCTCCCCCAGCCACCGGGTTCCAGCCACAACTGGAGTGTAGCGGCGGCCCGTATTTGCATCTGCAACAGTAGCGGTGGAGCCCGCTGCCCACGCGCTGACCCTTTGGCGGTAAGGCTGGATGCATGCCCGGTGGAGCCGCCTCCAGCGGCGGGATCAGCTGCTCGTACTGCGGTGACCGGCACCAGGCCGCCGCCGACGTGCGGGAGTGCTGGGCCCGCGCCCAGCGGGCCGACCCTGCTCCCGCCGGCTCGCCGCCGCCGGCGCCTGAAGCCAGGAAGATGACGGCGGCCGAGTCCCGGGGTGACCGCCTCGGCCCGGACCGACTCGCCGGTCCCCGCCCCCTCGGGCGGAACCTGGTGGTCGAAGGCGGAGGAGCTGTGGTCCCTGCGCCGTGGAACCGCTGCGAGACCGTGGCCGTGGAGCCGGCCACCCTTTCGTCGGCCGGGCGCCTCGTCGATCGCCTGATCGAGCTGGCCCACGCCCGCACGCCCGTGGTCTTCCGCCTGGCAGGGCCAGTGGGCCAGCCGCCGGCGGAGACCGAACGGCGGCCGCCCTTCCGGCTGGCACCCGGCTTCTGCTTCACCGAGGAGCTCGGGTGGCACCTCGTGTGGTCCAACGCCGTCGACCTGCGCGACCCCGCCCGACCGTGCTTCTCCCTGGTGGAGCGGGCGCTCGCCCTGGGGGCCCGCCCCGGCGGAGGAGCCGGCGCCGATGTGATGCTGCCCGATGGCACACCCGCCTTCTGCGACGGCGGCCCAGTGAGCTTTCTGACCGGTGACGACCTGGCCGTCCCCGGCGCAGCCGTTCTCCACCGTGTCGCTCTGGAGCACGGGTCGCTGGTGCCGTTCGCCACCAACTCCACCGCCGCCGACCTGGCGCCCGACCAGCTCGCCGCCGTCACCCACCGGGGCGGCCCCGCCCGGGTCATCGCCCCCGCGGGATCGGGCAAGACGCGGGTCCTCACCGAGCGAGCCCGACACCTGCTGCGTGACTGGCGGCTCCCCGGCAGCGCCGTGTGCCTCGTGGCCTACAACAAGCGGGCCGCGGAGGAGATGCGCGAGCGCACCAGCGACCTGCCCGAGCTCCAGATCCGTACGCTCAACTCGCTGGCGCTGGCCATACTCAAAGGCAGCGGCCCGTTCGCCCACCGGGAGGAAGGCGTGCGTACCATCGAGGAGGCCGAGGTGCGCTCGCTCCTCGACACCCTGGTCGACCTGCCCCGCCGGGCCAACACCGACCCCGCCGCGGCGTGGATAGAAGCGCTCTCGGCCATCCGCCTCGGACTGCGCCCACCCGAGGACGTGGAGGCCGAGTACGGGGGCGACGTCGACGGGCTGGCCGAGGTGTTCGACCGGTACCAGCGCCTGCTCGTCGAGCGGGGCGTGGTCGACTTCGACCAGCAGGTCTACGGGGCCATCGAGGCCCTGCTCCGCGAAGCCGGCGCCAGGGCCGCCGCCCAGCGGTGCTGCCGGCTGCTGCTCGTGGACGAGTTCCAGGACCTGACGCCCGCCCACCTGCTCCTGGTACGCCTGGTCGCCGGCCCCGACGGCGCCGTGTTCGGCGTCGGTGACGACGACCAGACCATCTACGGCTACGCCGGCGCATCACCCGAGTGGCTCCTGCGCTTCGCCGACTTCTTCCCGGGCGCCGGCCTCCACGGCCTGGAGGTCAACTACCGGTGTCCCCCGCCGCTGGTGGCCGCCGCCGACCGCCTGCTCCGGCGCAATCAGCGGCGGGTCGACAAGCACATCCGTCCCGCCCCTCA
>JALZJC010000046.1 GCA_030859945.1 Actinomycetota bacterium | reverse complement strand
GCGGGCCACGCCGGGGACGGCCTTCCACGACGTGCCGTCACCCTCGAGGTACGAGACCAGAGCAGCGTCGATGTAACCGTGGTCGAGCGCCCACAGCAGCATGGCCGACACCAGCCCACCGTCCTGGCCACGCTCGTGCAGCTCGGCGTCGGTGGCCCGGGCCAGGATGATGTCCTTGGAGACACCCTCCATCTCCTCGGGCCGGCGGGTGCGCCCGAACAGGTGGGTGTCGATCTCGGGCTCCCACGTCCGAAAGCGCGGGCATGCGCGAGTGCAGGAGGTGCAGCCCCGCTCGCCGTGGCCGCAGCCACCCGGACCACCCTCCTCCTCGATGTGGAACGGGCGGTACACCCCCTCGGTGTCCTTGTAGTCGAGAACGTCATAGGGGCAGGCCACCACGCAGCCCGCGCACCCGGTGCAGAGGCCGGTGGTGACGACCTCGTCGAAGAGCTGTGACCAGTGGGCCCTCCACCGTCCTCCGTTGGCAGCCATTGGGGGAACACTAGATCTGCCCGCACCGCTACCTTCACACCCCGATGCCCGAGCTGCCCGAGGTGGAGGCCTACCGCCGCGTCGCCGAAGCCGCCTTGCACCGGCCCCTGGCCCACGTCGACGCGCCCGACGCCTGGTTCCTGAAAGGCGGCCTGGACGCATCCACGGTGGCTGACGCCCTGGTGGGGCGGTCGTTCGTCGCGTCCCGACGCATCGGGAAGGTGCTGCTCCTCGACACCAGCGAGGGAGGCCCGGTGCTGGGCCTGCGTTTCGGCATGACCGGTCGCTTGCTGGTGGACGGCAGGGCCGGTGTGCACCAGCTCGCCTACGCCAGTGCCCGGGACGATACGAGGTGGGACCGCTTCGGCGTGCGCTTCGAGGACGGGGGCGACGTGCGTCTCCGGGACCCCCGGCGCCTGGGAGGAGTGCTCCTCGACCTGGACGAGGCCAAGCTCGGCACCGATGTGGTGAACCTCACTCCCGCAGGCCTGCGCCACGCCCTGGGGACCAGCGTCATCTCCCTGAAGGCCCGTCTCATGGATCAGGCGCGGCTGGCCGGCGTGGGCAACCTGACCGCCGACGAGGTGTTGTGGCGGGCCGGCCTCGACCCCCGGCGCGCCGCCCGGTCTCTCTCTCCCGCCGAGGTGCGGCGACTGCACCGTCACCTGCGCCGGACGGTGGCCGACCTGGTGGACCGGGGCGGCTCCCATACGGGCGACCTCATGGCCGCGCGCGTGCCGGGCGGGATCTGTCCCAGGGACGGCATACCCCTGTCACGGGCCACCGTGGGCGGACGCACGACCTGGTGGTGCCCGCAGCACCAGCGCTGAGAGCCAGCGCCGGCCCTCGTCCTTGTTGGTGCAGACTACTTTGTACCACAAAGCTATAGGGTCAAGTGGGCGATTTGGGCGGCAGGGGGGCTGGCCGGTGCGGGGGCGATCAGGCCGGCACGGTGCGGCGGTAGGATCAATGGTCATGATCAGTCGACTGTTCAAGAAGATGACCCGTCTCTCCCTCTTGGGAGGGGTTGTGGGTGCGCTGGCCTACTTTCTCGACCCCCGCAGCGGCCGGGGCCGGCGGGCTCGGGCCAAGGACCAGGTCCAGGCCAAGATCCGCCGCACGGGCGAGAAGGCGAGCGCCACGGCCACCCACGTGGAGAACAAGTTCGAGGGCTTCTCGTCCGTCGTGAGCCAGCCCGGCGGGGACGCCCCGGACGACGACAAGACGCTGGTCGACAAGATCAAGAGCGAAGTCCTGGGCGGCGGCGAGCACGCTGGTCACGACGTGGTGGTCGATGCGGCCGGGGGTGTGGTAACACTCCGAGGCCAGGTCGAGCGCCCGGAGCAGATCGACGACCTGGCCGCCGCTGTCAGTGTGGTGCCCGGCGTACGCAGGGTCGAGAACTATCTTCACGTGCCCGGTGCCCCGGCACCCAACAAGCAGGGCTCTCTCGACACCTGAGATCTGAGCCGGGCCCTCGTCAGCCGGTGCGCATACCTCTGGCGGGAGCCGACCTCGGCGCTGACGTGGTCGTCCCCGACGGGGCCGCGGGCGTGGTGGTCTTCGCCCACGGCAGCGGGAGCGGCCGCCACAGCCCCCGTAACCGCCAAGTGGCCGCCGTCCTCCAGGCCGCGGGGCTGGCCACCGTGCTCGCCGACCTGCTGACCGTGGAGGAGGAGCAGGTCGACGTGCGCACCGGCCACCTGCGCTTCGACGTCGATCTCCTCGCGTCCCGACTCGTGGCCATCGCCGATTGGCTCAAGGCCGAGTCACCAGCCTCTGGCCTTGCCGCCGCCGCCGTGGGACTGTTCGGCGCCAGCACCGGTGCCGCCGCGGCGCTGCAGGCGGCGGCACGGCAGCCCTCCGCCTACCGGGCCGTCGTCTCCCGAGGCGGACGTCCCGACCTGGCCGGCGCGGCCCTACCCTCGGTGCGGGCGCCCACCCTGCTGATCGTCGGCGCCTTGGACGCCAGAGTCGTCGAGCTCAACGAGGAAGCCTTCGGGCAACTGGTGTGCTTGAAGCGCCTTGAGATCGTCCCCGGCGCCTCTCACCTGTTCGAAGAGCCCGGCACCCTGGAGGAGGTGGCCCGCCTGGCCCGGGAATGGTTCCGGCGTCATCTCGTGCCGGGCGCCGCCATCACCTCGAAGGACTAGGTTCGCAGCCATGGAGGACTACGACGGCCGGACGGCCCTGGTCGTGGTCGACGTCCAGAACGACTTCGCCGACTCCGAGGGTGGCCTCCCCGTGCCCGGTGGCGATGAGGTGGTGACCGCCGTCAACGACGAGATCGAGCGGGCCACGCACTCCGGAGCCGTGGTGGTCTACACCCAGGACTGGCATCCTCCCAGCACCCCCCACTTCGAGACCGGGGGCGGGCCGTGGCCGGTGCACTGCGTTCAGGGCACTTGGGGCGCGGAGCTTCATCCGGACCTCAGGGTGGTGGGGGAGGTCATCCAGAAGGGAACCGGGGGCGAGGACGGCTACTCGGGGTTCAGCGTGCGCGATCCCACCAGTGGCGACGAGCACGACACCGCCCTGGAGAGCGTTCTGCGCCGAGCCTCGGTGGAGCGCGTGGTAGTGGTGGGCCTGGCCGCCGACGTGTGCGTGAAGGACACCGCCCTCGACGCCGCTCAGCGTGGGTTCCGCACCGTGGTGCCGAAGCGGGCCACCCGGGCCGTGGAGCTCGAGCCGGGCGACCGCGAACGGGCCGAGAGAGAGCTCCGGGACGCGGGCGTGGACGTGGTGTAGTGCAGCATGGGGTGAAAGTCGGTAGCCCCGCTCTCTTCACTGATCTCTACGAGCTCACCATGGCGGCCAGCTACCACGCTCGCGGCCTCGACGAGCCGGCCACCTTCGACTTGTTCTTCCGCGACCTTCCCGAGCAGCGTCGCTTCTTGATCTCCTGCGGTCTGGAACAGGCCCTCGACTACCTCGAGAGCCTGTGCTTCGACGCGGCCGCCCTGTCGTACCTGAGCACCCTCTCCATCTTCGACGCCTCGTTCCTCGACCGCCTCCGGGAACTGCGCTTCACGGGCGAGGTGTGGGCCGTACCCGAGGGCGAGGCGGTGTTCGAGCGCGAGCCTGTTCTTCGAGTCACCGCACCGCTCATCGAGGCCCAGCTGGTCGAGACCTTCCTGCTCAACTGCCTGTCCCACGAGACGATGGTGGCCTCCAAGGCGGCCCGGGTGGCCCTCGCCTGCCGTGACCACGACTTCATGGACTTCTCGGCTCGCCGGGTACAGGGCACGGCTGCGGCCCTTCGCGGGTCCCGTGCCAGCCACGTGGGCGGGGCGTCGTCCACGTCGCTCGTTCTCGCCGGTCAGGTCTTCGGGATTCCCGTCAGCGGCACCATGGCTCACTCATACGTGATGCGCTTCGCCCGCGAGGCCGACGCCTTCCGTGCCTTCGCCCGAGACCTCCCCGAGCGAGCCGTGCTCCTGATCGACACCTACGACACCGTCGAGGGTGCTCGGCGGGTGGTGGAGGTGGCGGGCGAGTTGGCCGCCGACGGTGTGCGTGTACAGGCCGTGCGGTTGGACTCCGGAGACCTGGGAGAGCTGGCCGTCCAGGTGCGGTCGGTGCTGGACGAGGGAGGGCTCGGCGACGTGCGGATCGTCGCCTCCGGTGACCTCGACGAGCACCGCATCGTTTCGCTCCTGGAGCAGGGTGCCCCGATCGACACCTTCGGGGTGGGGACCAAGATGGGAGCCAGCACCGACGCCCCCAGTCTCAATGCCGTCTACAAGCTGGTGGAGGACGCCGACGGACCCAAGCTCAAGCTGTCGACGGACAAAGCCACGCTCGCCGGCCGTAAGCAGGTCCAGCGCATGCGCGGGGAGACGGTGCTCGAAGGCGATGTCATCGCCCTGCACGACGAGGACGTCCCGGGTGGCGAACCCATCCTGGAGCCCGTCCTGACTGACGGCGCCCGCACCTCTCCCTCGCCTCCGCTCGATGCTGTGCGCCGGCGCTGCCAGGAGACGCTGAGCTGGTTGCCCGAGCGGCTGCGAGGGCTGGGGCTGGAGGAGTTCGAGCCCTATCCCGTGCAGGTCTCGAAAGGCCTACGGGGCCTGATGGAGAGGATCAGCCACGTCCACCAGGGCGGTGGGTAGGCGGCGCCTGCGTTCTCGGGCGACGACGGATCAATCGATCCGCAGGACGGCCTTGCCCACCACCTGGCGGTCGAGCAGGGCCTGGATGGCGGTGGTGGCGTCGTGCCAGCTCGTCTCCATGCCGACTGATGCCTCGAGGCGGCCACTGGCCGTCAGCTCCACCAGATGGGCCAGGTCGAGGGCACCCGTCCCCAGGCGATCCAGTTCGGGGAAGAGCACGAAGGCGTGGAGGCGAGCACCGCTCCTGGAGTAGAACGAGCCGGGGTCGAAGGTGGTGGGCTCCCTGGAAGAGTTGCCGAAGGAGACGACGGTGCCCTGAGGAGCCACCAGGGCCAGGGCAGCGGCCAGCGACGCCCCGCCGGCCGACTCGAGGATGAGGCCGAACTCGCCCTCGTCGGGCATGCCCACGCTGACGCGGTTGCATCCCAGGCGCTCGAGGTCCCTGTCCCGCTCGATCCGCCCCACGACCGCGGTGACGTCGGCCCCGTCGTGGGCAGCCAGCTGCACCGCGAAGCGGCCTACGCCACCGGCGGCCCCGGTGATCAACACTCGGCGATCGAGCATGGGCCCGCCCACGTGGAGGGCGCGAAGGGCGGTGAGGCCGGCCACCGGAAGGGTGGCGGCGCGAAGGAAGTCCAGCTCGTCGGGTAGGGGCGCCGTCAGGCCCGTGGACGCGGCCACCCGTTCGGCCCATCCGCCCCCCCGGGTGAGGGCCACCACCCTCGTTCCCTCGGGGGGCCCGCTCCCATCGGGCGCGGGCGCGTGGATCACCCCGGCCAGGTCCGAGCCGGGGCGCCAGCCCTCGCCGGCCGATCGGAGGGCATGGATCTCGCCGCGGTTGAGGGAAACCGCTTCCACGGCCACCACCGCCTCGTCGGCGCCTGGCGAGGGTTCCTCCACCTCCTGCACATCGGCGCCGCCCCGGCCGTCGGCAACGAGCGCTCGCATCAGCGCGTTGCTCGTCCTTCCCCGCCCGGGGAGCCGGTGCTACTCGGAGGAGAGCCTGCTGGCGAGGAGCTTCTTGGCCCGCTCGGCCCTTTCCTGCTCCTCCTTCTGCACGTCCTTGAAGAACTCGACCAGATCGTCGTCGACCTCCGCCTCGGCGTCGGAGATGTAGCTCTGGTAGTTCTCGCCGCCCTGGAGGGCGTGGTACAGCACACTGGTGAGGTTGTAGTCCTTGTCCTTGGTTCCGGTCTCGGGCATGGGCACTCCTGAATGAGAGGGGGTCCTGGCTGCTCAAACCCGGCAGGAGAGTAGCAAGCCGGGTGGTGGTACTTCACCCTGAACGGAAGACGGAGGGAGGCAGGTTGGGCCATCACCGCATGTCCGAAGCCGATGCTTGGCGGTTCCTGGAAGCGCCCGTCCGCCAGGCGTGCTCTCGACGGTCCGCGGGGATGGACGTCCGCGTTCGGCGCCCGTCTGGTACGCCCTCGATGGCCGGACTCTCGTCTCACCACCGGTGAGAGCACGGTCAAGGCGCGAGTACCACTCAGCCCTTGACCGGCGGCTGGAGACGCAGTACGTCGCCAGGGTTGGCCAAGAGCCCCTCAAGATGATCGGGCAGGCCGGGGCGAGCGATCAGGTAGCCCTGGACCTGGTCGCAGCCGTGGTCACGCAGGAAGGCCAGCTGCTCCGTTGTCTCCACCCCTTCGGCCACCACGCGGCGCGCCAGGGCCTCGGCCATGGCGAGAATGGCCGAGACCATGGAGTCGGCTCCATCGCTGGCGCCGATCTCCTTCACGAAGGACTTGTCGATCTTCAACTCGTCGATGGGAAGGTGCCAGAGGCGGGCGAGCGAGGAGTAACCGGTGCCGAAGTCGTCGACGGACAACTGGACCCCAAGTCCCTTCAGCTCGGCCAGGATCGCCAACGGTCCCCCCCGCTCTTCAATGAGACTGCCCTCGGTGATCTCGAGCACAAGGCTCGCAGAGCCGAGGCCCGAAGCGGCCAGGGCGGAGCTGACGGCCTCGACGAGCCCAGGCTGTCGGAGCTGGTAGGTCGACACGTTGACCGCGACGCTGAGCGGTGAGCCGTAGCGCTGCTGCCAGACGCCGGCCTGCGTGCATGCCTGCCTCAGCACCCACTCCCCCAGCCGGGCGATGAGGCCAGCCTCCTCGGCGACGGGGATGAACTGGTCGGGGGGGACCAGCCCCCGCCGGGGATGGTCCCAGCGCACGAGAGCCTCGACTCCGACCATGACCCCCGAGGCCATGGACAGCTTGGGCTGGTACCACACCACCAGCTCGTCGTGCTCCAGAGCCCGGCGCAGCTCGGCCTCCAGATCGATGCGCCTGACTATGGCTTCGAGCATCGAGGGCTTGAACGCCTCGCTGCGAGATTTGCCGTCGACCTTGGCCTGCCTCAGCGCGACCTCGGCGTGGCCCAGGAGCTGATGGGGATGGACTCCAAGCTGGCTCAGAGCGAAGCCCACGCTCATCGACACGAAGAAATGCCGGCCGGCGACCTCGAACGGCTGCTCCATGGTCGCCACCAGGCGCCGGGCCAGGCCGGCGGCGTAGCCCCGGTCCGTTGCGTCTTCGATCACCACGATGAACTCGTCGCCGCCGAAACGGTAGGCCTTGTCACCGGGGCCGAGGTTGGACAGCAGCCGCTCCGACACCGCCAGTAGCAACTCGTCGCCCACCTCCGGGCTGGCGCCGTCGTTGACGACCTTGAAGTTGTCGAGATCGCAGAACAACACCGCCACCGTGGCGGCAGTGTCGCCGTCGTCGGCCAAGGGGCGGCTGAGGTGCTCCCACGCCGCGGCTCGGTTGGGCAATCCGGTCAGGTCGTCGTAGAAGGCCTTTCGGTAGAGCTCTTCTTGGGCCCGCCGGCGATCGGTGATGTCGTGCATGGCGACCACCGCTCCCAGGCCTCGGCCCTCGGCGTCGGTGATGGCCCGTCCGCTGGCGGCTACCTGCCGGCTCGGTCCGTCTCGGGGCGCGATCACGATCTCGGCGTTGGAGACAGCCTCGCCCCGCAGGGCCCGAAAGAGCGGGATCTCCTCCACCGACAGCGGGGTCCTCCCATCGATGTGTCGCAGCCTGTAGTGCTCGGTCCAGCGTTCCGGTGGGATGGGCTCGGCGGGCAAGCCGTGCAGGCGGCGGGAGGCGTGGTTGAAGAAGGTGAGCACGCCGTCGCCGTCACAGGCGACCACTCCCTCCTCCAGGTTCTCGAGCAACGCACCCAGGAACTGCCGCTCCCCGTACAGCTCCGCCGTCCGTCCCAGGAGCTCCAGTGTTCGTGTCTCCACCCGGGCCTCGAGGTCCTCGGCCAAGCTGATCTTCTCGGAGACGATCACCACCTGACGTAGGGCGAGAAGCGCGAGAAGAAGGACCCCGTTCCAGAACAGGAAGGGGGTGGTGGTCCAGTGGATGCGCTGCACCCCCGCCACCACGAGGGCCATGCCGGCCGGAACGTAGGGTACGAGCTCCTGAGCCCGGGTCAGTCGGGCCTCCGGGCTGGCCCCGCGACCTGGTGCGGCTGCAGCCAGGGCCAGGAGAAGGAACGCCACCGTCCAGCCCGCGTCCAAGGGGTGGCCACCGTCATAGCTCCCCGTCAGAGACCTGGAGACATAGGTGCTGTCGGTGACGGCCAGGGTGGTGAATGCGGAGGCGAGGAAGGCCCAGGCCAGGCGCGAGCCTTGGGGCTTGCGCATCCCCATCGCGATCACCAGGGAGACGATCACCGCGTCGGTGACCGGGTAGGCCAGACCCACGACGCGCTCGACCACGCCGTGTACCGGCAGGCGGTACAGCGGTCCAAGCACCGTCGTCCAGCTGATGAAGAGGACGGAGGCGGCGATGACGGCGGCGTCGAGCATGGCCCAGTACTGCACCCGGCGGGGCAGGCGTGGGCCCCGCAGCGACAACACGCCCAGCGCCGCGGGCAGGGCGTAGCCGAGGAACCCCACGTCCGCCAAGGAGGGGAACGGGTAGACGTCATCGCCGGTGATGCCGTAGACGGCCCACGCCACGGCGCCGGCCGACCACACCAGCGCCGACAGGCCGAGCAGTCGCCATCCCCCCCGATCGACGGCGTGCCGCGACCGCCGGAGACAGGCGACCCCGGCGACGGCGGGGGCGACGATGAAGGACAGGTTGGAGAGCGTCTTGGCCCATGGGCTCCCGCCCCCGACTTGGAGTGCCACGGCCATGGTCAGCGCCGCTGCCAGAGCCGAGAGACACCAGGCCAGGAAGGCTGCGAAGCGGATCAGAGGGCCCGATGTCGGGTCGAGCCTCGAGCGCTCGTGGTTGACGGCTAGGTCATCGCCGAGACCCGGGTCGTGCTTCTCGAGACCCGAGCTGGAAGGGGAAGTGGTTTGGTACTCCAGCGAACTTCCCTCCATGCGCACGAACGACCGTTACTAGCGGCGAAGTGATACCAACACAGATACCGCCTTGTCCAAACGGGTGGTGGCGGCGACGTGGGCGCTCAGGCGTCGTCGGCCTCGCCGCTGCGGCCGCGCTTCCAGTAGCCGCGCACCGAGGCCTGGGCGCGGGGCAGGCCTCGGCCCTCGAAGAGGTGGCGGCGGATCTGCTGCACAGCCGCAGCTTCGCCGGCCACCCATGTACGGGCGCCCGGGGCGAAGTCCGCGCTGCCCACGGCGGCGACGAGCGCGTCGCCGGGCGACGCACCGGGCGCCAGGTCGCACCATTGGACGGTGGCGCGTGGATGGCCGGGCAGCGCCAGCCGGGCCTCGGAGTGGGCGATCTCGATGTGAACCAGCACCGGGATCCCACCGGGCAGGACCTCGAGCAGCTGGCTGATGGCGGGGATCGCGGTCTCGTCACCGGCCAGGAGGAAGCCGGGCGCCTCGCCGTCAATGTTGTAGCCGCGGCCAGGACCCGAGACAGCCGCCGGGTCGCCGGGTTCGGCCGCCTCGGCCCACTCGGACGCCACGCCGGCGCCGTGGAGGACGATCTCGACATCGAGCTCGACCGCTTCGGCATCGACGCGGCGGGGTGTGAAGGTGCGGATCGTGGGTCGGTGCCCGCCGGGCAGGAGGAACTCGTTGCCGTTCCAGCTCGGCATGACGAGCTCGCGGGCGCCGGGCGGCGGGAGCAGCAGGCGCACGCTGGCGGCCGGATCCTCGACGGCAAAGCCCTCGAGCTCTGGGCCGGCCAGGGTGACGCGCACCATCCGGGGGCTCAACGGCTCGACCCGGCGCACGGCCACGCGACGGAATGGCGGTGGTTCACGCCGGGCCCGCATCCCGGTCGCCCTCGGCTCGGAGCGGCTCATTCCAGCAGCCTCTAGGTCCGGGACTCGAAAGAGTTGTACTGAGCCTCCTCGTCGATGCTCGGGTCGTCAGCCAGCTCAGCCTCGAAGGCAGCCAGCACCTGTCCGGCATCACCGGGCTGGCGTTTCATGTCCTGCACCAGCCGCAACATCTCGCTCCTGGAGGCCAGGCTCAGCTTCTTCCGATGCGACTCGTCGCGAAGCTCCGGCTCTATGTCGGAGAAGGCGCCTCCGAGCATCTTCTCGGCCATGCGCATCTTCTCCTCGTACGCCGGCGGCAGGATCTGGAGGCGGAAGTCGAAACGGCCGGGCCGCCTGGCCGCGGGGTCGATGCTCTGGTAGCGGTTGGTGGCCACGAAGAAGAGGCAAGCGGCGCGATCGGCCAGCTCCTGGAGCTGGGGGATCAAGCTGGTGGTGAGGAAGGACTGCTCGAACCCGCCCTCTTCCTCCCGGCGGCGCATGAGCGGCTCCATCTCGTCGAAGAAGATCACGGTGTCCTCCAGCTCCAACAGCTTGGAGAACACGTCAGCGGCCACGGAGGGGACCAGATGCAGCCCCTCCACCGCGAAGTCACTGGGATCGAGGATGACGAGGGGCCAACCGAGATACCTCGCTACCCGGCGCACGTAGGTGGTCTTGCCTGTCCCGGGAGGCCCGAAGAGGATCCCGGACCGGACCAGCTGGCTGCGGTCTGGGTGATGTACGAGGGAGTAGACGGGCCGCTCACCTGGCGCTCGAAGGGGCTCGACCAGGCGCTCCTTCAACAGGTCGAGGAGCAGCACGGGGCCGTCTGGATCGGGAAGCATCACCTCGGGCTGATACAGGCCTTGGAAGGCCTGGGCGTCCGGGGGCCGGCCCGGCTGTCCGTGGAATCCCTCGAGGACCACGCTCTCGATCCGCCAGCTGAGATAGGAGGCATAGAGCTGGGAGAAGGCGTAGACCTCGGCTGTGGCCCAGGATTCGGGCCGGCCTTCCTCGATGACGTGGCCAGATCGCCACACGGGGAGCCCGTATTGCAGGAGGGCGTTGCGTTCGGCCCATCCGAGCGCCGTGGCCAGGTCCGACTCGTGAGGGATGAGGAACTCCCATTCGTCTCGGAACTGGCGCAACAACGTGGCGAGGAGCTCGAAGGAGAAGCAGTAGGCCTCCCCCCGGTCCCCGTAGCGGAACAGGGGGTGGCGCTTCTCCCAAACGCCCCGCTCGAGTTGAGCCGAGAACAGTGTGCGCAGAGCTACCTCGATCATGCTGTTACCCAGGTCGGAGCGGTTGAAGCGGTGCTGAACCAGCAGGTTGTAGCCCAGCTGGTAAGCATCGCTACGCTCGTCGTCCTCGGTGGCGAACAGGGCGATCTGACGATAGAGCTCGGTCTCGGACCACTCCAGGCTGTTCGCCGCCTTCTCGGGTTCGAGCTCGTCCCAGGCGGCCAGCGCCACCAGAGCCCAGTAGGTGAGGTATCCGTGGGGAGGGAAGCGGCGCTCCGGCTCCTCTGAGCTGACCGCCACCGATACGCCCTTGCGGCACACCTCGTCACGCAGGCACGTGGCAGCGGCGTCGGCCAGCTCCCGGACCTCCTCGGACGGATCGCTGCCGGCGACCTCTCGGAGCACGGGCAGGACCTGGCCGATGGTGAACGGATTCAGGTGGCTGAGCCCGTAGGTAGCCAGGTCCTGACTGGCGTACCTGGCGCTCACTGTCTCGATGAACGGCGTGTAGTCGGCGTTGCCACGCCGTATGTCCCTTGAGACCCGGAGCGAGCGCACGCAGCGAGCCGTGCTGGCCAGGCTGGCCCTTGCCGTCCCGTCGCGGGGTACGTCTTGGTCGGGCATGAAGTTGGCGAAGCCCCCGATGCCCACCACCTCATCGCTCGACCTCGCCAGCGGGTTCGGGTCCTCGGCGAGATGGAACATGCCGAGGGCGCCGAGGTGGGTGGAGGCGAGCTCCTCAGCCCGATGCTTCAGGGCCCGCAAGCTGTCGAGATCCGTTTCCAGGCCCTGCATTCCGGCTTCGCGCTTGGCGGCCACATCATCTCCCTTCGCCCACAGTCGACCCCGCCGGCCTGCCTACGAGAAGAACACAACCTCGTCGGAGTTGGTGGACCACCGGCGATCCATGGCTCGAGGTATGGCGCCCACGGGCAGGGGAGGCTCGGGAATGGGTGGCACCGGCTCAGGCGCCGGAGGGTCCGGGACGGGTGGATACGGTTCCGGCTGGGGGATGGGCGGCTCGGGGCTCGGGACGGGCCCGGGGCCCGGTTGGGGGACGCTCATCAGGGATTGGGGAAGAGAGGCGCGCATGTCGGCCAGGGCGGGCTCGGGCTCGAGTTCAACGGCCGGAGCTACCAGGACCACGCTCACGCCCCGTCACTGTCAGGTCCACGCAGCTTGTAGACGGCCATGGCCTCGACCCGGCGGACGAAGTCCGGGCTCCGACGAAAACGTGGGGCTATCTCGTCATGGCCCGCACCCGAGGCCCTCCACCGCAGGATTCGACGCTCGAGCGGGCGCAGAACATCGCCTCGAAGGTTTGCGCCCCGCTCCCGTGGAAGGGCGGCCAGTGAGCGGACCTTACCCACCCACTGAGGGCTGTGGCGGAACCGGCGACCGATCTCGGCATCGTCGAGGCCCTCGCCGGCCAAGCGGAGGACGCGGCGCTCAACGGGCCGAAGGCTGGGATCTACCGTCACCGTTTCACCTCCTCGCGTATGGTCAGGCTAGCCACTCGACGGCGCCTCGTGGGTCAGAGTTTGCTGGTCCGGGTTCCAGTGGCGGAGGCCAGGAAAGCGGGGCCTGTGGAGGGCGCAGTTGGCCTCCCACAATGCGAACAACTCGCCCTTGATCGAGGGCCCGGCCATCTCGCTCGCACCGCTTCACGCCAAGGTCCGCCGTGAGGGTTACCAACGATGAGGGCACAGCTCTCGGTCGCGCAGTCAGTCGCCGCAACCGCCGCCAGTTCATAGTGTCAACACCGGTCCGTCATGTACTCCGAGGAGGCCTTGTTTCCAAGGGCAGTCGTCGTTCTGTGCTCGCGTTCTGGGCACTCGGTAGCCGAAGCCGATCCCATCCACCACGGCGCTCCTGACCGG
>JALZJC010000011.1 GCA_030859945.1 Actinomycetota bacterium | reverse complement strand
GTTTCCGCCAGATGGGGCGGAAACCGTCGCCAGTTGGAGATCGGAGAACGCGCCGGCTACCTCGCGGGGGTCAGGCGGATCAGTGCCGCCACCGCTTTGTAGGCCGCCTCGGCGGGCCCGAGCTCGTCGGGACGGAGGAGGTTGGCCATGATGCGCAGCATCCACTCCATGAGCGTGCGGGACCGCATGCCCGTGCTCACCAGGGCCCGCATGAGGTGTGGCCGTCCGATGATGTGCACGAAGGCTCGGGCGACCCGGTAGTAGAGGCCGTAGTCGGCCTGGAGCCGGCGCTCGTACTCGGCAAGGGCGAAGCCGTCGCCGGTGGCGAGCGCCGTGCCCACGGCTTCGGCGGCCATGCGTCCGGTCTCGTAGGCGTAGGCGATGTCCTCGCCGTTGAACGGGTTGATGCCGGCGCCGGCATCCCCGATGACCAGGTGGTTGGGCCCCACGCGCGGCCCCACCGAGAAGGCCATGGGCAGACGGCCGCCGGTGGGGGCACCGCACGAGGTCTCGGGCCGGATCCCCCAGGACGCCGGTGCCTGGTGGGCGAAGGCGTCCATGAGGTGACTGGTGTTGACGTCCTTCCACTGGTTGAAGGTGGACAGGAGGCCCACGCCCACGTTGACACGTCCGTCGCCCACCGGGAAGATCCAGCCGTACCCGGGCAGGACGTTGCCGCTGCGGTCCCGAAGGTCGAGGTGGCTCTCGATCCACGGCTCGTCGTGGCGGGGAGACTCGTAGTAGCCCCGGATGGCCATGCCCATGGGGTAGCCCTTGTCCCGGGTGGTGCCCAGAGCCCGGCCGAAGCGGGAGTTGGCTCCGTCGGCCACCACCACGTAGCGAGCCGAGACCTCCTCGGTGGCAACGGGCGCCGAGCCGGACCTGCGCTTCACCACCACACCGGTCAGGGCGCCACCGTCGCCGGCGCCCTCGTGGATCGGGACCGTGGCCTCGGCTTCCTCCCACAAGGTGGCCCCTGCCTTAACCGCCCGCTCCGCCACCATGTGGTCGAGGTCCTTCCTGGTGACCACGTAGCCGAAGCTCGGGTAGTCGGGATGGGCGGGCCACTCCAGCTCCAGGGTGCGCCCGAAGGCTATGGAGCGCAGGCCGGAGAAACGGTGATGCCCGGCCAGCTCCTCCTCCAGGCCGAGGTCGTGCAGCTGCCTGACCGAGCGGGGCGTGAGGCCGTCACCACAAGTCTTCTCCCGTGGATAGCGCTTCTTCTCGAGGAGGAGCACGTCGTGGCCCGCGTCGGCCAGCCAGTAGGCGCATGCGGCCCCCGACGGTCCGCCACCCACCACCACCACCTCGTGGTCGGGGCCCGGCGGCCCCTCAGCGGCCACGCTCTACAGCTCGTCCCGCTCGTACTTGACCACGAGGTTGATCTCCTCGTCGGAGAGCTGGCCACCGAACCCCGGCATGCCGCCGGTGGACGGCCCACTCTGGCCGCCGGGGCGGTTGGGGTCACCGTACTTCTGCCCACTAACCGCGCTCGACCCGGTCTTCACCCAGTTGACGTGGTCCGCCTCGTTGGGAAAGGTGAGCTTGGACGCCCCCCCGGCCAGCGCCGGTCCCGTGCCCCCCTCGCCGCTCGACCCGTGGCAAGACGAGCACCCCGCCTTGGCGTAGACGTCTGCGGGCGTCTCCACCTTCTTCACCGTGCGGTCACCGAAGGCACCCATGTACAGGATCCCCCAGAAGGGCAGCGCCAGCAGCACCGGCATCACCCACATCGGGATCCTGGTGCGCAGGGCGGCCTCGGTGGCGGGGGAGAGGGCGGGGACCGCCTCCTCGGGCACGGGCTCGGGCGCGGTCTCGGTGGGGGCCGGCGGCTTGGCCTCGGCCGCGGCCGCGGCCGTCGCCGGGGCCTCGGGTGTGGCCGTGGACATGCCCTGGGTGCCGCTCTCGGGCTGCTCCGCCGGCTCCTGGCCCGAAGACGTCTGCAGGCCGAGAGCCTCCCGCCGCTCGCGCGAGCGTTGCAGGAGGTGTTCGGGGATCTCGGTCAAGACGAGCTCCTGTGGCGGATGCGAAGACTGTAGGCGAGCTGCCGAAGACCCCACCAAGCGCCCAGCCCCGACGGAGGGCGATGTGAAGCTTCGAATGGCAGCGTGGTAGAACGCCGGATGGATCCTTGGAGGTAGGATGTGAGCGAGTTCACGAGCGCTTGAGAGCCGATGGTCGCCTTCATCTCTTCCCTGCTGATAACCGCCCTGATGTTCCTGGTCGTCCTGGCCGTGGGCCACTCCCGTCCCCCGGGCAAGGCGCTCACCTGGGGAGAGGCCATCCTGGCCGCGACCTTCGTCTTCACCCTCCTGCTCCTGGCCTACGGCATCGTGCCCAACCAGTGGCTGCTGTGGGCTGACAACGAGCTCGGGTGGCGCCAGGATGCCTTCGGCATTCCCAACCCCTTCGGCAAGTCCTTCCTCGAGGGGGGCATCGCCTTCGGTGGCCGGGGCCGGATCATGATCTCCAAGGAGGCGATCCGCGACGTCATAGCCGCCGGCATCTACATAGTGGCCCTCGGCGGCCAGTTCGCGACCTGGAAGTGGTGGCAGTCCCGCGCAGAGCGAACAGTGCGGTCCGACGTCGAGCGGTCAGCCTACGGTCGGCCGCTCATCAGGAAGGTGTGATCCCAAGAATGCACATGTGCGATCTGTCTGGTCGGGAGGTGAGCGCCTGATGGCCAGGAACGACGCCAATCCGCCCATGCCGTCCTTCCCCGGCGACTATGTCCTCCAAGAGGTGAGCAACGAGGAGCTGTCCAAGTCGGTCAAGCCCAAGCAGTTCCTCCACATCGACCAGTCCGAGTGCATCATGTGCGAGGGCTGCGTGGACATCTGCCCGTGGAAGTGCATCCACATGCTCTCCACCGACTCCATCTCCGAGGCCGTGGAGACCGACCAACCCGGTGAGGATCCCAGCGACCACGTGGTCTTCGTGGTGGACGAGGACGTGTGCACCCGCTGCGGCCTGTGCGTCGACCGCTGCCCGACGGGCGTGATCATCATGGGCAAGACGGGAGTTTCGCCACGAGGTGAGCAGCACCAGCGCGACAACAAGCATGGCTACTCCTACGGCATGCGGTTCTAGGGACAGGACAGGCCTTGGCCAAGCAGATCACCCGGGGAAACGGAGCCACGGCCAAGCAGCGACTCCCCGTGAGCCAGCGCGTCTCGGGCATGGTCGACAAGGTCCAGGGCTCCCAGCTGTGGTCCTCCATCTTCCGGCCCGGGTCGATCTTCCGGAAGGGGTACACGGACAGCCCACGCAACCGTTCCTACGTGATCATGAACTCGGTGCTGTTCCACCTGCACCCCGTGAAGGTGAAGCGTCATGCGGTCAAGGTGAGCTACACGCTCTGCCTCGGTGGGCTCTCCTTCTTCCTGTTCATCCATCTCACCGTCACCGGCATCTTCCTGATGTTCTTCTACCGGCCCACGGCCGCTCAGGCCTGGAACGACATCTCCACCCTGCAGACGTCGGTGACGTTCGGCCTACTGGTCCGGAACATGCACCGCTGGGCGGCGCACCTCATGGTGCTGTCGGTGTTCCTGCACATGGCCCGGGTCTTCTACCACGGTGCCTACAAGCCCCCGAGGGAGTTCAACTGGGTGATCGGCATCATCCTGCTCACCCTCACCCTGCTGCTGTCCTTCACCGGCTACCTGCTGCCGTGGGACCAGCTGGCACTGTGGGCCGTCACAGTGGGGACCAACATGATGGGCTACACCCCGGTGTTCGGCACTCAGATCCGATTCGTCCTGCTCGGGGGTGTGGAGATCGGGACCGACACCCTCTTGCGATGGTACGTCCTCCACGTCTTGATGCTCCCCTTCTTCATCGTCATCTTCATGGCCATCCACTTCTGGAGAGTCCGCAAGGACGGCGGCATCTCCGGGCCGTTGTAGTCGTGAGGGAGCGCCCATGACCGAGATCCCCGAACACCTCCTCCGGCGGGCCAAGGAGCGCCGAGCCCAGCTGGCGGGCCAGTCCGGCGCCGCGCCTTCGGGTGAGCCTCCGCCCTCCGAGGCCACCGCCGCCGAGGGGCAGGCCAGCTCCACCGACGGCGAGAAGATCCCCGCCCACCTCCTCCAGCGGGGCGCCGAGGCCGGCGCCCGGGGTGAGGCCGCGGCCGCCTCGGTCGCCACCGCGACGCCGAGTGTGGCTCCAACCGCGGCCCCACGTCCCGCGGGGCCGGCCGGTCACACCCAGCGCCTCCTCACCGTGGTGAAGGCCGGCTCCATCCAGGACGTCAAGGCCACCCCGACCGACAAGGTGCACGTCTGGCCCCACCTCCTGGTCGTGGAGTTCGTGGCCGCTCTGAGCATGACGGCGTTCCTGCTCGTCTTCTCGATGTTCGTGAATGCCCCACTGCTCGGGATGGCCAACCCCAACCTCACGCCCAACCCGTCGAAGGCTCCGTGGTACTTCCTCGGCCTCCAGGAGCTCCTCACGATGTTCCACCCCATGGTGGCGGGCGTCACCATCCCCGGAATGGGCCTGATCGCCTTGGGCGCCGCCGGCTACCTCGACAAGAACCCCAGTCAGAAGCCGGAGGACCGGAAGTTCGCCGTGGCCCTCCTGACCCTGTTCCTCATGTTCTGGGCCGTCCTCGTCATCATCGGCTCGTTCTTCCGAGGCGAGGGATTCAACTTCATCATGCCGTGGGAACAGGGCGTCCACGACATCTTCGACCTGTAAGCCAATGTCCGACGGCGCACTCCTTCTCGTGGCGACGATGGTGCTGCTGGCCTTGGCCGCCCTGTTCGTGTTCACCACCACCGCCCGCCGAGACCGGGGCACTGCCCTGACGAGCGGGCAGGACACATCCGGCGAGGGGGACGGGGAGCGGGCCTCTCCTGGGCGCGACGTCGAGCGGGCCGCCGTCCTCGAGCGCCAGGAGGACACGGCCGTGGCCGCGGCCGAGGCTGCACCGCCGGTCGTGCGCGCCCCCATGGACCCCGAGGTCCTCGACGTCACCCGGCGTCAGTTCATGAACCGCGGCATCACCGCCTTCTTCGGCTTGGGCCTGGCCGGCTTCGGCACAGCCGCCATCAGCTTCCTGTGGCCCTCACGGTCGGGCGGCTTCGGTTCCAAGGTCAACGTGGGCAAGGTCGACGAGATCCTCGACCAGATCAACTCGAAGCGGGAGCCGTTCTACGTGCCCGAGGCCCGCACCTGGCTGGCCACGTTCCCCAAGGACGCCGTGGCCAAGGCCGAGGGCGTGTACACCGGTACCGTCCTCGAGGGCATGAAGTCCGGGTTCGTCGCCCTGTACCAGAAGTGCGTGCACCTCGGCTGCCGGGTGCCGTGGTGCGCCGCCTCACAGTGGTTCGAATGCCCGTGCCACGGCTCCAGGTACAACCGGGTGGGCGAGAAGAAGGGCGGCCCCGCGCCCCGCGGCCTCGACCGCTTCGGCGTCACCGTGGCCGGCGACTCCATCGTGGTCGACACCCAGCAGGTCGTACAGGGGCCTCCGATCGGCGTCGACACCACAGGCCAGGGAGCCGAGGGACCGCACTGCGCGTGAGCGGCCGTCGATGACCCGTCCGGGCCCATGACCTCTCTCCTGGCTGCCAGCACCGCCCAGACCCTGGGCACTGTCACCGTCGTCGTGCTCGTCCTCGGAGTGGTCGCCTTCGGGTTGTTCCACCTGCTCCGGCCCGAGGCCCCGGTCGCGGGGATGGAGGTCGAGCTGGCCCCCAACCGCAAGCCGTACCTCGACGACGAAGGCCTGGAGGGCCCGAGGCTCAACCGGGCGCAGGTGAGCGCCTTCCTGATGTTGGTGGTGGTCGGTGTGGGCCTGCCCGCGTACTGGTTGCGCGAACCCAGCCGCCAGGAGGGCGCGGCGCGCGGCTTCGACGAGAGAGCTGCCGAGCGAGGTTTCGTCCTGTTCCAGCCCAACGACTCACCGGTCCCCGCCGGCAACGTCGGCAAGTTCGGCTGCGGCGGTTGTCATGGCGCCACCGGCCAGGGGGGCCAGACCACCTACTCGCTTCCCGACCCCCTCGACCCCAGCAAGCCTCCCCGCCAGGTCAGGTGGAAGGCTCCCGCCCTCGACACCGTGCTGCTCCGGTACTCCCCGGACGAGGTGGCGTCAGTGATCGTGTACGGCCGGGTCAACACGCCGATGCCACCGTGGGGCGTCGAGGGTGGGGGTCCCATGAACGACCAGCAGGTGCAGGATCTCGTCGCCTACCTCCAGAGCATCCAGCGTGACCCCAAGGAGGTCCAGAAGGAGAACCAGGAGAAGTTCGGCACCGACGGCCCGAGGCTCTTCGACGAGTTCTGCTCCCGCTGCCACACCAAGGCCTGGTCCTACGGAGAGGCGGACATACCCGGCGGCGGGGCCTTCGGACCGAGCCTCCTGGGCGGGGCGACCACCCGCCAGTTCCCACTCGCCGAAGGCCAGGACAGCCACACTGAGTTCATCACCAAGGGCGCTGAGTACGCCAAGGCCTACGGCATCCAAGGCGTCGGTGGCAACGAGGCCGGGGGCATGCCGGGCTTCGGCGAGACACTGGCGCCGGAGCAGATCAAGGCCATAGTCGCATACGAGAGGTCCCTGTGATCCGCCTCCGGCCCGGCCGCCGGCGGATCCCCTCGCTCGTCCCGGGGAGCGCCCGTTGACGGCGCTTCTGCTCGCGGCCTTGCGGTGGGACCCGCAGATCCGGGGTTCGCTCATCGTCCTCACCGGGATCACCGTTCTGATCGGCAGTGTGTACCTCCTGCTGGCCACCAACACCGGAGGCCGACTGGGCTTCGTGATCGCCGCCGCCGGCCTCTTCGGGTGGATGACGGTCATGGGTGCGGTGTGGACGGTGTTCGGGATCGGCATCAAGGGCGAGGAACCGAGTTGGCAGCCCTTGGAGGTGGTGTCCGGAGACCTTTCCCAGTCCACCGTGGAGGCCGCTCACGGCTTCCCCAACGGCTGGAAGCCGCTGTCGGGGAGCGACCCGGGACTGGCCGACGCCGAGGCCGCGTCCGACGCCGTGCTCTCGGGCGAAGGCGGCGAGGGCGGCGGTGAAGGCGGCAGCGAGGGCGGCGAGGGCAGCGAGGGCGGAAGCGGCGAGGGCGGCGAGGGCGGCGAGGGCGGAGGGGAGGAGACGCTCCGGATGGAGCCGCCGTTCAAGGCCAAGTCGGACTACGAGATGGTCGAGGCCTTCAAGAAGGGAGGCGACACGTGGCTCTTCACTCTCAGGCACCGGCCCCATTACGTCGCCCTTCAGGTGAAGCCTTCGCCGTCCGCCCCGGCCGAAGAGCAGGGGAAGCCGGTGACCACGGTGCTCATGCTCCGGGACCTCGGCAACCTCAGGGCCCCGTCCTTCTTCTTCATGGTGTTCTCGGGGATCAGCTTCGCCATCTGCTGCTACTCGCTTCACCAGCGGGACAAGGCGGCGATCGCTCGGCAGGCCTCCGTCACCTAGGCTGGCGCCGGTGGCCGAGTACCTCCCTATCTTCACCATGCTGGTGCTGGCCACCTTGTTCGCGGGCCTCTCCTTCTTGGCCTCGTCGCTGCTCGGCCCCAAGAAGCCCACGAGGGCCAAGGAGGCGGCCTACGAGTGCGGGATCGTCCCCACGCGTGAGCCGGCGGAGCGCTTCCCTGTCCGCTTCTATCTCGTGGCCATGATCTTCATCATCTTCGACATCGAGATCATCTTTCTCTACCCGTGGGCGGTGATCTTCCGCCAGCTCGACGTGTTCGGCCTGGGGGAGATGATCGTGTTCGCCGTCGCCGTCTTCGTGTCCTTCCTTTACCTGATCAGCAACGGTGCCCTCGACTGGGGGCCGGCCAAGCGCCTGCGGCCAGCAGCCACGGCTCCGAGCGGGCGCACCTCCGAGTCCACGGTCCGGCGCATCAACCGGACAGAGGAAGCTGCTTAGCCTGATGCCCGGGCTCGAGGACCTCAGCCACAACTTCATCACCGGCAACCTCGAGAACCTGGTGAAGTGGGCACGCCGCAACAGCGTGTGGCCCGCCACCTTCGGGCTGGCGTGCTGCGCCATCGAGATGATGGGGACGGGGGCGTCCAACTTCGACATGGCCCGCTTCGGCATGGAGGTGTTCCGCGCCTCACCCCGTCAGGCCGACCTCATGATCGTGGCCGGCCGGGTCTCGCAGAAGATGGCCCCGGTGCTCCGCCAGGTGTACGACCAGATGGTCGAGCCGAAGTGGGTCATCTCCATGGGCGTGTGCGCTTCCACCGGTGGCATGTTCAACAACTACGCCCTGATCCAGGGTGTGGACCAGGTCGTCCCCG
>JALZJC010000167.1 GCA_030859945.1 Actinomycetota bacterium | reverse complement strand
GGCGATCAGCAGGACGGAGACGGCGTACCGGGCCGCCCACTCCCAGGACCGCGAGCGGGTGCCGTCGGCGGCCACCACCTCGCGCAGCTCGACCACCGGGCCCGGTAGGCGCCGGTACCAGCCCCGGGCGGTGACCTCCTGGCCCATGTAGCGCTCCGCCCGGAACAGGGCGAAGAGACCGGCCACCAGGGGAAGGGGCTGGCGGTACAGCAGGGGGACGAAGCCGGAGCCGTCCTGGACCACCAGGTCGGGCGACAGCACGTAGCCGGGGAGGCCGCGGCCGATGATCCGGCCCCTGACCTCGACCCCGATGCCGGCCACGGGACCGGCGTCGAGGCGGCCAAGAAGCTCGGTGACCTGGCCAACGGGGGTGAACAGGCCGGGATAGCGCATGTGCTGTTTGACGAACAGAAGCACACCGGCGGCGATGAGGGCTACGCCGACGGAAGCAACCGAGCCGGTGAAGGCGCCAAAGCCCACCAACGGCACGAGCACGGCCCAAGGGGCGACGGCGACCAGCAGCTCTCGCCCGAAGCCGGCGCGCGCCGCCCAGCGATCGGTGTCCGACACCGTGGCCAGGGACCGCAGCACGCTCCATCGCCGGGGAGCGCCGGGTAGGCCGCTCTGCTCGAGGACCTCGATGCGGTGGACGACCAGAGGATGGGTGGACATCAGCTCGAGGGTGCGACCCCAGGGGTTCACCACTTCCCAACGCATGGCGCCCAGCACCCGCTCGGGGTCCACACCGGCGGCGAGGGCCGTCGACATGGCCTCGGCGGTCTTGGGCTCGAAGATGCCCATGGCCCGCATGGACTGCGCCCGGCGCTGGCGGGCTTGGAGCTTGTTCGCCTCCTTCTTTCCCTCCTTGCCCTGCGCTACCAGAGCGGCCACCTGCTCGCGCTGCTGGGTCGAGGCCTGGCCCATGCCGTAGGCCACCTTCACCAGAGCAGATGCCAGGGCGTCGCCGTCGCCGGTGCACCGGCACGACCAGTGGTCGGCGGCGTATTCGCGGGCCCGGCTGAGCGAGAGGAGCACGAACTGGGAGACGAGGTAGGAGAGGTAGGCGCCCAAGGCGATGGCTTTGGCCTCGGTGCGGCCGCTCTGGCGGCTCACGACGTACATCAGGTACAGCACCATGGGGATCACCGCGGCCACGGTCATCACCGCGAAGTCCCAGTTCCTGACGTGGCCCACCTCGTGGGTGACGACGGCGTCGAGCTCCCGCTCGTCGAGGCGCTCCAGCAGGCCGCGGGTGACCCAGAGACGGGCGTCTCGAGGTGTGCGGCCGAAGGTGAAGGCGTTCGGCGTCCCATCGTCGACGATGCCCAGCTTCACCAACGGCACCCCCGCCTCGGCACAGCGCCGGACCACCATGGCGCCCACGCGATGGTCGGTGAGGTAGCGCCCGCCGGCGTGGTCGATCACGGTGGCCGGGACCAACCACTGGATGAGCCAGGGGTTCACCAGGTACTGGATCGCCACCACGACGATGGCGAACGCCATCGGGAACCACAAGGGGGCGCCCACGGCAACGGTGAAGGCGAACCCGGCGATCAGGAGCAGGCCCACGAGGCCGCCAAGCGAGGGAAGCGACTTCCGAAGCACGAAACTCATTCCACGCACCTCCAAATGGCCAGGGCCTGCCGCCCTGGCGCCGGACCAGAGTACGACTCCGGCGCCTGGAGCCTGACCGGCCCCAGAAGGTCAGCCGGCCGTCATCGGGTCGCGCGGCTCGCTGATGAGCTCGAGCTCGGGCGGCAGCCCCTCGACCTTGACGATCCCCCCGTCCACCTCAATGCCAATGCGGCTGCCGCCGAGCGGGATCCGCTCTACTCGGAGGTGGCCGACCTCCTCGGGGATGGCGGGGGCAACCCACACCTTGCCGTGAGGGACCCAGGGGTCGAGGCGGAGCAGAGTGCGGAGGAACAGCAGGGGCGAGGCCGCGGCCCACGCCTGGGGTGAGCACGAGGTGGGATAGCTCACCACCCCCGGGAACTCAGAGCGGTCGATCCCGCTGAACAGCTCGGGTAGCCGGGCCCCCTGGCTCCCCGCGGCGTCGAGCATGGCCAGCACCACCCGCTGGGCCTCTTCCACGAAGCCGTAACGCATGAGCCCGGCGGCGATGATGGCGTTGTCGTGCGGCCACACCGAGCCGCAGTGGTAGCTGATGGGGTTGTACCCGGCCATGGACGTGGCCAGGGTCCTGATCCCCCAGCCGCTGAACATCTCGGGCGAAACCAGCCGGCGGGCCACGCGTTCGGCCTTGTCCTGGTCGACGATCCCGGTCCACAGGCAGTGGCCCATGTTCGAGGCCAGGGCGTCGAGGGGGGCCTTGTCGGCGCCGAGGCCCATGGCGAACCACCCGCGGTCCTCCAGCCAGAAATCCTGGTTGAAACGCTTCTTGAGCTCGCTGGCCTTGGTACGGAACCGCTGGGCGGTGACCATGTCGCGGACCTCGGCGGCGAAGTGAGCCCGCGCCAGGTATGCGCCGTAGACGTAGGCCTGCACCTCGCAGAGGGCGATGGGGGCCTTGGCCACCACGCCGTTGGCCGAGCGGACACCGTCCCAGGAGTCCTTCCAGCCCTGGTTCTCCAA
>JALZJC010000099.1 GCA_030859945.1 Actinomycetota bacterium | reverse complement strand
CACACAATATGCACGGTGTGCCAGCCGAAGGTTTCATGACGTACGGTTATCGCCATGTCGACGGCGGACGCGCCGGAGCCGTCTCGTGGACCCGGTCGACCGCGGAAGTGGGCGAATGAGGCTGAGCGCGTGCGCGCGTACCGGCAACGGAAGGCCGAGGAACACGCGAGCGTCGATGAGCTGCGGGCTGAGCGGCGAGTTCTCAAGCGTCAGCTGAGCGATGCGCTACGCGGGCGCGCTCGCGCCGAAGCTGCGCTCCAACGTGCGGCGGCGCGCATCGAGAGCCTGGAGTCGGATCTTGAACGGACGCAGGCGAGACTGCGGAGCACCGAGGCCGACCTTGCGTTCGCGCGGTCGCGAATCCGCGAGCTGCCCGAGCGGCACGACCCGGCGGCGCCGACGACCACGCGCGAGCCCGGACCTAATCGCCAGCAGCGGCGCGCGAAGGAGCGAAACGAGCGCAAGCGCGAGCGCTGAGTACCTCGGGGGAGTCCCTCGACCCGCAACTCGTGAGCGTGGGGACTCCCCTCGTTGCGTTCCGGGCGGCGAAGACGCGCATCTCCGTATGTGCACGCATCCATGCGAACGGAGGTGGAGGTGGACAGGTACTTGCTTCGCCCGGAGGACGCCGCGCACGTCCTCTCGATCGGAAGGTCGAAGCTCTACGAGCTGCTCGCGAGCGGACGCCTGCCGTCGGTCACGATCGATGGCTGCCGCCGTGTCCGCAGGGAGGACATCGAGGCGTTCGTCGGCGAGCTCAACAAGGAGACGTCGACGTCACACCGTCCGTCTACCGTTGAGGACGGCGAACAGCCCTCGGGCGTCATCGACCTCCGCGTCGATCAGCCCCTCTTGTTCCCCGACGCGCCGGCCACCGGTCGGCGTCGGCGGCCGGCTTCCTGAGGAGGAGCGATGGCCATCCGGACGAGGCGCCTTCGCAATGGCAAGACCGTGTACGACGTCGAGCTGCGCAGGCCCGATGGCACGAAATACAGCAAGACGTTCTACGCGAAGCGCGAGGCGCAGGCGTGGGAGGCCGAGCAGAAGGCTGACCGCGCGCGCGACCGGTGGATCGATCCGACGGCCGGCCGGACGCCGCTGGGCGAGTACGCCGACGAATGGCTGCGGACGCGTCGGCTCGCACCACGAACGCAGGAGGTCTACGCGAGCCAGCTCAAGCACATCGTCGTCACGTTCGGCGAGGTGCCGCTCAACGCGATCACTCGCCGAGCCGTGCGCACCTGGTACGCCGAACTCTCGGCGCGGGTGAGTCCGCTGCAGGCGGCGAAGTGCTATCGGCTTCTCATGGCCTTCCTGAACACCGCAGCGGAGGACGATCTCATCGCCAAGAACCGCTGTCGAGTGCGCGGCGCTGCTGGCGAGACGAGTGACGAGCGCCCGCTCATCCCTATCAGCCAGGCGCTCGCGCTCGTCGAGGCGATCGACCCTCCGTACAGCGCGCTCCTGCTTCTCGCAGCGACGTGCGGGCTTCGACTCGGCGAGCTGCTCGGGCTCACGCGTGGGGACCTCGACTTCCTGCACCGACGCGTCATCGTGAACAAGCAGCGCCAGGAGCTGTCGTCCGGCATGCAGGTGCGCCGTACGAAGTCGGTCGCAGGCGTCCGGGACATCACGATGCCGGAGTCGATCGTCCCATTGCTCGAAGCGCACCTCGAGCGACACGTCGCTGCCGGTCCCGAGGCTCCGTTGTTCGTCGGGCCGAAGGGCGGCGTGCGGCGCGCTTCGTTCTACAAGGCGTGGCACAAGGCTCTGAAGGAGACCGGCGTTCGTCCCGACCTCAAGCCCCACGACCTCCGTCACCTGGCGAACACGATGGCGGCGAAGGTCCCGGGCTCGACGTTGAAGGACCTCATGGCGCGCCTTGGCCAGTCGTCGCCGCAGGCCGCGCTTCGCTACCTGCACCGGACCGCGCAAGCGGATCGCGCGATGGCGAAAGGGATCGACGACGAGCTCCGGCAGGCCATGGCATCCGGCGACGACGCGCCGGATGAGGAAGCGGATGAGGAAGCGGACGCCGGATGAATGGCGGATGATCCGCTGACGCGCAAGAGGCTGGTCACGGCGTAGCTGTCGTTGACCAGCCTCTTTGCCTTGGAGCGGGCGACGGGAATCGAACCCGCGTTCTCAGCTTGGGAAGCTGATGTTCTGCCTCTGAACTACGCCCGCGTGATGCCTTGAATCCTACCAAACTCCCTGGTCAGGAGGTTTCCACCCGCCGAGCCTGTGCTCCCGATCACGCCCGTGACATTGGCGTGACCTAACGGAACCGGAACTCGACGGGTCAATTTCGGCCGGTGTTGACAGGACTCAGGCGGCACGACTGATTGCTACCCGCCGGCCTTCCGGCCTGGTCAGCTCAACGCTGTTCCGCGTTGTCCGGCTCCAGCCCCTTTTCGATGTAGGCAATCACCTCGGGGTCCGGCTCGTAGGGTGGGGGAGTGGGCGGCTCATAGCCGGCCCACGGTGATGGCGTCGATGGCGCCGGCGGCTCTGGTTGAGGTGTGGGATCGCTCGCGGGAGCCTCGCTCATCAGATACCAGCGTACCTGCCCCAAGGAGGACGACCGCGACCATGAGTGTGGCCATGGCCGCCAACAAGAAGCGGGCTTTGAGACGCAGCACGACGTTGGCTCGCTCGTACATGTCGATGCTGGTGTCCAGGAGGCGGAGCCGAGTGAACTCGGTTTCCGCACTGAGTAGCGGTTGCGGAGCTTGCGCAGGTCGAACAGTGGATAGGCCCGAGGAAAGAAAGCCAGCATGGCCAGCAGCGTGGCGAGAATCGCAGCACCCGATGCCGAACTTGGCGGGGATGGTGTCGACGCCGGTGGCCAAGGCGGCGATAGCGCCCGAGAAACCCAGGGTCACACCTGCCTTGTTGTCGAGTCCCCTCGAAGTGGCTGAGCACGGCTGTCGCCAGGACCCTCGGGGCGGCGTAGCTGCTCATGCTGCAGCCGGGGCCGCCCTCCTCGATGTTGGAGAGTCTCACCTGGCCGTCGGGCAGAGGATCTCCAACGGGAGTCGCGGTGATGATGTTCTGCCTCTGAACCACGCCCGCCGAACGGGTGGTCACTGTAGCGTGCCCCTGTTCATGATCCTCTCCGACCGAACCATCCGTGAGGAGCTGCACGCGGGTCGCATCGAGATCGATCCGCTGAGGGAGGGCTGCATCCAGCCGTCGTCGGTCGACCTGCACGTGGACCGTTACTTCCGTGTCTTTCGCAACCACAGCGCACCGGTGATCGACGTGCGGGAGAACCAGGAGGACCTCACCCAGCTGGTGGAGATAGACGACGGCCAGGACGAGGTGGCCTTCATCCTCCACCCCGGCGAGTTCGTTCTCGGCTCCACCGCGGAACGGGTGCGGCTACCCGACGATCTCGTAGCCCGCCTCGAAGGAAAGAGCAGCCTGGGCCGCCTGGGGCTGCTCATCCACTCCACCGCCGGATTCGTGGACGCCGGCTGGAACGGGCACCTGACCCTCGAGCTGTCCAACGTGGCCACCCTCCCCATCACGATCTACCCCGGGATGAAGATCGGCCAGATCAGCTTCCTGCGCATGACCACTGCCGCCGACGCGCCCTACGGCTCGGTCCGGGTAGGCTCCAAGTACCAGGGTCAGCGGGGTCCGACGCCTAGCCGGTACTACGAGAACTTCGGCCCCTCGGGCACTCCTTCGAAGTCCTGACGTCGAGTTTGTTTCTTCATTGACCGGAAACATCCCCGCAACGTTGGGGTCCTACCGTGGCGAGCATGGACGTGGTGCTGGTGCGCTGGCCACGGGAAGCCGAGCGGCGTGCGCTCCTGGTGGGGAAGGGGGCGCCCCGGCTGTTGCTCATCGAGAACGGCCATCCGCCACCTGACGCCGAGGACTGCCTCGAGGACTGGGTGCGCGTCCCCTCCAGCGAGGAGGACGTGCGCTTCCGGCTCGTAGGCCTCATGGCGCGCTCCCGGTTCCACGCCCAGGAGCTTCCCGAGCTCGACGGTGACGGCGTGCTGCGCTTCGCCGACCGCTGGGTCGCTCTCCCCCCGGTGGAGGCCCGCCTGACCTCGGCCCTGCTCGAGCGCTTCGGCGCCGTGGTCAGTCGCAACGCCCTGGCCCGGTCGGGTTGGCCCGAGGGCGCCCCTCGTCGCAACGCCCTGGACGTCCACGTCGTGCGCCTTCGGCGACGCCTGGCCCCCATGGGGCTGGCCATCCGGACCGTCAGGTCGCGGGGGTACCTGCTGGAGTCGTCAGAACCAGGCCAGATAGCCGGACGCGAGGCGTAATGCTCCGCCTGAGGCGGCCTGCCCAGGCCGGTGCAGCCGGTCTGCGAGGATCAAGCGACAGCGCCGGGGGTCTTGGCCCCGGGCCCTGTCCTGGTGGCGAGCGTTGCCCGATCACGACCGCCACGCTTGGACTGGTAGAGGGCCTCGTCGGCCTGCTTGGTCAGCTCGGCGCCGGTGAGGGCGTTGCGAGGGAAGGACGCAACCCCGGCGCTCACGGTCACCGACGGCCCCTGATCGCCGTTCTGCGCAGAGGCGATGGCGGACCTCACCTCCTCGGTCAGGCGTAGCGCGGCGTGGCCGGTGCAGTCGGGGAGGACGAAGGCGAACTCCTCGCCGCCGAAGCGGGCCGGAAGATCGATCTGACGGAGGGAGGTGGCCAGGATGGCGCCGATCTCGCGCAGCACCTCGTCGCCCCTGTCGTGGCCGTAGGTGTCGTTGATCTGCTTGAAGTGGTCGACGTCGAGCATGACCAGGCTCAGGGGCTCGCCGCTGCGGGCGGCCCTCGCCACCTCGCGGTGGAGGGTCTCGTCGAACGTCCGGCGGTTGGGAAGCCCGGTGAGGGCGTCCACCCGAGCCAGGCGCTCGACCTCGGCCAGCAGCGTGGCCTTGCGTATGGAGAGGGCGCCATGGGCGGCGAACTCCACCAGGGCGTTGATTCGGGTGGTGCTGATGCGCTCGTCCAGCCCGCCGCCCTGCTCCAGGACCAGGGCGCCGATGGGCTCGCCGTCGGTGACCATGGGTACCACCACCAGGTTCCTGGCCGCCGGCAGCGCCTGCGAAAGGACCCCGTCGTCGGCGCCGAGGGCCCTGACCAGCTGTGGCTCCCTAAGCCGCCAACACCGGTCGAGCACGTCGCCCGGCCTCGCTCGCTGGGGTCCGAGGGCGGTGGGCACGTCCTCGTCGGCCTTCCCCACCCAGAGCTTCCTGACGCCGCCCTCGTCGCCGATCGCCACCGCGCCCCGGGGGGCACCGAAGGTCCGCAGAACGCAGCGCAGCAACACGGGCCCCACCTCGTCGGGCGACTGGACGTCCTGCAGCTCCTCTCCCATGGCCACCAGGCCCCGCAACATCTTCCGGCCCCGGCGAAGCTCGCGCTCGTTCAGCGCCGAGAAGGCGGCGGTGCCGATGGCGAGCACCAGGAACATGACCACGCTGGCCACCACCAGGGGAACGAGGTCATCGTCAGGCTTGGGCAGGGGCTTCCATGGGCCGATGGCATCGGCGGAGGCGAGCCAGTGTGCGGTGACGAACAGCAGGGAGTGCCATACGGCGATCTTCAGGCCCGTGCGGTAGGAGGCGAGCAGGGTCACGGCGACGATGTGGAGGCCCACCAGGACGGCCAGCACGCTGCGGGGCCCCTCGGTGAGGGCCACCACGGCCGCGATCCACAGCCCGTCGGCCAGGAGCAGGCTTCCCAGCAGGGCCAGGCTGCGCCGCTTCAGGGCTCGGCGCACCACCTCGACGGCCACGGTGAGCAGGGCGTAGACGGCCGTGACGGCGGCAAGGTCCGACTGCGTTGCGCCGATGGTGTGCGGCCACGAGGCGGAGCTGATCAGCACCGCCGCCACCATGGTCAATCGGAAGGCCTGCAGGACGTTGGTCCGCTCGGCCAGGGGTACTAGCTCCGAGGTCGGCGTCGGCTCCGTCGCCGACCGGCTCATCTAAAGGCGTGCAGGTCGTCAACCATCGGGGCCGCGACCAGTTTGGGGTCACGCCTGTCGAAGCGTGCCTGCAGCACCAGGAACAAGGCCACGATCATAGTGAGCACGAGGGGAATCGTGAACTGTTTGACCGTCGGGATGACTGGGTCGATGATGTCCGGGGACCGCGGGGGTTTATCCCTCGGCGTGATGGCCGCCGTCCTGAGTGGAGCGGCTGTCACGGGGGGTGACGGCGCCGGGACCGATGGTGCCTGAGCCGTGGGCCGGCCCGCGCTCGGGTATGGAGGAAGGGGGACGGGAGCGGGCCGCGGCGGCTGTGCCACCGCTCGGTTGGTCACCAGCGGTGGTATGTCCGGGATGGGTACCGGCAGCTGGGGGAGCGGGATCTCGACAGGACCGTTGAGCAGGGGCAGCGCCGGCGTGGTCAACCACGCCTGTGTTGTGGTCGTGGGCACCGTGGTCGTGGGCACCGTGGTCGTGGGCACGCTGGTAGTGGGCACGGTGGTCGGAGGTACGGCCTCGGGCCGCTGCCCTTCGGCGGCGCCGGCCAGGGACATGGCGAAGCTGACGACCGTGGCCGCGCCCATCACAGCCAGCCAGCTCCGTATCCAGTATCGCCGTGTCATCAGCCCTCCTCACCTGCTTTATCGGCAGGGCGGGGGCCGGACTTCACTGATTGTTCAAGCGGACCCGCTCATTGTTCAACCGGACCCGCTCAGCTCGCGACTGCGCTCTTCGGGGCCCATGCCGTCGGGGCGCCTGGTGGTTTGCTGCTTGACGGCGTCCGCCTTCTCGCGGACCTCGTCCGGATCACCGAGGAAGCGGTCATGGTCCGGAACCAGGTCCTCCGCCAGGTCGAACACCCACGGCACGCCGGTGGGGATCTCGAGGCCGGGGATGTCGTGGTCGGATATGCCCTTTAGGTGCTTCACGAGGGCCCGCAGGCTGTTGCCGTGCGCCGAGATGAGCACCTGGCGCCCTGCCCGCAGGTCGGGGACGATGAAGTCGTACCAGTAGGGCAGCATGCGAACCACCACGTCCTTCAGGCACTCCGTGGCAGGGACCAGCCCGGGGGCCAGGTCCCGGTACCTCGGGTCATGGCGGGGATTCTGCTCGTGGTCGGGCCCGAGCGGCGGAGGCCGCACGTCGTAGCTCCTTCGCCAGGCCTGGACCTGGGCCTCACCGTGCTCCTCGACCGTGGCGGCCTTGTCGAGGCCCTGCAGGCCCCCGTAATGACGCTCGTTGAGACGCCAGTGGCGCCGGACCGGCAGCCACGACAGATCCATGATCTCGAGGGCCAGGTTGGCCGTGCGGATGGCCCGCGTCTGCACCGAGGTGTGCACCACGTCGGGCCGGATACCCTCGTCACCAAGGAGGCGCCCCGCTTCCCGAGCCTCAGCCTCTCCCTCGGGGCTCAGATCGGAGTCGTACCAGCCCGTGAAGACGTTCCTGGCGTTCCAGTCGCTCTGCCCATGACGGAGAAGGACCAGCCTGGTCATCCCGACATCCTCGCGCCCCGGCCGAGTCTCCTCACCCAGATGGAGGGACCAGGGTCAAAATCAGGTCCGAGTGGGAACCATGGACCAATGCGGGACACGCCCGTCCCGGAGGTGATCGCCGACCGCTACGAGCTCGGCGGCCTCCTGGGGCGGGGAGGGATGGGCGAGGTCCGGGACGGGCTCGACCGCCGCCTCGGCCGCCCCGTGGCCGTCAAGCTGCTCCGTAGGGACCTGGCCGCCGAGCCCGAGCTTCGCCGGCGCTTCGAGGCCGAGGCCAGGGCCGCGGCCCCACTGACGCATCCCAACGTGGTGGCCGTCTACGACACCGGTGAGCAGGACGACGTCCCCTACATCGTGATGGAGCGCCTGGCGGGGCGGACCGTCGCCGACGAGATGGTCGAGGGACCTCTCGAGCCGGCCCGGGTGGAGCGGTTGGCCCGCGAGGTGCTGGCTGCCTTGGACGTGGCCCACCGGGCCGGCGTCGTGCACCGGGACATCAAGCCCGGCAACCTCCTGCTCACCCCCGATTCGTCGGTGAAGGTGGCCGACTTCGGCATCGCCAAGGTGGCCGAGGCCCTGGGGCCCGACGTCACCATGACCGGGGAGGTGGTCGGGACGCCTGCCTACCTGGCTCCCGAGCGCTTGGAAGGCCGACCGGCCACGGCCTCGAGCGACCTGTACTCGCTGGGCGTGGTGCTCTACGAGGCGTTGTCCGGCACCAAGCCGTACTCCGGAGACACCCCCTGGGGCCTGGCCCAAGCCGTGATGGCGGGCCAGCACCGCCCTCTCGACGAGGTCGCGCCCGGGCTTCCACCCGCTCTGGTGGCCGCCACCGAACGGGCCCTGGCCACCCTTCCGGGCGACCGCTTTGCTACCGCCGCCGACATGGCCGCCTCCCTGCACGGGGACGGCTCCGCCACCAGGGCTATCCCCCACACCTCTCGCCCGCAGACGGAGCGGATGCCCACCCCGCCGGCGGAACCAGCGGGCGAGCGCCGGTCGGCGGCGCCTCGGCGCCTCCTCGCCTGGAAGGTGCCAGCGGCGGCCGCGGCCGCCGTCCTGCTCGTCGTGATCCTCCTGATCGCCCTCAGCGGGAGCCGGGATCGGGACCCGGCCCCCACCCC
>JALZJC010000131.1 GCA_030859945.1 Actinomycetota bacterium | reverse complement strand
GAGAAGGACAGAGCCGCCGAAGGCGGCACGATTTAGCTCGCCGAGCAAGCTCTGCTTGCGAGGTGAAAGGGATGCTATGGCCAAGAAGCAGTTCGTTCGGGACAAGCCCCATGTCAACGTGGGCACGATGGGACACATCGACCACGGGAAGACCACGCTCACGGCCGCCATCACCAAGGTGCTGGCCGAGGCCAACCCCGACGTGTCCTTCACCCCTTTCGACCAGATCGACAAGGCGCCCGAGGAAAAGGCCCGCGGCATCACCATCTCCATCGCCCACGTCGAGTACCAGACGCCCAACCGTCATTACGCCCACGTCGACATGCCGGGGCACGCCGACTACATCAAGAACATGATCACCGGCGCGGCCCAGGTCGACGGCGCCATCCTGGTCGTCTCCGCCGCTGACGGGCCCATGCCCCAGACCCGGGAGCACGTGTTGCTTGCCCGCCAGGTGGGGGTGCCCTCGATCGTGGTGGCGCTCAACAAGGCCGACATGGTCGACGACGAAGAGCTGCTCGACCTGGTGGAGCTCGAGGTCCGTGAGCTGCTCAACGACTACGAGTTTCCCGGCGACGACTCGCCGGTGGTGCGGGTCTCCGCCCTCAAGGCCCTCGACGGTGACGCCGACTGGGTGGCGCGCATCCCCGAGCTCATGGAGGCGGTGGACACCTTCATCCCCGAGCCAGAGCGGGAGACGGACAAGCCTTTCCTCATGTCCATCGAGGACGTGTTCACCATCACGGGCCGGGGCACGGTGGTAACCGGTCGGATCGAGGCCGGCGTGGTCAAGATCGGCGACGATATCGAGATCGTGGGCCTGCGGCCCACGCAGAAGACGGTGTGCACCGGGATCGAGATGTTCAACAAGTCTCTCGACCAGGGCCAGGCCGGGGACAACGCCGGTGTCCTCCTGCGGGGCATCAAGAAGGAAGACGTCGAGCGTGGCCAGGTCCTGGCCAAGCCGGGAACGATCACGCCCCACACCAACTTCGAGGCCCAGGTCTACGTCCTCACCAAGGAGGAGGGTGGTCGTCACAAGCCCTTCTTCAACAACTACCGGCCCCAGTTCTACTTCCGTACGACCGACGTCACCGGCAACATCGCCCTTCCGGAGGGCACCGAGATGGTCATGCCGGGCGACAACACCACCATGACCGTGGAGCTGGGCAAGCCCATCGCCATGGACGAGGGCCTGCGTTTCGCCATCCGAGAGGGTGGGCGCACGGTGGGTGCCGGCCGCGTGACCAAGATCCTGAAGTGATGGCTCGTGGCTGAGAGGCAGAAGATACGGATCCGGCTGAAGGCCTACGACCACGAGATCATCGACCAGTCCACCAAGAAGATCGTGGAGACGGTGCTGCGCACCCAGGCCAAGATTCGCGGTCCCGTGCCGTTGCCGACCGAGAAGCACCGCTACACCGTCATCCGCTCCCCTCACAAGTACAAGGACAGCCGGGAGCACTTCGAGATGCGCATCCACAAGCGCCTGATCGACATCGTGGAGCACAGTCCGAAGACGGTGGACTCCCTCCAGCGCCTCGACCTGCCGGCCGGCGTGGACATCGAGATCAAGATCCAATGACTCATCGCCTCGGAAGCGAAGCTTCCTCGGCGAGCTAGGCGGAACCGGCACCGGCCGGCGGAGCCGGACCGGTACCGATGCTGTAAGGTCTTGAGTTCCCAATTGACGTCCGCGGGCGCCCACACCGGGAACCCCGTGGCCAAACCGAATCGACGCTCCGCCGGGATCCCCGAGCGGAGCGTTCGCGTGAGAACGAGCAAAGTGAGATGTCGAACAAGGCGATCGTCGGCGAGAAGGTCGGCATGACACAGGTCTGGAGCGATGACGACCGCGCCATCCCCGTGACTGTCGTCAAGGTGCCACCCGTTCGCGTCGTCCAGGTCAAGACACCTGAACGGGACGGATACGCCGCGCTCCAGGTCACTTTGGGCACCGTGAAGCCGGCCCGCCTCAACAAACCGGAGGCCGGACACTTCGCCAAGGTGGGTGTGGAACCCGGTCGCAAGCTGGTCGAGCTGCGCCTCGACGACGCCAACGGCTACGAGGTCGGCCAGGAGCTGACGGTGGACCAGCTCGCGGTCGGCGAGAGGATCGACGTCACCGCGGTGAGCAAGGGCAAGGGCTTCGCCGGCGCCATGAAGCGGCACAACTTCTCCGGTCAGGGCGCCTCACACGGCAACCACAAGAAGCACCGGTCTCCCGGCGCCATCGGTGCCTGCGCCACGCCGGCGCGAGTGTTCAAGGGGACACGGATGGCCGGCCAGCTCGGCGCCCAGCGGGTCACGACGATGAACCTCGAGGTGGTGCAGGCTGACGCCGAGCGCGACCTGCTCCTGGTGAAGGGCGCGGTTCCCGGTCCCCGCGGCGGCCTGGTCCTCATCCGCAATGCCGCCAAGGGTGGGAAATGACGGTGGTCGCCGTCGACGTCCGCCGGGTCGACGGCTCCACTGCCCTTTCCCTGGAGCTCGACGACGCCGTGTTCGGCATCACACCCAATGTGGCGGTGATGCACCAGGTGGTAACCGCCCAGTTGGCTGCAGCTCGAGCCGGCACGCACTCCACCCTCACTCGGGCCGAGGTGAGGGGCGGTGGCGCCAAGCCGTGGCGCCAGAAGGGCACGGGGCGAGCCCGGCACGGCTCCTCTCGCTCGCCGCAGTGGGCGGGCGGCGGCGTGGCCCTCGGCCCGAAGCCCCGCAGCTACCGCCAGAAGACCCCCAAGAAGATGGTTCAGCTGGCCTTGCGCTCGGCGTTGTCCGACCGAGCCGCCAACGGCAGGGTGGCCGTGGTGGACGGATGGAGCTTCGAGGCTCCGAGGACCAAGGAGGCCGTCGCCGCTCTGGCCGCGTTGGGCATGGAGGGACAGGTCCTGGTCGTGGTGCCCAATGACGACGAGGTGGCCTCCAAGTCGTTCCGGAACCTGCCCGAGGTCGTCGTCATACCCGCCAGGGAGCTGAACGCCTACGACGTGCTGGCCAGCGACTGGGTGGTCTTCACCACCTCCACTCTCCCGACATCGACGAAGCCGACTCCCAACGGTGAGGACGAAGGTTCGTGAAGGACCCGAGAGACGTCATCATCAAGCCGGTCGTCTCCGAGAAGTCCTACGGCCTGCTCGACGAGGGCGTCTACACCTTTGTCGTGCACCCGTCGGCCAACAAGACTGAGATCCGCCAGGCCGTGGAGTCCATCTTCGACGTGCGCGTGGTCAACGTGAACACCCTCAACCGCAAGGGCAAGCTCAAGCGTAACCGGCGCCAGGCCACGTTCGGCAAGCGTTCCGACACCAAGCGGGCCATCGTCACCCTCGCCGCCGACGACCGCATCGATCTGTTCGAGAGCTAGGACAAGGGACGACGATGGCTCTTCGAAGGCGTAAGCCCACCAGCGCCGGTCGGCGGTTCCAGACGGTCTCCGACTTCTCGGAGGTCACGACGGATCGCCCCGAGAAGTCGCTCCTGCGACCGAAGCCCAAGACGGGCGGGCGCAATGCCTACGGCCGCAAGACCGCGCGCCACCGCGGAGGCGGCCACAAGCGGCAGTACCGGGTGGTCGACTTCAAGCGGACCAAGGACGGGATCCCGGCCAAGGTGGCCACCATCGAGTACGACCCCAACCGCAACGCCCTCATCGCTCTCCTGCACTACTTCGACGGCGAGAAGCGCTACATACTGGCGCCGGCGCGCGTGGGTGTCGGTGCCGTGGTCCAGAGTGGGCACGGCTCCGAGATCCGGCCCGGCAACGCCCTGCCACTGCGGTACATCCCGGTCGGGACCACTGTGCACAACGTGGAGCTCAAGCCCGGGGCCGGCGGCAAGATTGCCCGCGGAGCGGGCATGAGCGTGCAGCTCGTGGCCAAGGAGGGGGACTTCGCCACCCTGCGACTTCCCTCCACCGAGATGCGCCGGGTTCCCATCGACTGCCGGGGCACCGTCGGAGAGGTCGGCAATGCCGAGGTGGACCAGGTGAAGCTGGGCAAGGCCGGACGCAACCGGTGGAAGGGCGTCCGTCCTCAGACCCGTGGGGTCGCCATGAACCCCGTCGACCATCCCCTGGGTGGTGGCGAGGGCAAGTCCTCGGGCGGCCGCCATCCGGTGTCGCCCTGGGGAAAGCCCGAGGGGCGGACCCGGGACCGCAACAAGGAGTCGGAGAAGCTCATCGTCCGGCGCCGCCGCACTCGTGGCTCACGCCGATGAGCCAGAGGGGGAGATCTGCCTGAGATGCCTCGAAGCCTGAAGAAGGGACCGTTCGTCGACGACCACCTGCTCAAGAAGGTCGATGACCTGAACGCCAACAACCAGAAGCGTGTGGTGAAGACCTGGTCACGGCGCTCCACCATCATCCCGGACATGGTGGGCCACACCATCGCCGTCCACGACGGTCGAAAGCACGTGCCCGTCTACATAACCGAGTCCATGGTGGGCCACAAGCTCGGCGAGTTCGCCCCTACCCGTACGTTCCGCTACCACGCGGGCCAAGAACGAGCGGCTCGAAGGTGAGCGCCAGGTGACGGCGACCAAGACCAACGAGCGAGAAGGGACCCGGGCGGTTCTGCGTCACTCGCGGGTCTCGGCGTACAAGGTCCGTGCCGTCCTGGACCTCATCCGCGGCAAGGACGTACAACAGGCCCGGGAGGCGCTCCAGTTCTCCGAGCGCGATGCAGCCCAGCTGGTGGGCAAGGTGCTGGCGTCTGCGGTGGCCAACGCCGAGAACAACGACGGTCTCGACCCCGAGAGCCTGTACGTCTCGGCGTGCTACGCCGACGAGGGCACGACCATGAAGCGGTGGCGGCCACGGGCGCGGGGCCGAGCCACTCGGATCCGGAAGCGCACGTGTCACGTCACCGTGATCGTGAGTCGCCTTCCCGATGAGCAGCTCGCTCGCGTCGAGGCTCGCCACGCCGGCGATGCCGCTCGCCGGGCTCGCCGGGTGGCAGGCGGGCGCCAGGGCCGGCGCGCCCGTCGAGAAGAGCAGCCGCGGGGCGAGCCTCGACAGGAGAGCACAGGCGGGGCCGATCTCATCCGAGAAGAGAGCGAAACCACGTCGGAAACGACAAGCGGACGAGAGGGAGGGGGGCAGTAGATGGGTCAAAAGGTCAATCCGTACGGGTTCCGCCTCGGCGTGACCACCGACTGGAAGTCCCGCTGGTTCAACGACCGCGACTACCAGGACCAAGTGGTGGAGGACTGGAAGATCCGCCACTTCCTCACTACGCAGCTCGAGCGGGCGGCCGTGAGCCGTATCGAGGTCGAGCGCACGCGTGACCGCCTCCGCATCGATCTGCACACGGCGCGGCCAGGGATCGTGATCGGCCGCCGAGGGGCAGAGGCGGACCGGTTGCGCACGGAGCTGGCCAAGATGACCGGCAACGCCAAGGTCCAGCTCAACATCCAGGAGATCAAGCAGCCCGAGCTCGACGCCGCCCTCATCGCCCAGGGGATCGCCGACCAGCTCGCAGGCCGTGTGAGCTTCCGCCGAGCCATGAAGCGGGCGGTGCAGACCGTCCAGAAGGCGGGGGCCCAGGGCATCCGGGTGCAGTGCGCGGGTCGGTTGGGCGGCTCGGAGATGTCTCGCAAGGAGTCCTACCGCGAGGGCCGGGTGCCGCTGCACACCCTCCGGGCCGACATCGACTACGGCTTGCGAGAGGCCAAGACCAGCGTCGGCCGCATCGGCGTCAAGGTGTGGATCTACAAGGGCGACATCCTCCCTTACAAGCTCTCCAGCGAAGACAAGATCAGCCGGGAGGCGGCCATGGCCGTGGGCGAGACGTCGGGGCAGAGCCGCCCCAGGCGCATCATCTCCGCCGGCGGGGGCCGGCGTCGTCCGGAGCAGGGCGAGCCCGGTGCGGTATTGCCCGGAGCGCAGGCTCCTGCGGCGGAGGAGACCGCCGTGGGGGACACAGCCGTTGAGGTGACGGCCGAGGCGGAGACGGCCGAGGTGGAGACGGCCGAGACGGGTGAGGCGCCTGAGACCAAGCCGATCATCCGGGAGGTCGACCCCGATATCGAGCGACTCCTCGCCGAGGAGGAGGAGATCGAGCGCCGCACCCGCGAGCACCACGAAGCCCCCCACTTCAGGGACTACTGATGGTTCGGCTCGCAACCAGAGGTTGCTCGCCGACCACGCTCTGCTTGGGAGGCGAAACCTGATGCTGATGCCCAAGAAGGTGAAGCATCGCAAGCAGATGCGAGGTCGGGTCTCAGGCAGCGCCAAGGGTGGCACCACGGTCAGCTTCGGCGATTTCGGGATCCAGTCCCTCGAGGGCGGTTGGATCACGGCCCGCCAGATCGAGGCCGCTCGAATCGCCATGACCCGCCACGTGCGCCGTGGCGGGAAGGTGTGGATCCGGGTCTTCCCCGACAAGCCGGTCACCGAGAAGCCGGCCGAGACTCGGATGGGCTCCGGGAAGGGCAACCCTGAGCACTGGGTTGCGGTGGTGAAGCCGGGTCGCGTCATGTTCGAGCTCGCAGGCGTGGACGAGGAGCTGGCCCGGGCGGCTATGGACAGGGCAATTCAGAAGCTGCCCATCAAGGCCCGGTTCGTGGTTCGTCGCCAGCAGGAAGGGGTGGAGGTCTGATGCCCGGCCGAAGGGCTGAGGAGCTGCGTTCCATGGACGTGGGTGAGCTGGAGGGCCGCTTGGCCGAGGCCAAGCAGGAGCTGTTCAACCTCCGTTTTCAGATCGTGACCGGTCAGCTGGAGAACAACGCTCGAGTCGGAAAGGTGAGGAGGGACGTGGCCCGCATCCACACCCTTCTCCGCGAGCGGGAGATCCACGAGGCAGAGAGCCTGGAGGGTTCAGAGTTGGGAGACCGAGGCGATGTCTGAGGTGGACACGACAGCCACGCTCCGAGCGAACCCCAGAAAGGTCCGCGAGGGCAGAGTCGCCTCGACGGCCATGGACAAAACGGTCGTGGTCACCGTCATCGAACGGGTCCGCCATCCCCGTTATGCCAAGACCGTGCAGCGCACCAAGCGCCTCCTTGCCCACGACGAGCAGAACGACGTGCGGGTGGGCGACCGCGTGCGCGTGCAGGAGACTCGGCCACTCTCGAAGCGCAAGCGCTGGCGGGTGGTCGAGGTGCTGGAGCGTGCCAGGTGATCCAGCAGGAGTCGCGGCTACGGGTGGCCGACAACTCGGGTGCCAAGGAAGTCCTCTGCATCAAGGTGCTCGGTGGCTCGAAGCGACGCTACGCGTCCATCGGCGACATCTTCGTGGGAACGGTGAAGGACGCCATCCCAGGCGCGGCGGTGAAGAAGGGTGACGTGGTCAGGTGCGTGGTCGTGCGCACCAAGAAGGAGAAGAGACGGGCGGACGGCAGCTACATCCGCTTCGATGAGAACGCGGCTGTCCTCATCAACGAGCAACAACAGCCAAGGGGCACGCGCATCTTCGGTCCCGTCGGGCGTGAGCTCCGAGACAAGCGCTTCATGCGCATAATTTCACTGGCTCCTGAGGTGCTGTGATGTTCCGCCTCGCAAGCGGAGCTTGCTCGGCGAGCTTGTTGGAATCGACACCGACCGGCAGAGCCGGACCGGCGCCGATGCTCAATGATTCCGAGGAGTTGACCAAATGAAGCTCAAGAAGGGAGACAGGGTTCGAGTTCTGTCTGGAAAGGACCGCGGGAAGGAGGGCGACATCAGTCGCGCCCTGCCCGCCCAGAACAAGGTGATCGTGGACGGCGTGAACGTGGCCAAGCGCCACCAGCGCTCGACGAAGCAGACCATGCAGGGCGGGATCATCGACAAGGACATGCCACTCCCCGCATCGGCTGTGGCCATCCTGTGCCCGACGGACGGGCCCACCCGGATCGGCTATCGCCTGGAGGTCACCAGCACCGGGCGCCGCAAGATCCGGATCTGCAAGAAGTGTGGAGGGGACCTGTAGTGGCCACGGCATCCAGCGCCACGAGCACGGGGGCCGACGCCCGGGAGACTTCCTCCCGGCCCCGGCTGAAGCAGCGTTACGACCGCGAGGTGCGCGGTCAGCTCAAGGAGGAGTTGGGCCTCTCCAACGTCATGGAGGTCCCGCGCTTCGAGAAGATCGTGCTCAACATGGGCGTCGGCCTGGCCACGCAACAGTCCTCGCTGCTCGAGGGGGCGGTGCGGGACCTGGCTGCCATCTCCGGTCAGAAGCCGCTCGTCACCAGGGCCAGGAAGTCGATCGCCGCCTTCAAGCTCCGGGAGGGCAATGCCATAGGGGCCAAGGTGACCCTCCGGGGCGACCGGATGTGGGAGTTCCTCGACCGCCTCATCGCCCTGGCCATCCCCCGTGTCCGCGACTTCCGGGGCCTGCCTACCAACTCCTTCGACGGTCGCGGCAACTACACCTTCGGTGTTACCGAGCAGCTCATCTTTCCCGAGATCGACTACGACCGTGTCGACGCGGTCCGGGGCCTCGACGTCACCATCGTCACCACCGCCCGTACCGACGCCGAGGGCAAGGCTCTCATCCAGGCTTTTGGCTTCCCATTCAAGCGTGAAGGTGGAGACTGACATGGCCAAGAAGGCGCTCATCGAGAAGCAGCAACGCAAGCCCAAGTACAAGGTACGGGCCTACACCCGGTGCCGGCGGTGCGGGCGGCCGAAGGCTGTGTTCCGCAAGTTCGGTCTGTGCCGCATCTGCTTGCGGGAGCTGGTGCACGCCGGGGAGCTGCCCGGCGTCGTCAAGGCGAGCTGGTAGGAGGCCGCCCATGACGATGACCGATCCCATCGCCGACATGCTCAGCCGCATCCGGAACGCCAACACGGCCATGCACGACACGGTCCGGATGCCCTCGTCCAAGCTGAAGGAATCCCTCGCCATAGTCCTGGAGAGGGAGGGTTATATCGAAGGTTTCAGCGTCAGGGAAGCCACGGGCCGGCCCGGACAGGCCCTCGAGATCCGGATGAAGTACTCCCAGGACCGGGAACGGACCATCTCGGGGCTCCGCCGGATATCGAAGCCCGGGCTGCGCGTCTACACCAAGGCCGACCGCCTTCCGCGGGTGCTCGGAGGCCTGGGCGTGGCCGTGCTGTCCACCAGCCAGGGTCTGATGAGCGACCGCGAGGCCCGCCAGCGACGAATGGGCGGTGAGGTGCTGTGCTACGTGTGGTAGTCCCACGCCGACGCCGGAAGGTCGAGCCATGTCGAGAGTAGGCCGGGCCCCCATCCCTGTTCCCTCCGGAGTAGAGGTGTCCGTGGCGCGCCGGCGCGTCACCGTGAAGGGCCCTCAGGGCACCCTCGAGCGCTCCATCCCCGGCGACATCACCCTTCGCCAGGTTGACTCCACCCTCCTGGTGGAGCGGTCAGGAGACGACCGCCACGAGAGAGCCCTCCACGGGCTCACCCGTGCCCTCGTGAACAACATGGTGTTGGGGGTCACCACCGGCTTCACCAAGGAGCTCGAGATCGTGGGCGTCGGCTATCGGGTGACCTCCCACACGCCCGACCGGATCGAGCTGGCCCTCGGCTTCAGCCACAGCGTGGCCGTGGAGGCGCCTGACGGGATCAACTTCGAGGTGCCGGTCCCGAACCGCATCCTCATAAAGGGGGTGGACAAGGAGCTGGTGGGCCAGGTCGCGGCCAACATTCGCCAGATCCGAAAGCCGGAGCCGTACAAGGGCAAGGGCGTCCGGTACGCGGGCGAGCAGGTCCAACGCAAGGCCGGGAAGGCCGGGAAGTGATGAGCGGCCAGCGCCAAGCCCAACTCCGTATGAGGCGCCACCGGCGAGTGCGGAAGAAGGTCACGGGCACCGCCGAGCGCCCCCGCTTGGCTGTCTACCGGTCCAACCGCCACGTGATGGCCCAGGTCATCGACGACGAGACCGGCCGGACGCTGGCCGCCGCCTCCTCGGTGGAGAAGGAGCTGCGTTCCGGCGACACCGGCAACAAGGCAGGGGCCGCCACCGTCGGGCGGCTGGTGGCGGAGCGGGCCCGAGCGGCGGGGGTGTCGCGAGTTGTCTTCGATCGAGGTGGATTTCGATATCACGGTCGTGTGGCCGCCCTGGCCGACGCCGCCCGTGATGCCGGGCTCGAGTTCTAGGGCGCGGGCTTAAGGACATGAAAGGAAGACATGGCTGAGGGCCAGTTCGAGGAACGAGCCATCGGGAGACCGAACCGGGTGGCCAAGGTGGTGAAGGGTGGGCGCCGGTTCTCCTTCGCCGCCCTCATGGTGGTCGGGGACGGCCACGGCAAGGTGGGTCTCGGCTACGGCAAGGCCAAGGAGGTGGCCCTGGCCATGCAGAAGGCGGGTGAGGACGCCCGCAAGAACGTCTTCGAGGTTCCCCTTGCCGGCTCCACCATCGTCCATCCCATCGTGGGCCAGGCTGGCGCCGGCCGCGTGCTGCTCAAGCCGGCCGCCCCCGGTACCGGTGTCATCGCCGGCGGCGCGGCCCGCATCATCCTCGAGGCCGCTGGCATCCACGACGTGCTGGCCAAGTCGCTGGGTTCGTCCAACGCCATCAACGTCGCTCACGCCACCATCGCCGGTCTGAAGGCCCAGAGGTCTCCGGACGACGTGGCTCGCCTGCGGGGCAAGTCTCCCGAGGAGGTCACGCCCAAGGGCGTGCTGGAGGCCTACCGAGAGGCCAAGCGGGGCCCGCACGTGCCGGAGGTGGTGGCGTAGTGCCGACCGCCATGTTGCGTGTCATCCAGGTGAGGTCGGGCATCGGCACCAAGCCGAAGCACCGGGGGACGCTCCGGGCCCTGGGCCTGGGGCGCATCGGCAAGGCCAACACGCTGCCCGACCGCCCGGAGGTGCGAGGCATGATCGCCCGCGTCCCCCACCTCGTGGCCGTGGAGCCGGTGGTGGAGACATGAAGCTGCACGAGCTCCGGCCCGCCCCCGGCTCCACCAAGAAGCCCAAGCGGGTGGGTCGGGGCACCGCCGGCAGGGGAGGCAAGACGGCTGGGCGGGGCTCCAAGGGACAGGGTGCCCGTGACTCGGTGAAGCCCGGCTTCGAGGGCGGTCAGCTCCCCCTCAAGCAGCGAGTCCCCAAGCTCGGGGGCTTCAAGAATCCGTTCCGGGTGGAGTACACCGTGGTGAACCTCGACACCCTCGAGCGCTTCGACGGCGACGAGGTCAGCCCCGAGTCGCTGCGGTCCAGGGGTCTGGTGCACAAGCACGGGCTGGTCAAGGTCCTCGGCAGGGGGCCGCTAACACGGGCCCTTCGGGTCCGGGCCCATGCCTTCTCGCGCTCCGCCGAGGCGGCCATCACCTCGGCGGGAGGTAGCGTGGAGATCATCCCATCTCCGCCCGGACGCCCAGCGGCCAAGGGCAACGCCCTCACCAACCGCTAGTCCCGGAGCCACCGATGTTCTCCAGCTTCAAGAACATGTTCAAGATTCCGGACCTCCGGAATAAGATCGTGTTCACCCTCGTGGTGATCTGTCTCTACCGCGTGGGCTCGCACATACCGGTGCCCGGCATCGACTTCGACGCGGTACGGCGGCTCGAGGAGACGGCCAAGGCCGGAGGCGTTCTGGGCTTCCTCAACCTGTTCTCGGGCGGCGCCCTGACCCGCTTTGCCGTCTTCGGGCTCGGGATCATGCCCTACATCACGAGCTCGATCATCGTGCAGCTGCTGGGAGTGGTGATCCCCAAGCTCGAGCAGTGGCGCAACGAGGGGGCGGTCGGTCAGAAGAAGATCACCCAGACCACCCGCTACCTCACGGTGGCCCTCGCCATCATGCAGTCGACGGGCTTGGCTTTCGCCTTCCACAACGGAGCGGAAGGCCTCGGCATCGGCGGTGACGTCGACCTGATCCCCAACTTCACGGTGCCGAGGGTGCTGCTCGTGGTGTTGTCGATGACGGCCGGAACCGCCTTCGTCATGTGGCTCGGCGAGATCATCACGCAGCGCGGCATCGGCCAGGGGATGTCCATCCTGATCTTCGCCAACGTGGTCTCGGGCCTTCCGGCCGGCGGCGCGGCGGTGAAGGCCGAGGGCGGCGACGTCAAGTTCGCCATCATCCTCCTGGTCACCCTGGGGCTCATCGCCGCCATCGTGTTCATCGAGCAGGGCCAGCGGCGCATCCCGGTGCAGTTCGCCAAGCGGGTGGTGGGACGGCGAATGTACGGCGGGCAGAGCACCTACATACCCCTCAAGGTGAACCAGTCGGGCGTGATACCCATCATCTTCGCCAGCTCGGTCCTGTACTTCCCCGTGCTGCTGTCCAACGTGGTGCCGTGGGACGGGGTACGCAGCTTCATCGACAAGAACCTGACGCAGCCCACGAGCATTGCCTACATCGCGCTCTACGGCGTGTTCATAGTCCTGTTCGCCTACTTCTACACCGCCATCGCCTTCGACCCCCGCAAGCAGGCTGACCTGATTCGCAAGCAGGGCGGTTACATCCCCGGCATCCGTCCCGGGGAGCGGACCGAGCGTTACCTTGCCGGCATCCTCAACCGCATCACACTCCCAGGCTCCCTCTTCCTGGCCTTCATCGCCCTCCTGCCCTCCCTCTTCCTGGCGGCGTGGGACATCAACAACTACCCCTTCGCGGGAACCACGCTGCTCATCGCCGTGGGCGTGGCCCTCGAGACCATGAAGCAGATCGACAGCCAGTTGATGATGCGCAA
>JALZJC010000125.1 GCA_030859945.1 Actinomycetota bacterium | reverse complement strand
GTGGAGCAGTACGGCGGCTATCTCGGCGACCTGGCCCGGGGCGACCTGGGGATGTCCATTCGTCACGACGTCCCGGTGGCCGACGTGATCGCCGAGCGGCTCCCCTGGACCCTGTTGCTGGTGGCCGCCGCCATGGCCGTGGCCACCACCGTGGGACTGGTGGCGGGCATCCACTCGGGCTGGCGCCGCGACCGGCCCGTCGACCGTGCTCTGCTCACCCTGTTCATGGGCATCCGCAACTTCCCGGTGTTCTTCCTCGGCTCGCTGCTGCTGTTCGTGTTCGCCGTCAAGCTGAGGTGGTTCCCGCTCAGCGGGGCCACCACCCCCTTCGCCGAGTCATCGTTGAACCCGCTGCGCCGGACCCTCGACGTGGCCCACCACCTGGTGCTCCCCGCCACCGTCCTGGCCGTGCCCTTCGTCGCCGCCCAGTACCTCATGATGCGCGCCGGCATGGTCGGCGAGCTGGGATCCGACTACCTCCTCGGGGGCCGGGTCAAGGGGCTGGGCGAGCGCCGCCTCAAGTACCGCTACGCGGCCCGCAACGCCATGCTGCCGGTGGTGACCCTGGTGGGCACCGAGGTCGGCTTCGCGGTGTCGCTCAGCCTGCTGGTGGAGACGGTGTTCGCCTATCCCGGCGTGGGCCGCCTCATCTCCCAGTCCGTGGCCTTTCGCGACTACCCCGTACTCCAGGGGTCCTTCCTGGTGCTCAGCCTCATCGTGGTGAGCGTCAACGCCGTCACTGACGCCGTGTCGGCGCGCCTGGACCCGAGGACTCGGGCATGAGATCGCTGCGGGAACCGCTGGTCCTGGCCGGGGTGGCTCTTCTCGGCCTGTTGCTGACGGTGGCGGTGCTGGCGCCGCTCCTGTCTCCGTACGACCCCCAGGCCGTGGCCGGCGACTCGTTGGAGCGCCCGTCGGCCCACCACCTGCTGGGCACCAACAACGTGGGCCAGGACATCTTCTCCCAGATCCTGTTCGGGGCCCGGTCCTCGCTCAGCGTCGCCGTGGGCGCAGCGGTGCTGACGGTGGTCGTGGGCGTAGCCATCGGCGTGACCGGCGGCCTCGTTGGGGGGTGGGCCGACACGGTGACCATGCGCCTGGCCGACGTTTTCCTCGCTCTTCCCCGTCTCCCGCTCCTGGTGGTCATCGCCGCCCTGGCCGGACCCAGCCGGGTCAACCTGGTCTTCGCCATCGGACTCATGATCTGGCCCGTGGTCGCCCGGGTGGTGCGGGGCCAGACGCGGAGCCTGCGCCAGCGTGGCTTCGTGGGGGCAGCCCGGGGCTTCGGCGGCGGGCTGGTCCACGTCGTGCGCCGCCACCTCGTCCCCGCCCTGAGCCCGGTGATCGTGACCGCCTTCGTCAACGTGGCCGCTGTAGCCGTCCTCCTGGAGGCAGGCCTGGCCTTCCTGGGGCTGGCCGACCCCAACGCCGTGAGCTGGGGGCTCATGATGAACCGGGCCCTGCTGCAGCCCGGGCTGTACTTCACCCCCATGTGGACCTGGTGGGTCGTCCCCACCGGACTGGCCATCAGCCTGGCCGTGCTCGCCTTCACCTTCCTGGGCGTGGGCCTCGAGCCCGTGATCAACCCTCGGTTGCGGAGGGGGCGCTGATGACCATCGGCGGGCCGTCGGGACCGGACGACGTCGGAGACAGGAGGCCCTCGGTGGTAATGGACAGAAGGGCGTTCCTGGGCACCAGCCTGGCCGCGGCCGGCGCCGTGTACCTCGGGGCATGCCGCTCGCCCGGGGATTCCCCGGGCGAGGAGGGCCGTCCCACCCTGCGCATCCCGGGGCGGGACTTCGGCTTCCCATCGCCGTTCTCGTACTTCGTCGGCCCCGGTTACACCCGCATGAGCTACATCTACGACAGCCTCCTCTGGGTGGACGCCAGCGGCCACCTCGTGCCGTGGCTGGCCACCAGCTACCAGGCCTCGCCCGACGGGATGACCTACGCCTTCGAGATTCGCGAGGGCGTGGTGTGGCACGACGGCCGGCCGGTCACTCCGGACGACGTGGTGTTCACCTTCGAGTACTACGCCGCCCATGAGCGCGACATCGCTCCCTTCGTGGTGGTCCGGTCTCGTGACGTGGCCCAGGCGAGGGCCACGGGGGGACGAGGAGTCGAGGTCCGCCTCCGGGCGCCGAGCGTCCCCTTCCTCAAAGAGGTGGCCGCCCGGCTCCCCATCGTGCCCAGGCACATCTGGGCGCCGGTGAGCAACCCCGGCCAGCGCCGGGAGCTCGAGGTGCTGGTGGGCTCGGGGCCCTACCGCCTGCAGAGCTACAGCGGAGGGCAGGGCTCCTACCTCTACACCGCCAACGACGCCTTCTTCCTGGGCAGGCCGTTCGTCAAGCGCCTGGAGCTGGCGCCGGTGGACGACGAGCTCACGGCCGTCTACGCAGGAGAGCTCGACGCCGGGGGGTCCCGGCCGGTGGGTGTGACGCCGGATGCGCTGCGCCCCTTTGCCGAGGACGACAGCTTCGAGGTGGTGGAGGGTCCGGAGGACCAGGTGGTGGCCCTGTACTGGAACCTGGGCCGGGGCGGCGCCATGGCCGACCCCCGTTTTCGCCAAGCGTGCTGCCACGCCATCGACCGCAACAACATGGTCAAGCGCCTGCTCGGCGATCTGGGCTACCCGGGCAACCCCGGTTTCTTGCCGCCGCGGCATCCCTTCCATGCCCAGGTGGAGCAGTACGCCTTCGATCCCGACACGGCCAACCGCCTTCTCGACCAGGCCGGCTACCAAAGGGACGCATCGGGAGGGCGCCGCACCCGGGAGGGACGGCCTCTTCGCTTCGAGCTGCTGGCGCCGCCCGACGTGGCCAGCGCCGTGGACCTGGTGGTCCAGGCCCTGAAGGCCATCGGAGTGGAGCTGTCCATCAACCCCGTCGACTTCCCCACCCTGGTCAACACCATGGGCCAGGGCGGCTACGAGATGGCGGTGATCTACTACGGCAACCTCAGCGGTGACCCCGACTTCATGCGCACCGCCTACTCGTCGAGGGTCCCGGCCAAGGTGTTCCTCTCGGCCCAGGGTTATGTGAACCGGCAGTTGGACGACGTGGCCGACCAGCAGCGGGTGACCGCCGGCGAGGCCCGACGCAAGGAGCTCCTGTCCCAGATGCAGCACATCGCGGCCCGCGACGTGCCCTTGCTGCACCTGTACTACCCGCGGTTGTTCCACGTGTTCAGGAAGGCCAAGTTCGACGAGTGGGCCTTCACCCCCGACAGCGGCTTCCTCAGCTCCCCCTACAACAAGGAGCTTTTCGTGACCGGCAGCAAGGCCCCCGGCGCCGACATCCGACCTGCGGAGTGAGGGGGGCGAGCGTTCGCTAAGCTGAAGGGGCAAGCCGACTTGACCGATGGCGCCGGCCTCTTCCACTCTGGCCGGGAGTCATCTAGTGACTTGCAGCCAAGAGATCCCCTACCGAAGGGCACTTCCCCCGATGACATCTGACCGCGTTCACGTTCCCGGCCAGAGCCCTGGGCCCCCCGCATTCGTGACAAAGCGCGGTGTTGTAGCGGGGGTACTGCTCGCGTCGGTGTCCTTGGTGTTGGGAGGCTTCCACGACAAGGTCTTTGCCCAGAGCGTGAGCCCGTCCACCAGCGCTGACGGGGCCGACTCGAGCCGCAGCGCTCCCAAGAAGACGCCGCCGTCAGCCGCCACCACCGAGGACGGGCCCGAGACCAAGGCCAGGCGGAGCACGACCACCACCGAGCCCACGGCCACGACGGCCCACTCCAGTTCGAGCCAGGGGGCTCCCAGGAAGACGCCGCGCTCAGCCGCCAGCACCGAGGGCGGGCCCGGCACCAAGACCGAGACCAGGCAGACCACGACGACCACCGAGCCCAGGGTCACGAGGGCCCGCTCCAGTTCCAGCCCGAGCGCTCCCGACGACACGCCGCTGTCAGCCGCGGCGCGGACCAGCAGCCCGGCCACAACGGCCGACGGCTCGCCCGGGGACGTCACCCAGGCCGCGGTGGTCCCGGCACGTCTGGGGACGGCCGGCAACTTCGCCATCCTGGCCGGTACCCCCAACATCACCAACACCGGTCCCACCACCATCACTGGCGATGTCGGGCTGCACCCAGGGACTGCCGTGACTGGGTTCGCACCGTGCCCCACCGCCGCTGACTGCGTCACCTTGATCGGAGCCCCGCATCTAGGCGATGCGGTCGCCGCAACGGCCAAGACCGACCTGGTGAACGCATACCTCAGTCTCGTCGAAAGTCCGTGCACCCGGCTCGTGGACGTCGAGCTGGCCGGGAAGACCTTTCTCCCCGGGGTCTACTGCTCGCCGGGCACCTTTGAGCTTTCAGTAGGCGGGACCGTCACCCTCGACGCCGGGCTCAATCCCGACGCCGAGTTCATCTTCCTGACGGGGGCGGGCGGCAGCAGCCTGGTCACCTTCGGCGGCGGCCAAGTGCTCCTCCTCGGCGGCGCCCAGGCGTGCAACGTCTACTGGCAGGTAGCCAGCTCGGCGACCATCGGGGTGGGCACCGCCTTCGTCGGGAACATCCTCGCCCTGACAGACATCCAGCTGCAGACCGGCGCCACGCTGGAAGGTAGGGCCTTGGCGCGCAATGGCGCGGTGACGCTTGACACCAACACCATTACCAGAGCGGACTGCGCGACCGTGGTCCCGCCTGACGGGGGGGGCGGAGTACCGGACGGCGGAGTGACCCCTCCCGGCGGCGGGGGACCGGGCGGCGGAGGACCGGGCGGAGCGACTTCGCCCACTGCCGGCGACACGACCGGTGGAGCGGCGCTGGCGCGGACCAGAGCCGGCCTCAGGTCGACCGATGGAACGTTGTCGACGCTGTCGCCCATCAGGTCAGCCCGGGACTCCGGCCTCGGTGGGCAAGCGGGGCGAGCAGCCCAGAACTTCGCCGTCACCGGGGCGGCTGTCCGGTGGCAGCTCTTCCTGACCGCGTTGGCGATCGTGCTTGGTGGCCTGATGGTCCTGCTCTCGCAGCCGAGGCGCGGGGCTCACCGGCGGCGGTCTGACGCCGGCGTCTGAGCTGGCGGCCGCCCCTATGATGGGTCGCTCAGAGGAGAGAGGGCATGCCCCAAAGCGACTGGCCCATCGTTCGCCAAGGTCACAGTGACAACGACGCCTTCGGCGCCGTCACCATCATCCAGCACCTCCTGAACTACCACGGCGGGAGCATGGATGTCGACGGCGTGTTCGGACCTCAGACCGACGCCACCGTCCGCGATTTTGAGCGGTCCAGGAACCTCACCGTCGACGGGATCGTCGGCAACCAGACTTGGGAGGCGCTGGTCGTCCAGGTCGCCAACGGGAGCCGCGGTGACGCCGTCAAGGCTGTGCAGAGCGCCTTCCCGGCGCTCGACGCCGATGGCATCTTCGGTCCCTCCACCGAACACGCCGTGCGGGAGCTCCAGGAGATGTTCGGTCTCGCCGTGGACGGCGTCGTCGGTCCCGAGACCTGGTTCGCCATAGTCATCCCGAAGTCGGAGTAGCAGCGGGCGCCTTCGCGTGGAGGTGCCCAGATGGACGCGGATCAGGCGCTGATCAACGAGGCGAGGGCCCACACTGCAGCCACCAGGCCGACGGCCATCATGGCCAGGGTCCGGCCCAGCGGAGCCGCGGCCAGCTCGCCCTCATTGGCCTTGGCCGGCGGTCGAACCAGGGCCAAGCCATTGCCCACCGCCAGCGCGGCCCCGAGGGCCAGAACCAGCCAGGCCAGCAGGTCCTCGCCGAGGAACATGGCCGAACGTTATCCCAGCGCCGAAGACGAGCCCGCTGGTCACTCGGCGCCATATTTATTTTTTTTTGCTCAAGCTGACCGTATGGGCTGCCGAAAACCAAAGGCACAAGGTGACGTCGCGGAAACCGGCGTCGCAAGCAGACAGAGGTGAGGCCGGAAATCCCTCCCTCACCGACCGGGTCGGCTCCCCACCGTCGCGGCATCGACTCCGGCCTCGCCTCTGTCCCTATTTGCTCCCTGGGGCCGCCGCTACGGCTTGGACAAGCGGCGCTGCCGCGTCTCGAAGGCGACCGCGACCAGACCGACCAGCGCCCAGCTGACAAGTGCGGCGACCCACCCGCCTGTCCCCGCGTCGATGGCACCGGCCGCCAGCCAGATCGTCGGGATGGCGACCAGCCCTGCCAGCGCCAGCCAGCTCCGGGCTGGCTCGACCTGTCTCGAGAGCAGCAGCAGAACCACGCCGACGGGGAGCAGGATGATGAACAGAGAGGTGAAGGATCCGAACGCCAGAACGACGCCGAAGACGGCCCAGAAGGCAACAGCACCGAGCCCGGCTATCTCACCGCCGGCGCCCTGGCGGCCCATCCGATACCACGCCCAGGCCACCGACGCCACGGCGATGATCACGCCCATCTGGTCGACGCTAGGTGGGCCCAGGAAGGATCGGCGCTCATCGGTCGGCGCCAAAGGAGGCGTTTAGGAGTTACGGAGGCGATGACCCTGGTTCCGCCAGCAGGAGACGACACCACGTGTCGGCCAGCCAGCGCTGGTAGCGGTCGGGTGGCCATCCCCGCTCGACGGTGAGCAGCACGTAGAGCTCCGAGCTGTTCGTGGCCCAGATGACGTCGGCGGCCTCCTCGATGGACAGGCCGGCGCGCAACCCGCCGGCGGCCTCGAGCTCCCGAACCAGCTTGCGCATGTTGGCCGCCCGCCGATCGCTGATCTCCTTCCACACCTGTCTGGCGTCGGGCTCGGTGGCCGACGCGTCACGCAGGGCGAGGAGGAGCGGTGCCATGCGAGCCTGGATCTGGCGCACGGCGCGGGCGTAGATGGTGAGCTTGCGGGCCGGGTCGGGTTCGGCCCGCATGGCCTTGACGTACTCCCGTTCCTCGGCCACGACGGCGCCGCCGGTCCCGGACAGGGCCTGCTCGATCAGCTCCCGCAACAGCACCGGCTTGCGCCCGACCAACTCGTACACGGTGTCGACGTGGACACCGGCCTGTCTGGCGATGGCGGCGACCGTGGTCGCTCGGTATCCCCGCTCGACCATGAGCTCGCGGGCGGCCTCGACGATCCGCTGCCTCGTCTCCTCCGATTGCGTCTGCCGGCCGGCGTTGTCGTAGGGCCGGCCCTTGACTTTCCTTCCCACCACGACCATAGTTCCATCCGAAGTCAGTTCGGATCAAGGACCTGTAGAGCGAGGAGGAGAGATGGAGGCTCAGAAGACGAAGGCCGTCGTCGTGCGAGGTCCCGACCAAGGTCAGGCCACCTGGGCCATGGGATCGTTGTTCGAACGGCTGGTCTCGGGCGAGGAGACCGGGGGGTTGTTCGATCTGTCTCTGGTCACCCAGCCCCCGGGTATCGCGCCCCCACTGCACGTCCACGCACACGAAGCGGAGGCCTTCTACGTACTCGAGGGGACGATGGTCTACCAAGCCGGCGAGGACTTACACCACCTGGCTGCCGCGTCCTTCATCTACCTTCCACAGGGTGTGCCGCACGCCTTCCGCATCACCGGAACCACGCCGGTGCGTTTCCTCGGCTTCGTTGCCCCCGCCGGGCTGATGGGCCTGTACGACGAGGTCGGAATGCCGGCGCGCGAACGCAGACTGCCCGGCTCAGATGGCCGGTCGATCGAGGAGGAGATCCCGCGCTGGAACGAGATTGGCCCGCGGTATGGGCTCCAGGTCGTCGGCCCGCCCATCCCCGCCAACTACTGAAAATGGCCCCAGAGACCATGACGAACGCAACCGAGAGCGACCCAGTGAGCGCGCCGGCCGTGGCGAGGGGTGCGCGGGTGGTGCCCATCCCTCCGCCGGTCTACTACGCGGCGGCGTTCGCCACGGGGTTGTTCTTACAGAGAGCGGTACCCCTGGACGTTCCCGGTCGACCGGTCAGCGCGCTCGTCGGCGCGGCCATTCTCGGCGCCGGGCTGGCGCTTGACGCCGCCGGTGTCGCGGCCGTCATCGCTCATCGCACCACCATTGTCCCCCACCGCCCGGTGGCCGAGCTGATCACCAACGGGATCTACCGGTTCTCCCGGAACCCGATGTACACCGGGCTAGCCATCATGGTGGCGGGTGGTGCCCTCGTCGCCGGAACCTGGTGGCCCCTGGTCACTCTGGCCCCGGCACTGCTTGCCGTGAGACAGCTGGTCATCAAGCCCGAGGAGACCTATCTGGCCGAGCGCTTCGGCTCGATCTACGCCGACTACCGGCTCAGAGTGCGTCGGTGGCTCTGAGCTCTCCCGTCTGCCTCTCCCTCATCTCCCCAAGGATGCCGCAACATCGCCCGAGGGGCGTCAGGAGCGAGCTCGCGGGAGGGCCGCCAAGCCACCGACTCCGCGACCGGCCCCTACGGCGGGTAGCGTTTTCTGGGGACGCTTCCGGCTGACGTCGTGACGTGACGCGTCGCCGCCCTTTTGGCGTGTACGTTATCGAGTTGCCTATCTTGTACGCTAGGCCTATGGATGTTGCCGTGAGCGATCTGCGAGCGAACCTCAGCGAATGGCTGAAGCGGGTACGGGCGGGCGACGAGGTTGTGGTCACCGAACGGGGCGTTCCGGTCGCGCGCCTCCTCGGAATCCAGACGACGCCGCTACTGGACCGTTTGACGGCTGAAGGAGTGATCGGTCGGCCAACCAGTTCCGACAGACCTGTCGCTGCTGGACGACCACGGCCCCGTCCCCGCCGACCGGTCGCCCCGCTGGTCAGCGAGCAACGTCGCTGAGGTGCCCCTGGTCTACTTCGATGCCAGTGCCTTCGTGAAGCTTGTCGTCGAGGAGCAGGGTTCGGAGCTGGCTGTAGCCCTCTGGGATGGTTGTGACGCCGCCGTATCGAGCAGGCTGGCTTATCCCGAGGTCCGGGCGGCTCTCGCTGCCGCCCATCGAAACCATGACCTTGACCGAGACGACCTCGACCAGGCCGAGCAGAGCTGGGAGGAGTTCTGGCGCGCGACTCGGCCAGTCGAGTTGACGGCAGCCGTCGAGCATCACGCCGGCGAACTCGCCGCATCGCATGCGCTGCGGGGCGCCGATGCCGTGCATCTCGCCAGCGCGCTCACAATGTCTGACCCGACGCTCATCGTCGCTGCCTGGGATCGACGCCTCCACGCTGGCGCACTGGCAACACGGCTTGGCGTCGCCCCCGTGACCCTGGACCCGATCTGATCATCGAACCCGCGGCCGAGGTGCGGCCATGACCCGGCGATACCGGTCAGTCACAGGCGAGCCATGTTGGCGAAGCGGGTGTACTGGCCGAGGAAGGCCAGCTCGGTCTTGCCTGTAGGGCCGTTGCGGTGCTTGGCCACCAGGATCTCGGCCGTACCCCGCTCGGCCGACTCCGGGTTGTAGATCTCGTCCCGGTAGATGAACATCACCACGTCGGCATCCTGCTCGATGGACCCACTCTCACGAAGGTCGGCCAGCAGCGGGCGCTTGTCGGAACGGGTCTCCAGGTTGCGCGACAACTGCGAGAGGGCGATCACGGGCACCTCCAGCTCACGCGCCAACACCTTCAGGTTGCGGCTGATCTCGGAGACCTCGAGCTGGCGGTTCTCCACCCTGGCCCGGCTGGACATGAGCTGGAGGTAGTCGACGATGACCAGGCCCAGCCCTTCCCTGGCCTTCTGCCGGCGGGCCTTGGCCCTGATGTCCATGACTGTGATGTTGGGGTTGTCGTCGATGTAGATGGGCGCCTCGCCCAGCCGGCCCACGGCGTTGGCGACCTTCGACCAGTCCGACTCGTGCAGCTTCCCGGTGCGCATGCGCTGGGCGTCGACCCGCGCCTCCGAGCACAACATGCGCTGGGTGAGCTCCAGGTGGCTCATCTCGAGGGAGAAGATCAGCACCGGCACCTGGGCGTCCATGGCCGCGTGGGCACCCATGCCCAAGGCCAGAGAGGTGTTGTGGGTCGGGATCATCGAGTCACCGGCCAGGTAGAGGCTCCTGGGTGAGTCCACGGTCAGGCAGCGCACGGGCACGGGATCGACCGGCTCCACGGCCACAACCGACCGGCGCGAGTGCCTGCCGTTGCGGATCTGACCGCGTCGTCGTTGAGCGGCCGCGTGCCGGTCAGCCTCCCGCCCGAGCCGGAACACCGGATCCGGAGGAGCCCAGCCCAGGCGCCAGACCTGCGCTCGCCGGCCATCGAGCCCCGTGATCCACTTCCCGCCGATCTGGCCCGGCTTGTGGCCCAGGGAGCAGACCAACTCTCGAGCCTGCGCGAGGAGGTCATGGTCGGCCAGACACAATTCCACATGGCCCCGGTCTCCGTCCGCGGTGCCATTGGCGTCCATCAGACCCTGCAGGAGGGCCAGCCGTTGCTTGAAGGATGCCCTCAGGTATGGACCAGGAATGTCTTTCCTCGTACCGTCGCCCAGCCGGCACCCGAGGACGTACGGGTCCACTTCCAGATCGAGGTCAGGGCCATCGAGAGGAGCAACCAGGGGCAGGTACCAGTTGGGTCGACCAGCGGAAGTGACGACCCCTTCGTCGAGCATCTGCTGGGTGGTCACGACCCGAGGCTGTCGGGCGCCATGCGATTTCCATGCAGGAAAGTCGTACGCCCACCATTGGTGCTCAGCATCAGCCACCAGAACAGAGCCATCGTCGAAGCGAACCTGGTAGCACCGGTGGTCGGAGTACACCGGCGACACGTAGGTCACACGACAGGGCAGGCCGTGCTCGTCCAACACCTGAGACCCCGCGACCACGTCGCCCATCGTCGTCCAGCCATCAGGGGTGGGGATCGGCGTCTCCAGGGCCAGGGCCTTGCCCATGCTGGGCCTGGCGCCCACGATGACCAGGTTCGAGGGCTGGAGGCCGGCCAGCATCTCGTCGAGGTCGGTGTAGCCGGTGGGGACGCCGGTGATGGACTCGCCCCGCTCGTAGAGGGCCTCGAGACGGTCGAGCTGGTCGGCCAGGAGCTCCCGCAGTGGGCGGGTGCTGGTGGTGACACGCCTCTGTGCGACCTCGAAGACCATGGACTCGGCGCGGTCGACGGCGGCGCTGACGTCCTCGGGCAGTCCGTAGCTGAGCTCGGCGATCTCGCTGGCGGCACCGATGAGCCGCCGCAGCAGGGCATGTTCCTCCACGATCTGGGCGTAGCGGCGGGCGTTGGACGTCGCCGGCGTGTTGGCCTGGAGGGAGACCAGCGCGGCCAGCCCGCCAATGGCCTCGAGCAGGTCGGCCCGGCGCAACTCGTCGGCAACAGTGACCGGGTCGGCCGGCTCCCCCTGCCCATAGAGCGAGCAGACTGCCTCGAAGACGTGGCCGTGGGCCGGCTTGTAGAAGTCCTCGCCGGTGCATACTTGCACCGCCTCGACAATTGCGTCTCGAGACAGGAGCATGGCCCCGAGCAACGACTCCTCGGCCTGGAGGTCGTGGGGCGGGATGCGAGCCCGGGAGCCGGCTGACTGGCGGCGGGCGTCGTCGAGGGAGCGGACCATGGCTAAGTCAGCCAAGCCGCCGGCGCCTGTTGACCGCTAGGGGGCTTTCCTGGGGAATACCCAGTGGACAGCGGGTTTCCTCCACATGGGAACATGCGTTCGCATTCTATCGGCCCGGTACGACACCCCCACGCTGGCTCGACCCCGCGGCGGGGCCGGCGTGGCTCAGGCCCCCACGACCTCCACGTTGAGGACGAACTCCACGCCCCCGGCCAGCTTGACTCCCACCTCGTGTTCCCCGATCGACCTGATGGGCTCTTCGGTGTGCAGCGACCGCCGGTCCAGCACGGCGCCGGTTTGACTGGCGACGGCCTCGGCGATGTCGGCGACCGAGACAGAGCCGAACAGCCGACCCTCGGGCCCCGCCTTGGCGGGAATGCGGATCACCAGCGGCACCAACTTCCGGGCCACGCCCTCGGCCTGCTCACGATCCCTGGCCTCCCTGGCCGCGGCCGAACGGCGCATGGCCGCGGCCTGGGCCTGGACCCCGGGCGTGGCCTCGATGGCTCGGCCCTTGGGGATGAGGAAGTTGCGGGCGAAGCCGTCGGCGACCTGGAGCATGTCCCCCTTCTTGCCCACGCCCTCGATGTCGGTCCTGAGCACCACGTTCATGTGCGCTGCGGCCCTACGAAGTGGCGCACACCCTGCACCGTCACGACTCGGCCAGCTCGGGCTCCACGACCTCGGGTACCACGGCATCGGGCACCACGACCTCGGGCACCACGGCATCGGGCACCACGGCATCGGGCACCACGGCATCGGGCTCGACACCCTCCAGCTCGGCCACCACCTCAGGGGCCAGGCTCGCCTCTGGGGCGACGCCCTCGCTCTCCGCAGCAGTCCTCGGCGGCCCGGAGCGCCCACGCTCTCCGCCGCCGACACGGAGCGACCTTCCCCCGGCTCGTTCGACGACGGTGCGCTGCAGGTACGGCAGCAGGGCCAGCTCCCGGGCAGTCTTGATGGCGACGGCCACCTCCCGATGGTGCTGGGTGCAGTTGCCCGTGACCCGCCGGGCGCGGATCTTTCCCCGATCGGACTGGAACCTCCGCAACAGGTTGACGTCCTTGTAGTCCACCCACAGGCGCTCCTTGCAGAACACGCAAGGCTTCTTCTTCCCACCCCGGCGTCCGAGCTCCTTGGCCCTCGGCGCCCGCTTGTTGCGATCGTTCCCGCGGGGCATCTAGAAGGGCTCCTCGTCGGAGGCGTACCCCGCCCCCGCTGGCTCTCGAGCGGGGGTGTTGCGGGGCCCGTCCTCCCGCTGTGGCCGGCCGGGCCCGGTGTCGCCGGGGGCCCGGCGCTCGTTCTTGGTGACGGTGGCGGTGGCCCAGCGCAGGCTGGGGCCGATGTCGTCGGCGACCACCTCGGTCTTCGAGCGCTTCTCGCCCTCCTGGTTCTCCCAGGAACGCTGCTCGAGACGACCGGTCACCACCACCCGCGACCCGCGGCCGAGCGACTCGCTCACGTTCTCCGCCATCTCCCGCCAGCACACCACGTCGAAGAACGACGTGGCCTCCTGCCACTCCCCGGACTGGCGGTCCTGCCAGCGCCGGTTCACGGCCAACCCGAAGCTGGCCGTGGCCTGCCCACTGGGGGTGAAGCGCAGCTCGGGGTCCCGAGTGATGTTGCCTACCAGGGAAACACTGTTGCCGTTGCTCATGTCAACTCTCTTTCACGCTTGTTCGCCACCGACTCAGGAATGCGGATGATCTTGTGGCGCATCACTTGGTCTGCGAGGGAGAGCATCCGGTCCACCTCGGTGACGACCGCCGGCTCCGCCGTGGCGTCGATGAGGACGTAGTACCCCTCGGTGCGGTGCTCGATCTCGTAGGCGAGGCGGCGCCTCCCCCAGTGCTCGACCCGACGCACCGTGCCGCCGCCCGACGAAATGAGCTCGCTGGCCCGATCGACGATGACCCGAACGGCGTCCTCCTCGAGACCGGCCTCGAGAATGACCATGACCTCGTAGGGCCGCATGAGCTTTGGGGTACCTCCCTCTGGACCCAGTCCCTCACGACCGGGGCCCCGACGGAACGGGGCAGGGCTTCGTAACGACCCAGCCATGCTAGTCAACCCCACGACCTGACCCCTCGACGACTGCAGCGGCGGCGCCGGCGAACCTCCCATGCCACGAGTATGGCGACGGGGTGTGACATCCAAGCCAGCTCGGCCCATCTCGGGCCCGAGGGGTCACCGGGGCTTGCAGGCGCCCCCGACCTCCATCACGGACCCGGGGCCCACGCCGAGGCGGCCGAGCCCCCCGCTCATGACCTCCAGCGCCAAGCGGTAGGGCCGGGCCGGCGGGTAGAGCGGGCAGTCCTCCCGGTCAACACACGGTTCCATGTCCGCTGACGAGACGAAGCGCCCCTTGGCGTCGAACCACGCCACCGTTAGGGGGACGGGCACGTTCAACATGTAGAAACTGGAGCTGCTGTCCCCGGAGAAGCGGAAGACCATGCCGTCGTAGCCGGCCAGGTCCCGGCGGCCCATGAGCCCGCGCTGCACCTGGGCCTCGGTCTCGGCCAGCAGACCGCAGTACTGACCTGCGTTCATTCCGGAACCGGGCGAGGGGATGACACGGAACGCCACCTCCCCGAAACCAGGGACGCGGGACTGGCCCTCCAGGCGAGGGTCCGCTGGTCGGTTGGCCCCGGTGGCTACGCAGGCCGCCAGGGCACACGCCATGAGGACGATGACCGCCCAGCGCAGCAGGCGTAGGCCCCACCTGGTGGCGAGGAGGTCGGTCGCAGCGTCGAGACGGGTGGGTACGGGCGTCACGGACTTCAGCCTGCCTCATGCTCGGCGGAGGCGGCGGCCTGCGACGCCCCGAGGCCGGAGCCACCGAAGCGGTGGCCGCGCTCGAGCAGGTGGTAGGTCTCGTCGTCGGAAGGGAAGCGGCGGCCTCGCACGTCGGCGGCGTACTCGGCCACCGCGGCCACGGCGGCGGCCTCGAGGTCTGCGTAACGGCGCACGAACCGGGGGGCGGTCCCGCCGTCGAGACCGAGCAGATCGTGCAGGACGAGGACCTGACCGTCGCACCCGGGACCGGCGCCGATGCCGATGGTGGGCACCGGCACGGCTTCGGTGACCATGCGGGCCACGGCGTCGGGGACGCTCTCCACCACGACGGCGAAGCAGCCTGCGTCGGCCAGGGCAACGGCATCGTCCACCACCGTGCGGGCCTCGTCCTCGTTCCTGGCCTGCACGCGGTAGCCGCCCGTGGCGTGCACCGACTGGGGGGTGAGGCCGACATGGCCCATCACGGGGATCTCGGCATCCACGAGGGCGGTCACCATCGGGACCCGCTTGCGCCCTCCCTCGAGCTTCACGGCCCCGGCCCCCGATCGCATCAGGCGGCCGGCGTTGCGAACCGTGTCGGGGGCGCTCAGGTGATAGCTGAGCCAGGGGAGGTCCGAGACCACCAGGGCCCGGGTTCGGCACCTCGCCACCGCGGCCGTGTGGTGCACCATGTCGTCGATCGTGACCTGAAGAGTGTCGTCATGGCCCAGCACCACCATGGCCACCGAGTCCCCGACCAGGATCATGTCCACACCGGCGCCGTCGGCGATCCGGGCTGTCGGAGCGTCGTAGGCAGTTACCATCACCAGCGGCTCGGCGCCCCCCCCGTCGCTGCCGGCGCCCGACGGCGCCTTCCTGGCCCTGACCGCGGGCACGGTGGTGGGCTCGATCATGGCCTGGCCTCCTCCGTCCGGCGCCCGATGGCTGCCGGCGGTGCCAACCAGTGTGAGGGAGCGTGGGAGCCGGAGCAAGCCGCGGTGGTCAGCCCGGAGCCGGCTGCGGGGGTGGTGGCGGGGCCGGGGGCGGTCTGGTGGTGACCGTGGTGACGGGTGGAGGCGGCGCCCGCCTCGGGGGCCTGGGCACGGTGGCCGCCGGAGATGGTGGGACACGTTGGACCGCAGAGGGGGTCGAGGTCGTGGTGGCGGAGTCGGCCCGCCCGGCGCCCTTGACCACCTTGCCCGGGAACGAGGTGACGGCCGGGAACGACCCGGTGTTCACCCTCTTGGTGGCAGCCTCCATGAAGCGCTTGAAGATGGTGGCGGGGAACGAGCCGCCGTTCACCTTCCGGCCTCGCACGTTTAGCATCTTGCGGGCGTTGCCCTCGGGATAGCCCATCCACACGGCGGCCGTGAGCTTCGGGGTGTAGCCCACGAACCAGGCGTCGCCGTAGTCCTGGGTGGTTCCCGTCTTGCCCGCCAGGGGCTTGCCGAACTGGGCGCCCGAACCGGAACCTCGCTGCACGACCTGCTGGAGGCAGAAGTTGACGACGTCGGCCTGCTGGCGCTCGAGCACCTTGGTCTGGGTGGGGGGGCGAGCCCGCTGGAGGACCCGGCCGTCTGCGGTGGCGACCTCGATCACGGCCGAGGGCGGCACGTGCTGGCCTCGGTTGGCGAAGGTGGTGAAGGCTCCGGCCACGTTGAGCACGGACACCTCGGAGGTGCCGAGCGTGAGCGAGATGTTGGGGACGAGCGGCTCGGTGATACCGGCTTCCTGTGCCAGCTTGGCCACCTTGGCGGGCCCGATGGCCTCGATCAGCTGGGCGTAGACGGTGTTGACCGAGTTGCGGGTGCCGTCGATGAGGTTTACCGACGGGCCGAAGTCCTCGTCCTCGTAGTTCCTCACCGTGTAGTCCCTGCCCTGGTCGGCCTTCGGGAACAAGACCTCGGCCGGGCCCGGGAAGGACGACTCCACCGTGTAGCCCTGCCGCACCGCCTCGGCCAGCACGAAGGGCTTGAACGTCGAGCCCGGCTGGCGACCGGTGCCGCCGCCCTCGCGTCCCAGCGCCAGGTTGACCTTGGCGAAGGGCTCTGGCGCGTTCCAGTCCTTTCCGCCCACCATGGCCTTGACGTAGCCGTTCTCGTCGATGGCGACGAGGGCGCCGGCCGGGTCGTCGGGACGGTTCAACATCCCGTACACGGCGTTGTAGGCGTGGGTCTGAGTCTCGAGGTCGAGCGTGGTCCTGATGCGCAGACCACCCTCGTACAGGGCGGCCGGGCCGTACACGGCCAACAGCTGCCGACGTACGAACTCCACGAAGTACTGCGCGCCCTTGTCGCCCTGGGCAAAGGTGGTCTGGCCCTCACGCTTGGCCACAACGAAATTGCTCACCGGCTCCGCTTGAGCAGCAGCTCGCTCGCCGGTCCCGATGGAGCCGGCCCGCTCCATGGCCGCCAGCGTGCTCGCTCGGCGGGCGTCGGCTGCCTGGGGCGAGCGGAGGGCGTCGGCTGCCTCCGGGGACCGGATGAGCCCGGCCAGGTACGCCGCCTCCCGCAGCTGGAGCTGGCCCACATCCTTGGCGAAGTAGGCACGCGAGGCTGCCTGGACCCCATAGGCACCCCGACCGAAGTAGATGGCGTTGAGGTAGCGCTCGAGGATCTGCTCCTTGGAGAACCTCTGCTCCACCTTGACGGCCAGAGCGGCTTCCTTGAGCTTGCGCACCGCCGTGCGCTCTCGGGCCTTCAGATAGGCGTTCTTCACGTACTGCTGGGTTATGGTCGAGCCCCCCTGGAGCGGCCTGCCCCGCAGGTCGGCCCACGTGGCTCGGGCGATGCCGCTGGGATCGATCCCCCCGTGTTCGAAGAAGCTCTTGTCCTCCGTGGCGAGGACGGCGTCGACCAGGACCGGGGGCACCTTGTCCAGCCCCACCGACACCCGGTTCTCCCCGGAGTCGAGAGAGGCGAGCTGAGCCCCCTTGATGTCGGTGACCAAAGTGGTCTGGGCCTGAGCGTGCTCCGGCGGCAGCGGCAGCCTTGTGAACAGATAGGCGGCCCCGGCCAGGGCCGTGGACGCGGCCAGCACCACCATGAACAGCAGTCGACGGTAGCGCCACATCCAACTCCGGCGACGGCGAGGGCGAGGGCGCCGAGCGCTGGGGCCCGGCCCAGACCGAGACGGTCCCGACCCGGACCCCCGGCCAGGGCCAGGGCGTTTCCGAGCCGCCTGGGGACTGCGACGCAAGGGCTCCACGAGCGAGGACTGGCGGGTGGGCATCTCAGGCAGCGGGGCCCCACGGTTTCGGGGGCCGGCGAGCCAGCCTACCGTTCACCAGCCAGCCCTACCGCTCCGTCTGCTCGGTACCTCGCAGGACGACCACTCCCCGGAGCACCACCACCGCACACCCGGCGGCGGCCGCTGTCGCCGCCCCCCGGTCGTAGGCGCCCAGACCGGAGGCGCCCGTCCAGCTCCAGCTTCCGGGCGCCACCAGCAACCATGCCCCGAGAGCCAGGGCGGGGATGGCCGCCCAGGGCAGGTACCCCAGCTCCAGGCCCTGCCCTGCCGAAGCCTGTCTCCCTGCCAGTGCGAGAAGGCCGGCCGTGACCGCCATGGCCGCGGCCAGGACGACAGGGACGGCGCCGTCATCGGCGGTCAGGGCGACAGTGGCGAAGGCCGCAACCCCGGGCAACCCCAGCAGGCCGGCGGCCGGGTGGTCCCCGCCGTGGGAAAGCGCCAGCGCCGCGCCCGCCAACAGCAGAGCGGCGGCGGGCCGGCCGGCCGAGAAGGCGGCCGCTCCCAGGCCGAGGAAGCCCAGCGCCACGCCGGGTCGGCGGCCGAGGAGAGCGGCGCTCAGGACGGCGAGGGAGCCGCCGATGACGGCCAATCCCAGCGAGGACAGCCCCGGCGCCACGACCCAGCCCACGAGGAGGCCGGGCACGGCATAGGCCCTGCCACGCGTGGGGCCCACGGCTGCCACGCCCACCAGGACCGCGGCCGCGGTCATGGCCAGGGAGGCCGCCGTGCCACCGTCCGGGAGCAGCGCCCACCCTTGGTCGTCCTGGTGCCCGGCGGCCACCGCGCCCACGAGCAGACCGGCCGACAGCAGCACAATCCCGGTCTGCATCCAGACCTCTGGCCCCGGAGCCTCCTGGCCTGCGCTCTCACGGGCTGGGTGACCGTCGTCAGTGGGGCTCGTCAAGAAGGCGACGATCTCTGCGCCGGCCAGGACCAGGAGGATGATGGGCAGCACGGGCGCCGATCCGCCCGTGGCGGCGGCGGCGGCGACGGGCAGCAAGAGGAGGTTGAGCCCGGCCAGCCAGGATGGTCGGGGTGACCTGAAGCCCCATGCGGCACCCACGACGGCGGCGGTGCCGGCCGCGGCTGCGGCCCCGGCCGCGGTGGTGTCCACCGGAGCCGGGCCTCCTTCCAGGAGGGCGACGAGAACCCAAAGGACGGTGACCACGGCCACCGCAGCGACCCATATGCCCTCCTCGGACGTCACGTCACCACGGCCAGCACGCCGGCCGAGACGGCCAGCGCCAGGGCCGCCGCTCGGGCCGCGGCCGCGGGCAGCCACCGGCCCGCAGCCACCGCCAGCCC
>JALZJC010000118.1 GCA_030859945.1 Actinomycetota bacterium | reverse complement strand
CTACGAGACAGGGCTCGTAGTACCGGGGCAGTAGGGCGCGGGGCGCCTACGCCGTGAGGCGTAGGACGAAATCCCCTCTGGTGGCCGATGACGGATCGCGGCGCAGCCGAGACGCTGCACGGACCGTCATTCGACCTCCAAAAAGGGAGATCCCAAGTGCCCGATCGAAACCACATTCCGCAGGACCGCTCAGCGCTCGGCCGCCTGGCCGGCGCATCGTTCAAGCATCGCCGCAGCGTGCTGTTCGGCTGGCTGGCCGTCGTGGTCATCGCCGTCGTAGCGTCGATGACAGTCGGCGGCGAGTTCGGCGTGGACTACGCCACTCCGGGTGCCGAGTCCACCGCCGCCGCCGAAACGCTCGCGGCGGAGTTCGGCGGTCGTTCCTCTGAGACAATCGAGATCGTCTACGCCTCTGACACCTCGGTCACCGACAAGGCGGTGACAAACCCCGTCGACGAGATGCTGGCCAAGGCCGGCGAGCTGGAGGGCCTGACGGGCGGCGTGAGCACCCAGGACGCCGAGGTCAGCCCCGACGGGCGCACCGCGATCATCACCGTGCCGCTCGACCGCCCGGAGGACACCGTGCCGACCACCACCGGCGAGACGCTGTTCGCCATGGCTCAGGAGGCCACCACCGGCACCCAATCGGTCGCCATCGGCGGCGCCGAGATCGGTCAGGTCGTCGAGGCCGGCTCCTCGTCGGAGCTGATCGGCATCGGCGTGGCGGCACTCGTTCTACTGATCACCTTCGGAGGCGTGATCGCCGCAGGGCTGCCGCTCCTCACGGCGCTGTTCGGCGTCGGGGCCACCGTCATGCTCGGCGGCGTACTGGCCGCCGCGCTCGACACTCCGGACTGGGCGCCGCAGGTGGCGATCATGATCGGCCTCGGCGTGGGAATCGACTACGCGCTGCTGATCCTGACCCGGCAGCGGGCCGCACTGGCCCAAGGCCGGACGCCGTACGGGGCCACCGTGGAGGCGATGAGCACGGCGGGCAACTCCGTCGTCATCGCCGGCACGACGGTCGTCATCTCGCTGCTCGGGCTGTTTCTCATGGGCCTGCCCTACCTCTACGGCGTGGCGCTCGCCGCGAGCCTGGGTGTCCTGATGGTCCTCGCGGCCAACCTGACGCTGCTGCCCGCGATGCTTGGCTTCGCCGGCGACAAGGTCAACGGCCTGAGGATCCCCGGCCTCGGCCGCGTAGCCCCGGATCCCGACCGCTCCCGCGCAGCGCGCTGGGCGCGTGGCGTGCAGCGCCGCCCGAAGCTGGCTCTCTTCGCCTCGGTGGCGCTGCTGCTGGCCATGACCGCACCGCTGGCCGGTATCCGATTCGGCTTCCCGGACGCCGGCAACGAGGCCGCCACGACGACGACCCGCGCGGCCTACGACATGGTCTCCGAGGGCTTCGGCCCCGGTGCCAACGGCCCGCTCGTCGCGGTCGTCAACACGCCCGATGCGGCCGCCCAGGCGCGGCTGGCGCCGATGCTCGAGCAGGTCGAGCAGGTGCAGGGCGTGAAGGCGGTCGGGGAGCCGCAGCCCAGCGAGTCGGGCACCACGAACCTGGTGGCCATCACCCCGACCACCTCACCGCAGGACGAGGCCACGAAGACGCTCATCGATCGTCTTCGCGACGGACCGCTGACCGCCTCCGGGCTCGAGGTCGACCTCGGCGGCGCTACGGCCGCCACCGTGGACCAGGGCACCGCGACGGCCAGCCGGCTCCCGCTGTTCATCGGGGGAGTCATCGGCCTCTCGTTCCTGCTGCTGCTGGTGGCATTCCGTGCCCCGATCGTGGCACTGAAGGCGGGGGTGCTCAACCTGCTGTCCATCGGGGCCGCCTACGGCGTCGTCTCGCTGGTGGCGGAGGGCGGCTGGGCCGGGCAGCTGGTCGGCATCGACACCGACCTGCCGGTCCCGCCGTTCATCCCGGTGATGATGTTCGCGGTCCTGTTCGGACTCTCGATGGACTACGAGGTGTTCCTCATGTCCCGCATCAGGGAGGAGCTGGCCAAGGGCGGCGACGCCCGCATGGCCGTCGTCGCCGCCGTGGCTCGCACGGCCAAGGTCATCACCGCCGCAGCGGCGATCATGATCGCGGTTTTCGCCGCCTTCGCACTGAGCCCAGAGGTCTTCCTCAAGCTCATCGGCATAGGCCTGGCCACCGCGATCCTCGTCGACGCCACGATCGTGCGGATGATCCTGGTCCCCGCGATCATGGAGCTGCTCGGCGAGAAGGCCTGGTGGGCGCCGCGCTGGCTCAAGCGCCTCGTCCCCGAGGTCAACCTGGAAGGAGAAGCGACTCGGCCCGCCACCGCCTGACCCAGGCGCATAGTTGATCGAAGCATCCGCCCGGGCCCACCGCCCGGGCGGATGTCGTTGTGGCTT
>JALZJC010000114.1 GCA_030859945.1 Actinomycetota bacterium | reverse complement strand
GTGATGGCCATGGCGGCCATCACCGCCCTGACGACGCTCCCGGCCTGCGGCAGGACCGGCACCGGGGGGCCCGCCGCCTCTCGCACACAGGCGGGGATGGCCACGGTCTCCAGAGTGGTGGACGGTGACACCATCCAGGTCCGCTTGGCGTCCGCCGACGAGGCCGAGGAGAAGGTCCGCCTCATCGGGATCGACACGCCGGAGACGCATGGGCCCGGAGGCCTCCGGGAGTGCTTCGGAGCAGAGGCCACCAGCCGAGCCCAGGCGCTCCTTCCGCCGGGCACCCAGGTCCGCCTGGTGCGCGACGTGGAGCCGCGGGACCGCTATGGCCGCCTGCTGGCGTACATCTACCGAGCGTCGGACGGGCTGTTCGTGAACCTGGCCATGGCCGCAGAGGGTTACGCCACCACTCTCACCTATCCGCCCAACGTCGCCCATGCCAAGGAGCTGGGCGCGGCCACCAAGACGGCCCGCGACTCGGGGAGGGGCCTCTGGCAGCGGTGCGGGGGGCCGGACGCGCCAGTGCGCTGACGGGGCCGCCCCTGAGCTACCGTCCACGGGTGGCCAGCGTCGCCGAGCGGTTGGGTTACGCCCCGGACGCCAAGCTGCTCATCGTCAACTGTGATGAGTTGGGTGTCGCCCACGCCGCCAACGTGGGGGTCTATGAAGCGCTGCGGGAGGGACTCGGCACCAGCGCCAGCTTGATGGTGCCCTCGCCGTGGGCTCGGGAGGCGGCGGCGCGCTACCGGGGCGAGGACGTGGGCGTCCACCTCACGCTGAACTCCGAGTGGGAGCTGTACCGCTGGGGCCCCATCACCCAGGCCCCCTCGCTGCTCGACGGCGACGGGGGGTTCCCCCGTACGCCTCGGGACGCTTGGGACCACGCCGACCTCGACGAGGTGCGTCGAGAGCTGCGGGCCCAGGTCGAAAGGGCCATCCTGTGGGGCTTCGACGTGAGTCACCTGGACTCACATCTCGGCACCCTGCAGCAGCGTCCGGAGTTCTTCGACATCTACCTCGAGCTGGCGGTCGACTTCGCGCTGCCGCTGCGCATGCTCCCGGCCTCGAGCGAACGAGACATCGGCTTCCCGTTCCGCCGCCTGGCTGCCGACGAGGGCGTGGTCTTTCCCGACCATCTCGTGCCCGGAAGCCAGGCCGGGGTCCGGAAGGTGCTCGAACGGGCCCTCTTCGACCTCGAGCCGGGCGTCACCGAGATCCAGGCCCATCCCGGCGTCGACACCCCTGAGCTGCGAGCCGTGGCTCCCGACTGGCCCTGCCGGGTGGACGATCACGACCTGTTGGTGCACGACCGCGGGATCCGAGCCCTGGCCGATCGGGCTCACGTGCGCCTCATCGGCTACCGGGAGCTCCGAGACGCCATGCGAGGCGCCGGCTGACGCAGAGCTCCCCGGTCCCTGCGGGCCTCATCCGCCCCAGGCTCCAGCCACGTATTCCCGGTATGGGACCCATGCGTGCTCTGCCCCAGACCAACCGGCGGCGGGGATTGGTCCTGGCCCTGCCCGTCACCGCCCTGATGGCCTTGACCGCATGGACCGCATGCGGCGACGACAGCGGTGACGGGGCCGGCTCCGGTGGCGGCTCAGGAGGGCCCTCGGGCCAGGCCATCGTCATCAAGGACTTCAAGTTCGAACCCCAGACCCTCCAGGTGGCGCCCGGCGCCAAGGTGACGGTGAAGAACGAGGACGGCGCCGCCCATACCGTCACCGCCGGCGATGGCTCGTTCGACACCGGCAGCATCACCGGATCGGGCCAGGCGGAGGTCGCCGCGCCCGGGGCGGGGCAGGTCTCCTACAGGTGCGACATCCACCAGTACATGACCGGCGTCATCCAGGTCAGCAGTTCGTAACGAAGTACCAGCAGCCCACGTTCGTGGAATGGGGGCTGGTCGCACCCCGCAGCCAAGGCGAGAAAGGAACCCACCCCTTGACCATCGACGAACCAAGGCTCAACGAGCTCATCGTTGAGTCCCACGACCTCCAGGTCGACGCCCTCCGAGACATCAAGGCCACGCTCCCCGAGCTGGCCGAGATCCGTGAGGAACGTCGAGGCCAGGAGGTGAACACCGAGGAGATCGAGCGCTACAACTCCAGCCGCCGACACCTGCTCCGGAAGCTCGGCCTCGGAGCGGGGGGCTTCTCCACGCGGGGCCTGTTCGCCGGTGGCATGGGCAGCTTCCTGGCCGCCATGCTGGCATCGCCGGCCCGCGCCGACACGGCGCTCGACATCCAGATCCTCCAGACCGCGTCGTCGCTCGAGGTCCTGGCCATCGGCACCTACGATACGGCCCTCGGCCTGCAGTTCATCAAGAGCGGCAACCCCGTCGTCCTCAAGTTCGCTCAGACCACGCGGATGCAGCACGACGAGCACAAGAAGGCGTTCCAGGCCCAGACCAGGACTCTCGGGGGTCCGGAGCAGACCCGGCCCAACCCCATGTTCGCCCAGGTGGTGCAGCAGGCGCTGCCGGCCATCAAGGGCCCGGTGGACGTGGTGGGCCTGGCCAAGACCTTGGAGACGGTGGCCACCGAGACCTACCTGCAGAACACCACCCAGCTCGAGGACACGGCCTCCAAGAAGGTGATGGCCAGCGTCATGGGCGTGGAGACCCAGCACGCAGCCACGCTGGCGGCCGTCGAGGCCCTCCTCAAGGGTGGGGCCGCAGAGCTGATCAGGATCCCCACCGACCTGTCCAAGCTGCCCGCTGCGGCGGGGAGCGTGGCCTTCCCCGACGCCTTCGAGCCGACCAAGACGGTCGCTCCTCCCGAATCCGGAGCCGTCAAGTGAACCGTCGACCGAACCGTTCTGTGAGCAAGGAGACAGTGAACGACATGGAAGTCCCCTCCGAGAGACTCGGGTCCACCGAGATGGAACACCTGTCGACAGCGGCCTTCAGCCGCCGGCGGTTCCTGGTGGGATCGGGCGTAGTAGCCGGCCTGGCTGTGGCCACCGCCGCCTGCGGCAGTGACGAGGAGCCTTCTGGTGGCGGCCAGACGCCCACCACCCAGGGCCGCCAGCAGGACGCCGGCGGCGATGCGGCGGTGGCCTCGCTGGCAGCCGGCCTCGAGGTCCTGGCGGTGGGCACCTACAAGGCAGCCCTCGACGCCGCAACCGCGGGCAAGCTGGGCGCCGTGCCCCCGGCCGGAGCGGAGTTCGTCAAGACCGCCATGGCCCAGCATCAGCAGCACCTCGACGCCTGGAACAAGGTGCTCCAGAGCGCCGGCCAGCCCCAGGTCACCCAGCCCAACCCCAAGCTCAAGCCGGCCGTGGACGCCGAGCTGGCCAAGGCCAAGACCTTCGCCGACGCCGCCAAGCTGGCGCTGACGCTCGAGGAGACCGCCGCTGCCACCTACCTGAGCGCCATTCCCCAGCTCGAGGACAAGGCCGCCATCAAGCAGGCGGCCTCGATCCAGGCCGTCGACGCCAAGCACGCGGCCATCCTGCATTTCGTGCTCGGCGAGTACCCCGTCCCCGACACGTTCGCCAAGGAGGATAAGGCCGTCAAGGCCTAGGCCTCGTTCCGCCCCACCTGGTGGCGTAATCACCACCTCGGTGATGAGTGGTCACAGGAAGCCCTGTACCACGGGCCGGCCGCTGGGCACCACCGCGCCTCCTATCGCCTCCTCGGTGACGGCCACCGCGGTGACGTTGCCGTGGACGGTGAAGGCGGCCACGCCCGGCTTGGGGCCCAGTACGCCCAGGGACACGTTGCTGGCGCCCGTCTTTCCCCACAGCTGGTAACTGCGCCCCTCCGGGAGGGAAGGAAGGTTGTGGCGCACCAGGTAGCCGCTGCCGTTGTCCTGCACCGCCGTCTGCACATAGAGCACGCCGTCCTCGGAGCGGAGGGTGACCCGTTGGGCCCTGGCGTCGGCGTTGGCAGAGGCGGCCGCCTGCTCGAGCGCCCGTTGCCTCATCACGACGGTGAGGCGATCGACTCGCTGATCCTGACGGACCACGCCCACCCCGAGCACGGCCGTCACCAGGGCGGCCGCGGCCATCAAGGCCACCGCCCGCCCGCCAACCCTGCCTCCTGGCGCCGAGCGAGGTGCCAACCGAGCGAGATCCAGTGCCGGCGGCGCGTCCTCGAGGGTCTGGGCGATTCGGTCCCACAGTCCTTCGGGCGCGGGTGAGCCGCCATGGGCGAGCGCAGCCGCCACCTCGCGGTGCGACGCCACCTCCCACGTGCAGCGAGGGCACTCCGGGAGATGGGCCTCCACCACGGCGGCGTCGTCGTCCTCGACTGCATCCAGGGCGTAGGCCCCGAGCAGCTCCTCGATCTGGGCGTGGGTCATCCGTCGAGCCATGCCGGGTCCCCGCCCGTTTCCACGAGCCTCGAGCGCATCCTCTTCAGGCCGGCGCGAATCCTGCTCTTCACAGTCCCCTCGGGCTCGTCGAGCAGCATGGCCACCTCCCGGTAGGTGTGGCCACCGAAGTACGCGAGGGCGATGGCCCGTCGCTCCTCCTGGGGCAGGACCGTGACCATCTCCTTGACCCGTTCAGCCACCGTGAGGTCCCAGACCTCCCGTTCGAGGTCGTAGCCGGCTTCCGCCGTCCGGCGGGCCTGGCGCTCCTCCCGGCGGCGTCTGGAGCTCTCCGAGCGCAGGATGTCGACCGCCCGTCCGTGAGACTGGGCCAGTAGGTAGGAGCGCAGCGACCCACGGTCCGGGTCGAACTTCTCCGGCTCGGTCCAGAGGCGCAGGAAGACCTCCTGCACCACCTCCTCGGCGGGCGTCACGTCGACCAGCACCCGCCGGGCCAGCGCGTACACGGCGCCGGCATGGCGCCGGTAGGCCTCGGCCAGGGCGTCCTCCCGCCACCGGCCGATGGCGACCACCAGAGCGCCGTCGCTGGCGTCGGACAGAGAGAAGGGCACCGTGGGGTCTACGGCGCGGGGACGGCGACCGGATGGCCGCGGCTCGACGGAGGGGCGTCGCTCAGTACTCGGTGACCTCCCGCAGCTCCTCCTGGAACTGCTGGTACTCCGGTGAGTTGGTGATGGGGAGTAGGGCCATGAGCTTGGCCATGTTGCCTGTGACCTTGATGCGACCCTGCATGAAGGCGGCGTTGGCGTCGAGCTCACCCTGCTGGACCTTCATGGCGTCGTCGTAGGTTGCGGTGAGAGTCACCTCGGAGTCGCTCAGGTCGCCGAGGCGGCTCTCGAGGAGCTTGCCGTTCTCGAGGATCCAGTAATAGTGGATCTCACCCTCGGGGGCGCCCGTGATCACGTACTGCATGCGAGTCGTGGCGCCGGGCCGCTCCGGCTGGCTCTCGGCCAGCCTCCTCTCCTCGTCCAGCCACTCCTGCGTGAGCCACTTGGGCATCGGATCACCCCAGATAATCGTCCCGGCCAGTCATCCTGGCCAGCGGTCCGGCTCCGAGGAATCTAGTTGCCCAGCGACTCGCTCCCCCCGGAAACGGCAACCTCGGGACCGGCGCTCTGGCGTACCCCTGCGAAGAGGTCCTCCTCGGGGAGGTCGGTGTCGACCAGCGACCGGGCCAGCACGTACTCGTCGAAGGGATGGACGGTCCGCGCCACCTCGGGCGGGAGGCCGAACCAGAACGGCGAGTCGGGATCGATCTGGGTGGCGTGGGCCAGGAGAGCCTGGCGGCGGACGTCGCCGTAGCCGGAGATGTCGACGTTGGTGGTGACGCGGTCGTCCTGAGAGGGTCGGTCGAGCCACCGCTCGTCGAACGGCGACTCCAGGCCCAGCTCCAGGAACTTCTCGTGCATGGCGACCAGCCGGTTGCGGGACCACACGGTGTAGTAGAGCTTGACGGGCTGCCAAGGCTCCCCCGCGCCTCGGTAGGCCTCGGCATCGCCGGCCCGGTCGAAGGCGGCCACGCTCACGTCGTGGACCCGCAGGTGGTCGGGATGGGGATAGCCCTGCTGGTCGTCGCTGTAGGTGATCACGACCTGCGGCCGGACCCGACGGATCTCGGCCACGAGGCGGCCCACGGCCTCGTCGAGATCGGCGGCCGCGAAGCAGTCCGGTCGTGCGTTGGCCTCGCTGTCGGGCATGCCCGAGTCCCGGTAGCCGAGCATCACCACCTCCTCGTAGCCGATCACCTCTGTCGCCCGGTACAGCTCCTCGAGGCGGATCTGGTGGAGGTTGTCCCGGACCTCGGGGCGGTCCATGGCCGGATTGAGGATGTCGCCCTCCTCCCCGCCCGTGCAGCACACCAGCACGGTGCGCACGCCCTCGGCGTGGTAGCGGGCCACGGTTCCCGCGCCCTTGGAGGACTCGTCGTCGGGGTGGGCATGCACGCAGAGAAGAGTCAACCGCTCGGGCACGCACCCACGTTATTGCCTGGTCCGAGGGGGGTCAGGCCGGGGAGGAGAGCGACAGGGCGTAGTCGCCGCCGCCGTCGGTCCACCAGCGCCGCACCTCGAGGCCGGCGCTGGCCAGCTCGGCCTCCACACCCGGCCGGCGGAACTTGGTGCTGACCTCGGTGCGCATCTCCTCCCCGTCGGCGAAGGCCACATCGGTGGCGATGGCCTCCAACCTCACCGCCTGCTCACCGACGGACCGCAGGCGCATCTCGATGCGCTCCCGCTCGGCGTCCCAGCTGGTCACATGGGCATAACGGGGTAGCACGAAATCGGCCGCCAACTCCCGGTTCAGGACGGACAGGAGATTGCGGTTGAAGGCGGCGGTGACGCCCACGGCGTCGTCGTAGGCGGCCACCAGGCGGGAGGGGTCCTTCACCAGGTCCGTGCCGAGCAGCAGGGCGTCGCCGGGCTCCATCCCGGCAGCCAGCTCGGTGAGGAACGTCTTGCGCCGCTCGGGAAGAAGGTTCCCTATGGTGCCGCCGAGGAAGGCCACCACCCGGCGCCCGCCCGTTGGCAGTGCTCCCAGGTGGCGCTCGAAATCCCCCACCACGCCCTGGATCTCGATGCCGGGGTAGGCGCCGGCGATGGCTGCGCCGGACGAGCGCAGGATCACCTCACTCACGTCGAAGGGGGCGAAGCGACGCAGGGTGCCGGCTTCGGCCAGGGCGTCGAGCAGCAGGCGGGTCTTCTCCGACGAGCCAGAGCCCAGCTCCACCACCGTGTCGGCACCGGTGAGGGCGGCGATGTCGCGGCCGTGATCCTCGAGGATCTGGCGCTCCCGCCGGCCCGGGTAGTACTCCGGCAGGCGGGTGATGGCCTCGAACAGCAGCGATCCCAGCTCGTCGTAGAACCATTTGGGCGGCAGCTCCTTGGGCCGGGCCAGGAGGCCCCGGCGGGCGTCGTCACGAAGCTCCGAGGCGATGTCCTCGGGCCCGAGGTGGACCTCGACGGACAGGGCGCTGGTGTTCCTCAGCTCCCCGGCCGTGGCCACCACCACCGAGCCCTCGGGCACCGCGTCCGGATGCTCCACTAGGCGTCGCGGGCGCAGCGGAAGCCGCAGAAGATCTGGCGGCGAACGGGGTAGTCCCAGTTGCGGAAGGTGGTGCGGGCCACGCTGTGGTGCGTGGCCCACGAGCCGCCGCGGAGCACTTTGTATCCCGAGCCGTAGAACACTTCGGAGTACTCCGGGTACGGGAAGGAGCGGAAGCCCGGGTAGGGGTCGAGGACAGAGCCCGTCCACTCCCACACGTCACCCACCATCTGGTGGCAGCCGTAGGCGCTGGCACCGTCCGGGTAGGCCCCCACCGGAGCGGGGCCGAGGTGTCCCCGCCGGAGGTGGTCCTGTCCAAGGTTGGCCCGGGTGGCGCTGGGTTCGCCGTCGCCCCACGGGTACCGACGCTTGCGCCCGGTCGACGGGTCCCAGGACGCCGCCTTCTCCCACTCGGCCTCGGTCGGCAGGCGCTTGCCCCGCCAACGGGCGTAGGCCGCGGCCTCGTGGTAGCACACGTGCTGCACCGGCTCGTCGAGCGGCAGGTCCTCGTTCCAGCCGAAGCGCCGGCGGGACCATGACGACGGCCCCTGACGGGTCCAGAACTCGGGGTGCTCGAGGCTCGCCTCCTGGCGCCAGGCCCATCCCTCCTCGTCCCACCACCTCCGCTCGCCGTAGCCACCAGCCTCCGCGAACTCGGCGTAGGCGCCATTGGTGACCGGGGCGGTGTCGATGAAGAACGGGGCCAGGGTGACCTGGTGGGCGGGCCGCTCGTTGTCGAGAGCGCGGGGCTCGGCGCTCGTGCCCATCACGAAGGGGCCGCCCTCGACCAGCACCTCGTCGGGGGCAGGTGGCGCGCCCACCGGGAGCGGCGCGGCCACGGCCCGGTAACCAGGTTCGTCCATGAGCTGGAGGCTCGCCAGCATGGTCTCGTCGTGCATGAGCTCGTGCTGGACCACGAGGTGGTACACGAAGGCGTCGGCCAGAAGGCGCCGAGCTGGGTCCAGCTCCACCTCCGCCAGCACGTCCAGGGCCCGTCCCCGCACCTCGGCCACATAGGACCGGGCCTCCTCGGGCCCCAGCAGTGGCAGGGCGGGACGGTTGGCCCGGGGGTGGCGGAAGGCGTCGTAGATGGGGTCGAGGTCGGACCGGAGCCCGGATGCTCCGAGGGCGCGCACCAGCCACTGGTCCTCGTAGTTGCCCACGTGAGCCAGGTCCCACACCACCGGTGACATGAGCTTCGAGTGCTGCCGGACCAGGTCGGCGTCGGACAGTGGCTCCAGGACATCGAGCGAGCGGGCCCGCGCCGCCTCCAGCTGGGTGGCGATCGCCTCTTTCCCGCTCACGAGTCGTTCCCCGCCACGGTGAGGTGGGCCGCATCGTTGTAGCGCACCAGGCGCCACTGGTTGTCGCCCCCCTGGCCGTTGCCACGTTCCCACTCGGTGAGAGATGTGTTGGTGACCAGGAGGTCGACGCTGGGCGAGGGCAGGGCGGGCAGGCCGAGAAAGCACTTCATCGAGCCGATGACCACCCCGCCATGGCAGGCCACCACCACGCTCCGGCCCTCGTGCTCGTCGGTGAGGCGGGTGAGGGCCCGTCCCACCCGCACGTTGAACTCGGCCAGGCTCTCCCCGCCCGGGGACATGGGCTCGTAGGGACGGTTGCTCATGTCCACCCCGTAACGCTCGGCGTACTCCTCCCAACCGAGGGTGTCGCACTCCCCCGGGTGCAGCTCACACAGCTCGCAGTCGCGCACCATCTCGGGCCTGGCCCCGGTGGAGCTGGCGAGGGCGGGGGCGATGATCTCCGCAGTCTCGATGGCCCGAGGCAGGGTGCTCGAGGCCAGGACGTCGGCCACGAGCTCGCCAGTTCGGGCGAGGCGGTCCCGCAACATCCGGGCCTGGTGCCGGCCCAGCTCGCTCAAGCCCGTGCAACCGCGCTCACCCCCCACGACGCGCTCCAGGGCGGCGCGGGCCTCGCCGTGGCGGATGAGGACCAAGCGCGTCACGTCACTCACGACAGGTGGTCCACGAAGCGGGCCAACTGCTTCAGGTTGCGGCACTCGAAGGTGCCGTCACAATGGACCGCGTACTGGTCGACGACCGAGTCGCCGGTGTCCCAGTAGGGGCGGGGCTCGGGGTTCAGCCAGTACACGCGGCGAGCCACCCTGGCCACCTCGGCCATCACCCAGGCCTCGGCCGCGTGGTAGTTGTTCCGTGCATCGCCGAGGACGATGACCGTCGTCTTGGGTGATATCTCCCGGCCCCAACGCGCCCAGAAGACCTCCAGCGCACGGCCGTAGTCGGAGTGGCCGTCGGCCCGGATGACGTCGGCCTCGGTGTTTACCCTGTGCACGGCCTCGCCGAGGTCCTGGCTGCCCTCGAAGAGATGGGTCACCTCGTCGATCCCGTCCACGAACACGAAACTGCGCACCTTGGAGAACTGCGAGGACATGGCGTGCACCAGCTCCAGGGTGAAGCGGGAGAACGAGGCCACCGACCCCGACACGTCGGCGATCACCAGGATCTCGGGCTTGGACGGGTGGGGGTGGCGGAACCTCAGCTCCGCGGGGACGCCGCCGTAGGAGAGCGAGTGACGCACCGTCTGGCGGAAGTGGAGCGACCCCCGCCGGCGGTGGCGACGACGCCGGCCCAGCCGAGCGGCCAGCTTCCGGGTGAGTGGGTGAAGGGCACGCCGCAGGGCGGCCAGGTCCTCGGCGCTGGCGTGCATGAAGTCGACGTCCTCGGGGAGTGGGACCCGCATGGTCCTGGCCAGCGCCTGGGGGCCCCGGTCGGCCACCAGGCGCCGGCGGATCTCCCCCTCGACCTCCGACCGGAGCCGTTCCACCCGAGCCCGGTGCTCGTCGGCCAGGAGCCTCTCCTCCAGCTCGGTGAGCCCGTCGCCGTCCTGCTGGCGGCTCGACCCCAGGAGGCGCTCCAGGCGCCCGTCGAGGTCGAGGTGACGCAGGGTGCGGTAAAGGTAGTACCGCCCCCCCACCGGCCGCCCCTCCTCCATGCCCGCAAACCTGGTGACGGCGTGGGCCGCCGCCGCCTTCATGGCCGCCTCCATGGTGGCGCCGTCGTCGTCGAAGAAAGCCCGCTCCAGCCACTGCTCCAGCTCCTCCGGGGCGCCGGTGGCCGGACCCTGGCCGAGGTGCTGAGGCGAGAAGTAGACGTCGAAGATGGCGTCGAAGGCCTTGCCATGTGAGTGCGACTTCACCAGGGTGGCGCCGAGCGCGTGCTTGAAGGCCTGCCGGTCCTCGAGGGGCACGTGGCGGACGGCCTCCATGGCGTCGATGTCCTCGGTGAGGCTCACGGGCAGTCCCGCGGCCCGCAGCTCGACGATGAACCGGGACAGCATGTCGAACATCGGTCGTGGTCAGGCCCCGACGACGGTCAACTCTCGCCCTGCCTTGACGATGTCGGCCTGGTGCTTGAGGAGGATGTGCAGGGTCTCCCGCGCCGTCGCTGCGTCCACACCCTCGGCCCCGAGGAGCACGAGGGTCCCGGCCCAGTCCAGGGTCTCCGACACGGACGGAACCTTCTTCAGGTCGAGCTGGCGGATGAGGCGCACGATTCGCACCACCTGGTCGGCCAGGTGCTCCGAGATACCCGGTACCCGGGAGCGCACGATGGCCTTCTCTCGCTCCGGGTCCGGGTAGTCCACGTGGAGGAAGAGGCACCGGCGCTTGAGGGCCTCGGACAGCTCCCGGCTGTTGTTGGACGTGAGGAAGACCAGGGGGACCTGGGTGGCCACCACCGTGCCCAACTCGGGAATGGAGACCTGGTAGTCGGAGAGGACCTCGAGCAGCAGGGCCTCCGTCTCCACCTCCACCCGGTCCACCTCGTCGACGAGCAGCACCACCGGGTCGACGGCCCGGATGGCTTCGAGCAGGGGCCGGGTGAGGAGGAACTCCTCGCTGAAGATGTCCTCCTCGATCCGGCTCCAGGCCGCTTCGGCGCCCTCCATGGCCATCTCGGCCGTGTGCCGCTGGGCCTGGATGCGCAACAGCTGCTTCTTGTAGTTCCACTCGTAGAGGGCCTTGGACTCGTCGAGGCCCTCGTAGCACTGGAGGCGAATGAGCCGGGCGCCGGCCATCTCCGCCACCGACTTGGCCAGCTGCGTCTTGCCCACCCCGGCAGGTCCCTCCACCAGCACCGGCTTGGCCAGGCGCTCGGCCAGGTACACCACGCCGGCGATGGCATCGTCCGCCAGGTAGCCGACCCCGGCCAGGCCCTCTCGCACCTCGGCTCCGGAGGCGAACGGCGCTGCTGTCACGGGCGAGCCGTCACGTGCGGATGTGGCCGTTGCCCTCGACCACGTACTTCACGGTGGTGAGCTCGCGCAGGCCCATGGGGCCTCGGGCGTGCAGCTTCTGGGTGCTGATACCGATCTCGGCGCCGAAGCCGAACTGCTCGCCGTCGACGAAGCGGGTGGAGGCGTTGACGACCACGGCGGCGGCGTCGACCTCGTTGGCGAAGCGCCGGGCCGCGGCCAGGTCGGCGGTGACGATGGCCTCGGTGTGACCGGAGCCGTAGCGGCGCACGTGGTCGATGGCCCCTTCCAGCGAAGCCACCACGGCGACCGACAGCTTGAGGGCCAGGAACTCGGCGCCGAAGGCGGCGTCATCGGCGACACCGATGTCGGGGAGGACCTGTCGGGCCCGGATGTCGCCGACGAGCTCGACGCCCTGAAGGGCCTCGGCGGCCCTGGGCAGGAAGCGCTCGGCCACGGCCTCGTGCACCACCAGGGACTCGGCGGCGTTGCACACCGAAGGCCGTTGGGTCTTGGCGTTGACGAGGATGGACAGGGCCATGTCGAGGTCGGCGAACTCGTCCACGTACACATGGCAGTTGCCGTCCCCGTCGATCACGTAGGGGACGGTGGCGTTGTCGAGGACGGCCTGGATGAGCGAGTGGCCGCCGCGGGGGACGAGGCAGTCGATCACGCCCCGAAGGCGCATGAAGGCCACGGCCGACTCCCGGCTCACGTCCTCCACCAGCACCACTACGTCCTCGGGCAGGTCGGCCTTGGCCGCCCCCTCTCGCAGCACCTGGGCGATGGCCATGTTGGAGGTGATGGCGGCGGACGAGCCGCGCAGGAAGGCGGCGTTGCCGGACTTGAGGCACAGGCCGGCGGCGTCGCTGGTGACGTTCGGGCGGTTCTCGTAGATGATCCCCACCACACCGAGGGGCACCCGCACCTGGCTGATGCGCAGCCCGTTGGGCCGGGACCAGCCGGCCACCACCTCACCCACCGGGTCGGGCAGGGCCGCCACCTGTCGAAGGCCGTCGGCCATGGCCTCCACGCGGGCGGTGTCGAGACGGAGACGATCGACGACGGTGGCTGACGTCCCAGCCCCCTCGGCCCGAGCCACGTCCTCGGCGTTGGCGGCCACGACGTCGGCCGCCCTTTGCACCAGGAGGTCGGCGCCGGCCTCGAGGGCGGTGTTCTTCACCGCGGTGGACGCGCCGGCCAACACCGTTGCCGCCCGCTTGGCGCGCTGGCCCAGATCCTGGAGGACGGTCACAGGAAAAAGGCTAGCTGGCCGCCACCAGTGCCCCGATCCCGAGGGGTGGGCGACGACCCCTTACGCTCGTGTGCATGGCCACCCGAGTGCTGGCGCTGGTCGCCGCCGTGATCATGGTGGTCGGGTCCCTCGTGGTGCGCTCACGCCTCGACGAGGGGCAGGGCGGGGGTGATGGCGACGGTGGGGGTGACATGCGCCTGGTGTGCTCCACCGAGCTGGCCGCCGTGTGCGAGGCGCTCGAAGGAAGGGCGAAGGTGTCGGTGGAGCCGGCCGGAGTCACGGCCGACCGCTTGGCCACCGGTCACGGCGGCCCGGCCAGCCTCGACGGCTGGCTGGTGCCCTCGTCCTGGCCCGAGATGGTTCAGGCTGCCCGCCGGCGCTCGGGGCTGGAGCCGCTGCTCG
>JALZJC010000105.1 GCA_030859945.1 Actinomycetota bacterium | reverse complement strand
GTGGAGCGGACGACGGGATTCGAACCCGCGACCCTCACCTTGGCAAGGTGATGCTCTACCACTGAGCCACGTCCGCAGCAGGAGCCAAAGTTATCAGGAGCGTTCCCGTTCCAAGGGCGGGATCGGTTTGCACACGTCGCAGCCCGGGGAGGGGGGTCCAGTGATCAAACTGGCGAGGCGTTTGGCAACGGTGGGCGCTACTTGAGCAAGCGCGACAGGCGGCGGTCAGCGAGGATCTTGCCGCCGGTCTGGCAGGTGGGGCAGTACTGGAGTGACTTGGTGGCGAACGACACCTCCCTCACGGTGTCTGCGCACACGGGGCAGGGCTCACCGGCTCGGCCGTGCACCCGCATCCCGGACCTCTTCTCCTTCTTCAGGCCGGCCGCCGGCAGGCCCGCGCTGCGGGCCATGGCGTCGGCCAACACTTCGGTCACCGCGGCGTGAAGCCGGACCGCTTCCTCCTCGCTCAGGCTGGCGGCGGGCCTGAACGGGGAGAGGCGGGCGACGTGGAGCGCCTCGTCCGAGTAAGCATTCCCCACCCCGGCCACGACGGACTGGGTGGTGAGAGCGGCCTTGAGCTGGCCCCCCTGCTGGGCCAGTGCCGCCTTCAGGGCTGGTGCGTCAAACGCGGGGTCGAGGGGGTCGGGACCGAGGCGGGCGATGCCCTCCACGTCGTCTGGCGATCCCACCACGTAGACAGCCAGTCGCTTCTCGGTCCCGGCCTCGGTGACGTCGAACCCCCCTCCACCGTCGAGGCGCACCCGGAGAGCGAGGGGGCCCTTGCCCGGCTTGGCCCGGCCTGGGGGCAGGGCGTCGTTCCAACGCACCCACCCTCCCCGGGCCAGGTGCAAGACGAGCCAGAGGGGCTCGGCGTGGAGGAGGAGGAACTTTCCCCTTCGCCCGCAACCGGTGACATTGCGTCCGGACAGAGCTTCGAGCGGTGGGTCGAAGGTCTTCAGAGCGGAGAAGGCCACCAACTCCACACCCTCGATGGCGAGCCCGGTGGCCTTCTCTGCCAGGAACAGGGCCAGCGACTCGACCTCGGGCAGCTCGGGCACGCCGTCAGGTCCCCGTGGAGCCGAAGCCGCGCAGACCGCGGGCGCCAAGTGGCAGCTCGGAGGTGACGGCGAAGGAAGCTCGCTCCACCCGCTGGATCACCAGCCGGGCGATCCGGTCGCCCCGTCGCACCTCGTAGGGGCGGTCCGGGTCGGTGTTCACCAACAGGACCCGCAGCTCGTCGCGATAGCCCGGGTCGATGAGGCCGGGCGTGTTGAGGCAGGTGACGCCGTGGCGCAACGCCAGCCCGCTCCGCGGCTGCACGAACCCGGCGTAGCCGTCAGGGATGGCCAGGGCGATACCGGTAGCCACCAGGGCCCGTCCGCCGGCCGGCGCCAGCGTGGCGCCCTCCCGTGCCACCAGGTCCGCCCCGGCGTCGCCCTCCCACCCGTAGGAGGGCAGAGGCAGCTCGGGGTCGAGGTGGATCACCGGCACCTTCACGACGGGCTCCATCGGAGCCAGCCTACGATCCGGCCCGTGCTCGTCTGGATGGATCTCGAGATGACCGGGCTGGATCCCAAGACTTGCGTGGTCGTGGAGGTCGCCACCCTGGTCACCGACGACGATCTGGAGGTGGTGGCCGAGGGGCCGGACCTGGTGGTGGCGTGCCCACCCGGCAAACTCGAGGCCATGGAGGACGTGGTGCGCACCATGCACGAGAAGAGCGGGCTGCTCACCGCCATCCAGTCGTCCACCGTCACCTTGGCCGACGCCGAGCGCCAGACCCTCGGCTTCATCAAGCAGCACGTGCCCGAGCGCCGGACCGTGCCCCTCTGCGGCAACTCCATCGGCACCGATCGCACCTTCCTCGCCGCCCAGCTTCCGAGCATCGACGACTGGCTCCACTACCGCTCCATCGACGTGTCCAGCGTGAAGGAGCTGTGCCGGCGCTGGTACCCCGACGCATTGGAGAAGGCACCCAAGAAGGGTGGGAGCCACCGGGCTCTCGACGACATCCGGGAGAGCGTGGAGGAGCTCCGCTACTACCGCTCGGCCATCTTCCGCTGAGCGCCGGCGCCCCGGCGCGCCGGGCGAGGGACCCGCCCAGCCGGTTGCGCGGCCGGATCCCAGGCTCTCGGCGGTACCGTGAGGCGTGTGACCAGCGTGGGACATCTGCGAGATGGGCGCGTCGACCCTGGCCGGCTCGACGCCCTCCTGGCCCGGGCTCGGCAAGAGGTGGACCAAGGGGTCCTGCCGTCGTGCCAGATCGCCGTCGCCCACCACGGCGAGCTGGTGGCTCTGGAGACCTTCGGCGACGCTTCCGACAGCACGCGCTACGTGGTCTTCTCGTCCATCAAGGCCTTCGTCGCCGCCACCGTCTGGGCCCTTATGGGCGAGGGCGTCTTGGATGTGGGTAGCCGCGTCGGCGACTACGTCCCCGAGTTCGCCACCCGCGGCAAGGAGGCGGTCACCGTTGAACACCTGCTCGTGCACACGGCCGGGTTTCCGCACGCGGCCTTGGGCCCGCCCGAGTGGTACACCAGGAAAGCCAGGCTGGAGGAGTTCGGGCGCTGGACCCTCGAGTGGGAGCCGGGGACGGCCTACGGCTACCACCCGACCTCGGCCCACTGGGTCCTGGCCGAGATCATCGAGCGGGTCAGCGGCACGGACTTCTGTGATGCCGTGCACCGCTTCGTCACGGAACCGGCCGGGCTCCCCCGGCGGGTACTCGGCGTCCGGGCAGAGGACCAGGGTGACATCGCCACCATCGAGATCCGGGGCCGGATGGCGAACGCCGACGAGCTCGAGGAGGTCCTCGGGGTGCGGGAGCTGCCGAGGGCCGAGAGCGCCTACGAGGCCTTGCTGTGCCTCAACGTCGCCGAGGTCCGCGCCCTCGGCATCCCCGGAGGCGGCGGCATCATGAGGGCCGACGACCTAGCCCTCTTCTACCAGGCCCTTCTGCACAACCAGGGGGGCATATGGGACGCCGGCATCCTGGCCGATGCCACGGGGACGGTCCGCAACCGCTTTGCCGACCCCTTGTTCGGCTCGCCCGCCAACCGCACCCTCGGCCTGGTGATGGCCGGTGACGACGGGTTCGGGTTCATCCGGGGTTTCGGGACCGCCACCTCCCCTCGGGCCTTCGGCCACGGCGGCGCCGCCGGGCAGATCGGCTGGGCCGACCCCGAGAGCGGGCTGTCTCTGGCGTTCGCCACCAACGGGATAGACGTCAACGTCATCCGCCAGGGCAGGCGCGGCATCGAGATCTCCACCCTGGCGGGCGCCTGCGTGGTCCGTGACTGAGGGCCGGCGCCCTCCGGCTCAGCGGGTTCGAGATGGAGCGCCTTGGTCACGGTCACGGTCACGGCCGGTGCCCACCAGCTCGGCCAGCGGGTCCTCGGCGCCGAGGTGGTTGGCCGCCAGGAAACCGGGCAGGAGGACCCGGATCGACGGCCCCGCGGCGTTCCACCCGAACTCTCGCTGGTACAAGGTGCGCGGGGTCTCGCCCGAGCCTGACGCCACCGAGACCGAGATGACGAGGCCATCGTGGTCGACCGGCTCCACCCCGTGGGACACCACCGGCCCACTCAGGTCGACGGAGCCACGCCCGACACCGAGGCCGGCGCGGTATGCCTTGCCGGCATAGGACTGCGTATCGACGACGAAGGTGTCCCGCCGCCCGTCCATCACCACGGTCACAAGGACGACGGGCTCGGCGGTCGGGTTCTGCAGCGACAACGTGGTCCGCAGGCTGGGCTGCTCCACGACGCGCAGGGGCAACAAGGAGCTGTAAAGGGCGGGATCGGGCGGGTTGTCCCGATAGTCCCCCCCCTCCAGACGGAACCTGTAGGCCACCCTGCCCGGGTGGTCGTCGATGACGTCCAGGTCCTGGTGCTCGCCGAGGTCGAGGGCGTAGACGGTCCTGCCGTCGTAGTCATGGGAGTTCCGCAGACCCGTGAAGGGATGGAGGAGGGTGGGCCCGTACAGCGGCTGCAGGAACACGATGGCCCGCTCGTCCCTGATCGGGGCCAGAGTGGAGTACAGCATGCGGTCCTCCCTGGTGGCGCGGAGGTTGACCTGGACTCCCCTGGCCAGGAGGTACCCGCTCGCGGTCAGCATGCTCACGAGGGCCAGGGCTCCGAGGAACCGATCGCGCTGCCAGAAGTCGACGAACCCGCTCGCGGCCAGGAAGGTGACGGGCACCAGAAGGGGGAGGAAGTAGAAGGGCCCGAGGAAGGCGGTGAGGCTGCCGCGCAGGCCCGTGCCGTAGGTGCCCCAGAAGAAGAGGTACCCGAGGGGAACGCTCACGGCCACCAGGGCCAACCAGGGAGTTGGGCCGCCTCGCCGCCGTCGGCGCAGCCCGGTGAGGACGAAACCGATGAGCAGCAGCCCGCCGAAGCACCAGAAGCTGGTCAGGAGGACGTGGCGGATCACGCCGTACACGCCGTGCGCAGGCGTGAAGATCAGATCCGGGTGCCCGGGGGTGATCTTCCTGTTTCCGAAGCCCAGTGTGTCCCGGGGCTCAAGGACCGAGAACGGCGATCGCAGAGGGCTCCCCGTGGCCGCCCAGTAGTAGGCCAGCATGGCTACCAGGGGCAGGGCCGCGCCCAGGGCCAGCCAGCCCGCTCGACCGAAGAGCTTGGTGCGGTCCCGCCACGACGAGACCAGGAAGTACAGCCCCAGCGGTGCGGCGAAGAGGACGGCGTCGAAGGGACGGGCGAACACGGCCACTCCGAGGAGGAAGCCGCTCGCCCACAGCCACAGGCGCCCGCCCGAACGCATGCCTTTGAGGAGGGTCAGGGCGAAGGCCATGAGGAGCAGCAAGCTCGAGGCGTAGGGGAGGAAGGTCACGCTCTGGATCAGGAACAAGGGGGAGCAGGCGAGGAAGGCGCTGGCCAGCGCGGCCCGCCTCCGGTCGCGGAGCACCTCCCCGGCCAGCAGATAGGCCAGGACCACCACCGCTGCGGCTATGAGGCCGAGTGCCAGGCGGGGACTTCCCAGCCGCGTCCCCAAGGCGATCACGGAGGCGTGCACCGGCGAGTACTTGAGGACGTACCTGTCACCCGAGAGGACGCTGAGCCAGGGACGGAACGACTCCGGGTTCTCCGGGGCCGGTGGGAACAGGTGCCCGTGAGCCAGGGCATCGGCCTGGAGGAGGTAGATGGCCTCGTCGTGGTCGTCCGACAGGTACGGGAACACCTGGTGGGAGCCCACGACGGCCCACATGGCGGCGGCCACGGCAAGCATGGCCACCATGAAGGCCGGGTTCCGGACCATGCGGCGGGCGCCGGCGCGGGGACGCCCGGCGCGCTGGTCCGTCGAGAGTTGCCCGTCCCGGTCGACCGTGGCCGCCCGGTGCTCTGGCTCCGTCTCTGTCGACATGGGCGCGGCCCGCACTGTAAGCGTCGAGGACGCCTCGTTGCCCGGACGCGGGTAGGACGATAGGGTGCCCCGACTTGACGGGCTGGGTCCTCACCTTGCGAGATTCGGTGAACACTCGCCGCGTCGTGCTCGGTTTCACGTTCGTGGTGGCCACCCTGGCCAGCATTTCGCTGGTGAACGCCCAGGTGGGCCCGCCAGGTCCCAGCCCTTACGGCTACCCCAGCGGTGGAATGCCGCTCAGCGAGAAGGGCCTCTCGGCCCTCGGGGCCGGAATCGGCTACGGGTTCGCCGCCATCGGCCCCGGCATCGGCATCGGGTACGTGGTGGGGAAGGCCATCGACGCCATGGCCCTCAACCCCGAGTCGGCGGGCCAGGTGCGCACCACCATGTTCCTCGGGATCGCCTTCACCGAGGCGCTGGCCCTCATCGGCTTCGTGGTGTTCATCCTCCTCAAGTTCACCTAGGAGGGCTCGAGCGGCGCGACTCGAGCTCCGCGGACAGGTCCTCGACCAACTTCACCGCCTCCGGCTCGGGGAGGGGTTGATCGCTGATCTGGAAGGGGCGCCCTCGGCGCGGGACGGCGCGGATCACGATCTGCCTCCCCGAGAGACCGCGGCGCTCCGAGGCGTAGCCGTCGATGTCATCCCAGGCCATTCGACGACGCAGCAGCGTCCGTCGAACCTTGACGCCTTCGGAGCCGACGACGACCCCCGCGCCCCAGGCGTCCACGCACGACGCCAGGCACACGAGGCACAGCAGGCCGGCGAGCACCCGGAGCGGCAGGGGAAGGGATCCGATGGCCCAGAGGAGGAAGAAGGGCGCGAAGCAGGCGGCCATGGTGGCGCCTCGAACTGAACGCAGGGGCCGCCGCCACTGCTCCTCGCCCACCGAGCCCGCTCAGGCCAGAGCCAGGCAGCGCATCGAGGGCAGGCCCGATGCCGCCTGCTCCCACGTGGCGCCCTCGTCGCCCGAGACGTAGACCTCGCCCGACCGGGTGGCCAGAGCAGCGCCCCCGTCGGGAGCGCCGACCAGGCAGAACGTGTCCACGTTGCCCTCGAACCACTCCGGCAGCCCAGCCCGGCAGCGCTCGAAGTCACCGTCGGCACCGAGGGGCCGCCGGTAGACCGCCGCCTGGCGCCCCTGGGGACCGCTGGAGACGCTCAGCAGCACCATCTCCCCCGCCAGCGCCACGGCCCGGCTGTAGGTGGCGTGCAGCCCTCCCTCGTCCACGGCCCAGGTCGAGCCGTCGTCCTCGCTGACGGCGAACCCGTGGGCGCAGGCGGCCACCGCCGCCCTCCCGTCCAGGGCCAGCACCTGGTGGACGTCGTGGTGAAGGTCGATGGTGGCCCGCCACTCGCCACCGTCGTCGTCGGAGCGGAGGATGCCCCCGACGTGGACGTTGACGAGGATGGCTCCGCTGGGGGCGGTGCACAGCGAGCGGACGTCGGGTGGGCCGCCCCACGGCGTGTACCACCGGTCCCTGCCTTCGGCCTCGTCGAAGGCGACGACCCGGCGGGGCTCGTCCCCCAGGCGGTAGAGGTGGGCCTCGGCCGTGCCCACCAACGGCTCGGCACCCGGGCGGGCGTCGAGGCAGGTGATCCGCACGCCGAGCGCCCGCCCGTTCATCTCGAGTCCCGCCGGGTCCTCGACGGCAGCCAGCCGCTCGCCGTCCACCACCACCCAACGGCCGGCCACGGCTGACACGTCGTGGCCCTCGAAGGCGACGGTGCGACCGGAGCCGGCGTCCACCAGGCCTCTCTCGGTGCCGGCGAGCACTTCCATGGTCGTGGCCATGGTAAACCCCGGTCGATGGCCGAGCCCGACCGCGACTCCCATGGCGACCCCCTGGTCGAGTACCGATCCATGCGGGACTTCGAGCGGACTCCCGAGCCCGCCGGTGAAGACCGACCGGATGCCGGGAACCGCTTCGTGGTGCAGGAGCACCACGCCACCGCCCTTCACTGGGACTTCCGCCTCGAGCGCGACGGCGTTCTGGTCTCCTGGGCCGTCCCCAAGGGCGTACCCCCGGACCCGGAGGTGAACCACCTGGCGGTGCACACCGAGGACCACCCCATCTCCTACATCGACTTCGAGGGCCACATCCCCGAAGGCGAGTACGGCGGGGGCAAGGTGGCGATCTGGGACCAGGGCACCTACGAGTGCCACAAGTGGGAGGACCGGGAGGTGATGGTCACCATCAGCGGGAAGCGGGCGCGAGGGCGCTACGTCCTTTTCAGGACCGGAGGCAAGAACTGGATGATGCACCGCATGGACCCGCCCGAGGACCCCGGCAGGGAGCTCATGCCCAGGGGCGTGACCCCGGTGACGCTCCCCGTGGGCCAGGTCCCCGCCGACGAGGAGGCATGGTCGTTCGAGGTGGCCTGGGGCGGTCGGCGGACGCTGGTGTCATCGGAAGGCGGCCGCGTCCGGGTGGACGGCGAGGACGGGGAGGTGACCGGCCGCTACCCCGAGCTGCGCCACCTGGGGCGGGCCCTCGGTGCCGTGGCCGTGATCATGGAGGGCGAGGTCGTGGCCGTGGGAGCCGACGGGCGACCGGATGCCGACACCCTGGCCCGGCGGGACGAGGCCCGCAGCCCCGGCGCCCTGCGCCGCGTCTCCGAGCGTGCGCCGGTCAGCTTCTTCGCCGCCGACGTGGTGTGGATGGAGGGCCACAGCACCACCACCCTCCCTCACCGTGAGCGCCGCCAGCTCCTGGACCGGCTCGAGCTGGCCGGCCCGAGCTGGCAGACGACGCCGTCCCATGCCGGCGCCGGCGCCGCCCTGCTGCAGGCGGCGAGGGACCAGGCCCTGGCCGGCGTGGTGGGGCGCCGGCTGGAGGGGGGCTACGAGCCCGACAACCTGGTGTTCGTCCCTGCCGGCGCCGGCGCAGGCCATCGCTGCTAACCGAGGTCCGCCTGGGCTGGAGCCCCGTCGGGCGGCGCCCAGTGGCGCCTCGTCGCCGGGCTCCTAAGATGGGCCACCAGGCCCGGTTGGCGAACCGAAGAGAGGCCCAAGAGAGAGGCGTAGTCGATGAGTGACCATGAGCAGTGGGCAGAACTGGCACAGCAGCTTCGCGTGGACTCCATCCGGACCAGCTCGGCCGCTGCGTCCGGTCATCCCACCTCCTCCCTCTCGGCCGCCGACCTCATGGCC
>JALZJC010000097.1 GCA_030859945.1 Actinomycetota bacterium | reverse complement strand
AACCAATGGCTGGCGGCGACTTCTTGTGTTGACTTCTTGTGTCTTTTCGTGTCCTGGCGGTGTCCTAGCGCCGTCGATGCGACCAGCGGGCGACCGGAAAATGCTTCCTGATCCTGGACTTCTCTAGAGGCGGCGACCGGAATCGAACCGGTGCACAGGGCTTCGCAGAACCGCTCTGACCTCGCGAAATCCCTGGTTAAGAGCCCTTTTTAGCAGGCTTGGGAGCGAGAAGGGGGCAGCCGGGGAGCGAACGTACGGTCGATAGGGGTCACTGGTGGCCATCGCCGGTCGGACCTCGGGCGAGGGCCTCAGGGCTGGCGGAGAATGGCATGGGTGCCCACCCGTCGCCAGACGACGTGCGGCTCGCCGGCCCTCATTGACTCGCCGTATTGAAAGGTCGCCCGCCCATCTCCAGCCCAAGTCATCTCGAACACGCCGGGTGCTCCCTTCACGCCCTTGACGCGAAGGCCCTTGCGGAACTGGTCGCCCGGCCCTAGGTCGTCGACGAACTGCGCAACCGCCGCCAGGAATGCCGCTTGTTGAGCCGGCGTCAAACGCTTGAAGTCTGCACCGAATCGCGGCAGCCAGCCGAAGGTGGGCAGAGCTACTGGTGGCGGCGACGGCGGGCCGCCGGCTTGGCTATAGCGCCCAAGGCCTCGAGGAACTCCTCACCGGACTCGAAGGTCTGGCCCGACCCGGCAGCCAGTTGAGCATCCGCCTCACGCTCGCCGGCCTGCCACTCCGGCGTCCAGAACCACGCTTGCGTGGCGTCGATCACCTTCTGCGGCCGAAGCAGGACGCCTTCGGCAGTGATCTCGGCCTCGAGCAGGTCTCCCTCCTCCAGGTGCGCTCTAGCGCGGATCTCCTCTGGAAGCGTCAACTGGCCCTTGGCCCGAAGGGTGGTGCGTGCCATAAGGTGACTATCTTACTTTACCTGAATCCGACTCTCCGATAGTGGGACTCCATCCACGATCTCCGGACGCGGCGGAAACCCATCTGGATCCTCCTTTGGGAGCGCCTTGGGAGCGCGTGGGAGCAAAACCAGGGGTTTCTGGGGGGTCATCGGCGGCCACTGGTGGTACCCAGCGGACACTCCGAAATGGCCCCTGACCCTATGAAGGAGCGCAGCGCCGCTCCCGCGTGACGGGCCCGGTAGTGCGACTGGGTCGGCGCCGAGGGCAAAGGGGCTCTTCGCGTTGAACTGGGGAGCATGACCTCGGCTCCCAAGGGCTGAGGGTCCACCAACGGGGTCAGGGGCCCCGCCATCGTTGCGGCTGTTCGACGGCTGCGACGAGGGAGGCCCCTGACATGAGTGACGGTAACGGTTTGGCGGAAGCGCTTCTGGGACTGGACGGGTTCCGGGTGCTCAAGGTCTCCGAGACACCCGACGAGGTGGTCATCGAGATCGAGACCACGCTCGAGCTCATGGGCTGTAAGCGCTGTGGCACCCGGGCCGAGTCCCAGGACCGCATGGCGGTGGAGATCCGGGGCCTGGCCTGCTTCGGCCGGCCGGCCCGACTCATGTGGCGCAAGCGCCGGTGGCGCTGCCCCGAGGCCGACTGCGAGGCCAAGACCTGGACCGAGACCTCGATCCATGTGTCGTCGCGCACGGTGTTGACACAGCGAGCCGGGGTCGAGGCCTGTCGCCAGGTAGGCGCCAACGCTCGGCCGGTGGCGGGCCTGGCTCGAGAGCTGGGCGTGTGTTGGTGGACGGTGATGGAGGCGGTGAAGGAACACGGCACTGCCCTGGTGGACGACCCCCGTCGGGTTGGTGTGGTCACCAACCTGGGAGTAGACGAGACCTCCTATCTCAAGGCCACGGCCACCCATCCGACGCTTTATGCCACCGGGCTTGTCGATCTCGACCGGCCCATGATCATCGACATGGTGGAGGGCAACAGGGCGCTTGACCTGCGGCGATGGTGCGAGGCCCAGAACCCTTGGTGGCTGGCCGGCATCACCACCGTGGCCACCGACCTGGCCGAGTCCTACCGAGCGGGGCTCAACCCGCACCTGGCCCATGCTCGCCGGGTAGCTGATCCGTTCCACGTGACGAGAGCCGCCAACCGCTGCGTGGATGCCGTCCGGCGTCGGGTCCAGAACGAGACCCTTGGCCACCGGGGTCGCAAGGGCGACCCGCTGTATCGGATCCGCAAGCTGTTGCTCACCGGCTCCGAGCGCCTCAACGAAGCGGGCAGGAAGCGCCTGCTGCTCGGGCTTCGAGTGGGCGACCCTCACGACGAGAACCTCGGGGCCTGGCTGGCCAAGGAGTCCGTGCGAGACGTCTACCTCACCGACGACCCAGCCGAGGCGGCCGTGCTGTTGGACAAGGTCATCGCTGGCTGCAGAACTGACGACGTGGACGAGATCCGCTCCCTCGGCAACACCCTGGCGTCTTGGCGCACCGAGATCATCGCCCACCACCACAGCGGTGCCAGCAACGGCCCGACCGAGGGACTCAACCTGTTGGTCAAGAAGGTCAAGCGCTGCGGTCACGGCTTCCGCAACTTCGACAACTACCGCCCCCGGGTCCTGCTCCACGCCGGTGGAATCACATGGCCGAACCGACCGGCGCCGCCGCGCATCCGAACCCGCTCTCCCCACTCGAACGCGTAGAGCCGGCAAAGGACAGCGCCGTGGCCAGAACAGCGACACCTGCACACGGGGTTCCTCCCGTCGCCGGGAACCGAGTGCGAGGAGCACACTCGGGGTTTCCACACCAACCCGAAAACGACGGAAGGAGACCCCTGTGGAACAGCAACGAGAGTACGTGGGTATCGACCTGCACCGGCGCCGCAGCGTGATCGTGCGGATGGCGGGCGATGGAACGGTGCTCGACACGGTGCGGATCGACAATGATCCGATTGGCCTAGCCGCTGAGCTGGCCAAGGCCGGCCCGGAGCCCGAGGTGGCCATGGAGGCCACACTCGGGTGG
>JALZJC010000065.1 GCA_030859945.1 Actinomycetota bacterium | reverse complement strand
GACCACCACCACCACGGCGCCGACCACCACCACCACGGCGCCGACCACCACCACCACGGCGCCGACCACCACCACCACGGCGCCGACCACCACCACCACGGCGCCGACCACCACCACCATGGCGCCGACCACCACCACCACGGCGCCGACCACCACCACCACGGCGCCGGGAGGCGCTGAGTGCAAGCCGGGTTGGGGCAAGGGTGACAAGAAGCACTGCCACAGCGGGCCTCCGGGGAAGACCGGCATCAAGCCTGGCAACGGCAACGCTCCTGGCGACGGCGACAACCAGGGTCTGTTGGTCCGTATGGCCAGGAACGCTTCCTCCAGCGAACCGCTGCTGCTCGGTGGCGTGGCCCTGGCCCTGCTCGCCGGGCTGATCCTCCCGCTGCCCCGCCGGAGAAGGCTGGGGAAGAGTTAGCGGTCGCATACACAGCTAGCTCGGCTCGACCAGCGCCCGGGGCGGAAGTGATCCCACGCCCCGGGCTTCCGGGCAGGAGTTGTGTCGCTCCGTGGTTGGGGACCGGTGCCTAGATCGTGAGCGGCGTCCCGCGCCTATCGGTGGTGATCCCCTGGTACGGGAAGGTATCCGACGTGGCCGATGTCCTGGAGCGCGTGCGGTCGGCGTTGAAGCCGGTGGCCGAGGAGGGCGGCTACGAGATAGTCGTGGTCGACGACGGCTCCGCCGAGGATGTGGCCGGCGCCGCTCGAGAGGCAGGAGCGGACCAGGCCCTCCGCTTCCCGCGGAACCGGGGGAAGGGAGCCGCCGTGCGGGCTGGGGTTCTGGCTGCGAGGGGGCGGACAGTGGCATTCACGGATGCCGACCTCGCTTATCCTCCAGATCACCTGCTTCGTCTCCTCGCCGCCGTGGAGGCCGGGGGCGAGATGGTCGTCGGCAGCCGCCGCCACGAGGAGGCCACGGCCCTCGTGCGCAGTCGTCGCCTGCGGGAGCTGAGCGGACGGATCTTCAGCCTGCTGGGGGCCGTGATCCTGCTGGGAGGCAAGGTCCGCGACACCCAGTGCGGGCTCAAGGCCTTCGATGCTGATGTGGCCCGCTGGATGTTCTCCATGAGCGCCGTCGACGGGTTCGCCTTCGACGCCGAGCTCTTCTATCTGGCTGGCCGAGCCGGCTTCAGGATCGTCGAGGTGCCCGTGAGCGTGGCCAACCCCACCTCGTCGACCGTCCATGTCGGCCAGCAGTCACTGCGGATGCTGACCGACCTGGTACGGATCCGGCTCTGGGCTTTCTGTGGGCGCTACCAGGACCGGAACCGGGACGTGGTGCTCACCGGCGACGATGTGGCCGAGGGCGACGGCGGATGGCTACCCGGGAGCGGGCTCGGTCGTTGATGCGTATGATGTGCGCATGTCCCGGGTGAACATCACAATGCCGGACGGCCTCTTCCAGCAGGCGAGACACGCTGGTCTGAACATCTCTCAGCTCGCCCAGCGGGCTGTCGCCGCCGAGCTAACCCGGCTGGCCAAGATCGCCGAGCTCGATGCCTACCTGGCTGAACTCGAATCCGAATTCGGCCCAACCGGAAACGCGGAGCGTGTTGACGCCAAGGCGTGGGCTGACCGGTTGCTCGGGTCAACCTCCAGCCGCCGCCCGGCGTGACATTGGTACTCGACGCCGGCGGGGTCACGATGCTCGCCGGCAACCGGGCTCGGCTAGAGGAGTTGCGGCGCAGGGGCGAATGGCCGGCCGTCGTGCCCTCGGTTGTCCTGACCGAGGGGCTTACCGGTGATCACCGCCGCGACTTCCACGAGAACCGGCTCCTGCGGACCTGCGACATCCGTCCGGTCGACGAGGAACTGGCTCGCAAGGGAGCCGTGTTGCGGACAGCGGTTGGCGGAGCGCGCATCCCCTCCGCGGTAGACGCCATCGTGACCGCCGTCGCGGACAACGCCGGCGGTGCCACGGTTCTCACCAGCGATTCTGGCGACCTGCGAGCACTGGCGCGGCACACCTCCAACGAGGTGAGGATCGGATTCGGCTGACGGGCATGATCGGATTCATCGTCTTCGGACTGGTCGTGGGGATGGTCGCTCGCCTTGTCGTCCCGGGCCGTCAGCACCTGAGTCTTCGGTAGGTAGGCGCTCGAGGTTCGGTCCCCGCACGCGCCTCGACGCTGGACCTCAGGTCTGCCAGGGCAGGGTGGGCCAGCCGTACCACCCGAGGCGGCTACCGCTCTTCAAACCCCAGTAAACGATGAAGAAGGTGCCGGCGATGAGGAGCGACGAGGCGGTGAAAGAAGCGAGCCTCGTCGGCGTGGCGGTCATGAACCGCTCCACCCTGCCCTTGCTGAAAAGGGCGATCGCCACGAACACCAGGGCGACGATGAGGATGTTGCCGAGCGCCTGGAGAGCGAACGTCGAAAAGCCGATGAGTGGATTGTTGGTGTCGCCGGCGTACTCGTACAGGTGCCGGAACAAGCCGAATGGCCGGCCGATCACGAAGGCCCCCACGAGGACACCCATCATGACCATGTCGGTGCGGGGGTGACGATCGACGAACCGCTGCAGGGGGTGGCGCACCAGGCCCAACGCGGCGAGAGCACGCCAGATGAGGATGACGCCGATGGCGCTGAAGACGATGGCGGCCTGGAGCCGCCTGGCCGACAGGTCCTCGCCGTATGTGGTGTCCGACAGTGTCGGCACCCAGTGGTCGATGTAGACGCCAATGGCGCCGTAGGTGCCAGCCGTCGCCATGGCCGCGCCGGTCATCCAGGCGACCGGCTTCACCACGGTGGCCAGCCGGGCCCCGGTCGATTGCTGCTGTCCCATCATCGGCGCCAGAGCGCCGAAGACGGCGATGTTGCATGCCGTCAACGTGCCGGCGAGGCCCGTGACGAGCGCGAACGCGGCCGCCGCCAGGCCGCTGGTGAGCGCCACCTCCTCGGCCTCTTCACCGAAGACCTGGCTGGTGAGGCCCTCGCCCACCGTGCCGTCCACGAAGTTCGACCACCACAGCATGGCGAGAGCGATCCCCACCAGCGCGCTCGCGGTGATCAGTCGCCAAGGCTTCCTCTGCGTCGCAGCCTGGGCAGGCAACGTCGCCGTGCTCGACCGCTCCATGGTTATGGCCATGCTGCCCCCTCTGTAACCGTGCCACCTCAGTACCGCGGCACCCGTTCGTGCTTCCCCCGGAATGAAACAACGCCGAAGGGTTGTGGCGCTATTGACGAGTCCCACATATCGAACGTGTTCTTGGCGATGCTCAGCCCGTGATTCTGGATTCACCACGCTGAAGGACGTGTCAGCCTCAACGGGACCGCCGCAACAATGACTCAGGTCGGTTCAGCAAGGGGTAGCCGTCGTTCCAGTCCATCCAGCCCTGGTCGGCGAAGGAAACGATGAGTCGGTTGGCGCTGGCCCTGGTCACGCCGATCATCTGCGCCAGCTCCTCCTGCGTGACCCGGACGGTGAGACGGATCTGCTCACCGTGACCGGTCGGCTCGCCGTGCTCCTCGGCCAATTGGAGCAGCTTGCGAGCCAGGCGCGTGGGGGCGTCGAAGAACACGAGGTCCTGACTCGCCTGGTCCGCCCGCCGGAGGCGGCGTGCCATGAGCTCGAGCAGGCGGCGGGCCAGCGCCGGGTGAGTCTCGATCAGTGTCCAGAAGGTGTCGCCGTTGAGGGCGAACACCACCGACTCCTCCATCGCTCGGGCGGACATCGCCCGGGGCCCACGGTCGATCACCGCGAGCTCACCGAATATCTCTCCTCGACTGACGACAGCCACGAGCAACTCACTACCGCGTGCGGAGTTGACGTGGAGCTTTACCCTTCCGTTGGAGACGAGGAACAGCCGCTCGGCGGGCTCCCCCTGGCGGAAGATGGCCTCCGCCTTCTGGTAGCGGGCCGAGTAGAACATGGTAGCCAACTCACGTGTGTCATCCGGCGGCAGCACCGAGAACAGGGGCGCATGCTCCAGAAGGGCCATCCGCTCTTGCACCAGGGATTGCTCGTGGAGGCGTGTGATGGCCGAAGAACGACGGAACGGCGCGAGGTCGTCCACGAAGGAAGCATACGGATGGTCAGGGCCACTCGCTCTGGGTAGATGAGCGGGGCTGAGGGAAGATACTTGCCGTGGCGACAGAGGACACGGTCCATCGCCGGGTAGCGGGACGCTACGCCCTCCTGGACCCGCTGGGGCGCGGGGGCATGGGCGTGGTATGGCGCGGCCGCGACGAGCTGCTCCAGCGAGAGGTGGCCGTCAAACAGGTGGAGCTGCCCGAGTGGCTACCCAAGGCCGAATGCGAGTCGGTGCGAGCCCGGGTATTGCGGGAGGCGCAGGCGGCGGCCCGAGTGCTGCACCCTGCGCTGGTCACGGTCTTCGACGTGACCGAGGAGCAGAGCAATGTCTACATCGTCATGGAGCTGGTGGCCGCCCAGAGCCTGTCGCAGCTCGTAGGAGCGCAGGGCCCCCTGGCGCCGTCCCGGGCCGCCCAGATCGGCCTCGACCTGCTCAGCGGGATCGAAGCCGCTCACCGCAGCGGGATCGTCCACCGAGACGTGAAGCCCAGCAACGTCATGGTGCTCGAGGACGGGTCGGTGAAGCTGGCCGACTTCGGCATCGCCTCGGTGAAGGGCCACCCGAGCATCACCGCCACCGGCCTGGTCCTGGGATCGCCCGGCTACATGGCCCCCGAGCAGGCCCAGGGGCAGCGCAGCGGACCTGCCGCCGACCTGTGGGCGCTTGGCGCCACCCTTTACTACGCCGTCGAGGGGCGCCCGCCGTTCGACCGCGGCGCCGCCATCCCCACGCTGACGGCGGTGGTTCACGAGGAGCTCCAGGGTCCCGAGCGGGCGGGGGAGCTGTCAACGGTGATCTCTTCACTGTTGGCCAAGGACCCGGACAGCCGACCCTCGGCCGCCGAGACCCTGCGCCCCCGGCTGGCCGCCGTGGCTGGCGATCACGACCCCTCCGAGGGCACCGCCGAGCTCCCGGTGATCGAGCCCGAGCCACGGCCCCAACCGGTGGTCGCCCCGCCCCCGTCGCCGTCCCCACCGGAAGCCGAGCCAGGGCCACCTTCCTTGTCAGCCGTGCAGCCCCACCACGGTCGGCAGTCGTGGCCACGGGCGGGAGCCATGGCCGCGCTGGTCGTCGTGGTCCTGGCCATGGCCCTGGTGACGTGGGCCGCGGTACGAGGCGAGCGCCAGGGCCCTTCGTCCTCCGGAGGCACCGCCACAGAAGCCCGCCCGGAGCCAAGCGATGATGAGGGAGAGGGCAGCGGGGCCAGGGGGACGACCCGCCCCACGCAGGGGGAGACTGGCGGGGGTGTGCCCGGCGACTGGGTGAGCTACACCAACCGAGACGTCGGCTACCGCATCGCTCATCCCCGGGGATGGCAGGTCCAGCAGGTAGACCGCACGCGAACCGACATCCGGGACCCGAAGACGGGCTCCTATCTCCGCATCGACTGGACGGACAGCCCCGGTCCCTCGCCGGTGGCCGCCTGGCAGGAACTCTCGAAGAGCTTCGCCTCCAGGCACGAGGGCTATCGGGAGATACGCATCGAGGGCACGACCTACAAGGGCTTCGACGCCGCCGTCTGGGAGTACAGCTACTCCTCAGGAGGGGGGCGGCTACGGGCCGTCGACCTCGGCGTCGTCACCGGCAGGTATGGCTTCGCCCTGAACTTCCAGACCGCTGAGCAGGCTTGGGAGGAGTCGCAGCCGACCTTCGACGCCTTCAAAGCGGCCTTCCAGCCCGTGGGTTGAACGGGCGCCACGGCGCAGAATGAAGAAAGACCGGGACGAGAGGTTCCTGGGCGCAGCCGTGCGCAGATGAAAGAAAGTCGAAGTACGACGTTCTCGCTTCGTAAACATTCAGGAACCAACACGGAAACGCTGGTCTCTTAGCTTGCTGTGAGAGCTCTCCAGCGGAGGACACATGCACAACCAGGTTCGGGGAAAGATCACCATCGCGGTCCTGGCGCTGATGGCGTTACTGGGGGCGGCCTGCGGTGAGAAGTCCGGTGACAGCACGTCCGAGCCCGCCGGGACCGCCGAGGCGCCGGGTGTAAGCGGCGACACCATCAAAGTGGGCATCCTGCACTCGCTGAGCGGCACCATGGCCATCAGCGAAGTCTCGGTCAAGGACGCCGAGCTGCTGGCCATCGAGGAGATCAACGCCAAGGGCGGGGTGTTGGGCAAGAAGCTGGCGCCGGTGGTGGAGGACGGCGCCTCGGACTGGCCGACCTTCGCCGAGAAGGCCCAGAAGCTGATCTCGGTGGACAAGGTGGCGACCGTGTTCGGTGGGTGGACCTCGGCCAGCCGTAAGGCCATGCTGCCGGTGTTCGAGAAGAACAAGGCCCTTCTCTGGTACCCAGTCCAGTACGAGGGCCTCGAGTCCTCGCCCTACATCTTCTACACCGGGGCGACGACCAACCAGCAGATCATCCCCGGCCTCGAGCACCTGAAGGCCCAGGGCAAGAAGCGCGTCTACCTGGTGGGGAGCGACTACGTGTTCCCTCGCACCGCCAACAAGGAGATCAAGGCCTACGCCGCAGCCAACGGTATGGAGATCGTGGGCGAGGAGTACACACCACTCGGCAACACCGAGTACCAGACGGTGGTCAACAAGGTGAAGGCGGCCAAGCCCGACGCGGTGTTCAACACCTTGAACGGTGACAGCAACGTTGCCTTCTTCAAGCAGCTCAAGTCTGCCGGCGTCGGTCCCACCGACATCCCGGTGCTGTCGGTGAGCGTGGCCGAGGAGGAGGTGCGCGGCATCGGCGCCGAGAACATCGCCGGGCACCTGGTGGCGTGGAACTACTACCAGACCACCCCCGGGGCGGCGAACGACACCTTCGTGAAGGCTTACAAGGCCAAGTACGGTCAGAACCGAGTCACAGCCGATCCCATCGAGGCCGGCTACCTCCAGGTCTACCTGTGGGCCGAGGCAGTCAAGAAGGCAGGGACCACCGAGGTCGAGGCTGTGAAGAAGGCTGCCGGCGGGATCACCTTCGACGCCCCCGAGGGTCCTGTGACCATCGACGGGGAGACCCAGCACATCTTCAAGACGGCCCGTATCGGCATGATCGAGCCGAACGGCCTCATCAGGGAGATCTCCAACTCGGGCCAGCCCATCAAACCCGACCCGTACCTCAAGACCTACGCGTGGGCCAAGGGCCTGTAGGCCCTGGGGTCGTCATAGCCAAGTCTCGTGCCGGTCCTGCTCGACCAGCTGTTCGCGGGCCTCGGGGTTGGGGCCGTGCTGCTGCTCATCGCCCTGGGGCTCACGTTCACCTTCGGCCAGATGGGGGTCATCAACATGGCCCACGGCGAGTTCATCATGGCCGGGGCCTATACCGCCTACGTCCTCCAGGACGTGGTGGGCGGTCAATCTCTCCTCGTGGCCCTGCCGGTGGCCTTCGTCCTCGCCGGGACGGCGGGGCTGGTGCTCGAGCGGGTGCTGATCCGTCGCTTCTACGGCCGGCCCCTGGACACGCTCCTCCTCACCTGGGGTGTGAGCCTGATGCTCCAGCAGCTGGCGCGGGACGTCTTCGGGGCGCCGAACGTCCAGGTCCAGGCTCCGTCATGGCTGACTGGTGGCTTCACGGTGGCCGGCGTGCGGATGCCGTACTCGAGGCTGTTCATCATGGGCCTGGTACTGGTGGCCGTGGTTGCCATATGGGTGTACCTGAACCGCCTGGCCCAGGGCCGGCGCATGCGGGCGGTCATGCAGAACCGACAGCTCGCCTCGTGTAGCGGGATCGGGACCGACAGGGTGGACCGGCGGACGTTCTTCATCGGGTCCGGCCTGGCCGGCGTGGCCGGCGTCGCCCTCACCCTGCTGGGTCCCATCGGGCCCGTGCTCGGCACCAACTACATCGTTGACGCCTTCCTGGTGGTGGTGGTCGGCGGGCTCGGCCAGCTGCGCGGGGCGGTGCTGGCCGCCTTCGGCCTCGGCATCCTGAACGCCTTCGTGGAGTACGGCACCGGGGCCAGCGTGGCCAAGGTGGCGGTGTTCGTGGCCATCGTGGCCTTCCTCCAGGCCCGACCCCAGGGCCTCTTCGTCCTCCGCACCCGGGCCCTCACGTGATGAACCCTGGGGCGAGCCTGGTCAAGATCGTGGGCGGCCCGGCATGGCGCCGGCGCCTGGCCTTCCTGCTCGTGGGCCTGCTGGTGCTGGTGGTGGCGCCCGCTGTCATGTCGGGGTTCCGGCTGGGCCTGCTGGGCAAGTACCTCTGTTACGCCATCGTTGCCGTGGGCATCGACCTGGCCTGGGGCTATGGAGGAATGCTCACCCTTGGCCAGGGCGTCTTCTTCGGGCTGGGCGGCTACAGCATGGGAATGTTCCTGAAGCTCCAGGAGGCGGGCCAGGGCGAGGTGCCGGACTTCATGTCCTGGAGCGGGATCGAGAAGCTGCCCCTCCTCTGGAAGCCCTTCTCCTACCCCTGGGTGGCGTTGCCGGCGGCGGTGCTCCTGCCCATGGTGGTGGCCGCCGCCCTCGGTCTGCTGATCTTCCGCCAGCGGGTGCGGGGTGCCTACTTCGCCATCCTGACCCAGGCGCTGGCGGCTGCCTTCGCCATCCTGCTCATCGGCCAGCAGGGGCTGACCGGGGGGACCAACGGCCTCACCAACATCACGCAGCTCTTCGGGTACGAGCTCTCCGACCCCGTCAACCAGCGCTCGCTCTATCTGGTCACCGCCACGGCCCTGGGTGCCGTCTACCTGCTCGCACGCCAGTTGGTGGCCAGTCGCTTCGGCCGCCTGCTCATCGCCGTGCGCGACGGCGAGGACCGAGCCCGCTTCCTCGGGTACAACCCAGCCCTCGTCAAGGCGGTGGCCTTCAGCGTGTCGGCGGGGATGGCGGGACTGGCCGGCGCCCTCTTCGTCCCGGTCGTCGGCATCATGTCGCCGGCACTCCTCGGCATCGTGCCCTCCCTGGAGATGCTCATCGTCGTGGCCGTGGGCGGTCGGGCCACGTTGGCTGGCGCCGTGCTCGGGGCAGTACTGGTGAACTACGCCAGGACCCGCGTGAGCGAGGAGTTCGCCGCGGGCTGGCTCTATGTCCAAGGAGCGCTGTTCGTGGCCGTCATCGCCTACGCACCCCGGGGCCTACTCGGCCTCCTCTCCAGCGCTCGGGCGTTGCTGACCCGCACCCGCAGCCGGCCCGCCGAACGGCCGGTAGCCCTGGAGCCGACCGAGGCCGCGGCGTAGATGAGGGGCGTGGAGCGCATGCCATGAGCGACGCCCTGTTGCTGGAGGTCCGGGGGCTGAAGGTCGTCTTCGACGGCTTCGCGGCCGTGGACGGGGTCGACTTCACCGTGGGTGACGGTGAGCTGCGCTTCCTGATCGGCCCCAACGGCGCCGGTAAGACCACCCTCCTCGATGCCATCACCGGCCTCACCCGCCCGGCAGCCGGCTCGGTGCAATTCTCCGGTCAGGAGCTCGTGGGCCGCCGCGAGTTCGACATCGTCCGCCTCGGAGTGGGCCGCACCTTCCAGGCCGCCACCGTGTTCGAGCAGCTGTCCGTGCTCGAGAACGTGGACCTGGCGGCAAGTTTCCGTCGCCCCTTCGCTTCCTTGTTGCGCCGCCGCCGGGGTGTGGAGGGGGGAGTGGAGCGAGCGCTTCAGACCATCGGCCTGTGGCCTCATGCCGAGCGCCCCGCCGGTGAGCTGTCGCACGGCCAGAAGCAGTGGCTGGAGATCGGCATGCTGCTGGTCCAGGAGCCCCGCCTCATCCTGCTGGACGAGCCAGTGGCCGGCATGAGCAAGGAGGAACGCGTCCGCACCGGCGAGCTCCTCCAGCAGGTCGCCCGGACCAGCACCGTGGTGGTGGTGGAGCACGACATGGGCTTCCTCAGGCGCTTCGCCAGCGACGTCACGGTGATGCACGAGGGCAGGGTGCTGTGTGAGGGGTCGGTGTCCGAGGTGCAGGCCGACCCCCAGGTCCAGGAGGTCTACCTGGGCCGGGCCCGCGACGGGCGCCAGGCCGCGGAGGCTGGTCTCTAGTGCTGGGCGTGGAGGGCCTGGACGTGGCCTACGGGCGCACCCAGGTGCTCTTCGGCGTCTCTCTCGAGGTCCCGTCCGACGGGCTGGTGTGCCTGATGGGCCGCAACGGCGTGGGGAAGACCACCTTGCTCAACGCCATCATGGGAGTCCTGTCCCCGGAGAGTGGCCGGATCACCTTCGAGGGCCGGGACGTGACCCGCCTCCGCCCTCACGAGCGGGTCGAGGCCGGCTTCGCCTACGTGCCCCAGGGCCACGAGACGTTCCCTCATCTAACCGTGGAGGAGAACCTCACCGTGGTGGTCGAGGCCCGAGGGCGGGGTAAGCGGGCGGCCATGGACGAGGCTCTCGACCTCTTCCCCCGGCTCAAGCCGCTGCTCGGGCGCCGTGCCGGGTTCCTCTCCGGTGGTCAGCAGCAGCAGCTCTCCATCGCCCGGGCCCTCACTGCCCAACCTCGCCTCCTGATCATGGACGAGCCCACGGAGGGCATCCAACCGTCGATCATCCTCGAGATCGAGGACGCCGTGGTCCAGCTGCGCAAGTCGGCCGGGCTCTCCATCCTCCTGGCCGAGCAGTACGTGGACTTCGCCCTCCGCCTGGCCGACAGCGCCGTGGTCCTCGATGCCGGCGAGGTGGTCCGGGCCAGCGACGTCGCCGGCCTCGAGGAAGGAGCGGTCCGACAGCTGCTGGCTGTGTGACAATCGTCCCGATGGCCTGGCCTCCGTCGTGCGCCTGACACCCCATGAGCAGGAGCGCCTGCTGATCCATGTGGCCGCCGGCCTGGCCCGCCAGAGGAAGGACCGGGGCCTGCGCCTGAACCATCCGGAGGCGGTGGCCCTCATCACGTCGTTCCTGCTGGAGGGAGCCAGGGACGGTCGGTCGGTGGCCGACCTCATGGAAGCCGGTCGCCAGGTGCTGTCGGCCGACGACGTGATGGAAGGGGTGCCGGAGATGGTCCCCGAGGTCCAGGTGGAGGCCACGTTCCCCGACGGCACCAAGCTGGTCACGGTCCACCAGCCGATCCCTTGAGTACCGGCTCGTGATCCCCGGTGAGGTGCTGGTGGGCCGCGGCGTGGTGATCACCAACGCCAACCGTCCCGTCACCACCACGAGGGTGGTCAACACCGGCGACCGGCCCGTGCAGGTGGGCTCCCACTTCCACTTCGCCGAGGTCAACCCGGCCCTCCTGTTCGACCGCAAGGCCGCCCGGGGCCAGCGCCTCGACGTGCCCTCGGGCACCGCCGTGCGCTTCGAGCCGGGCGTGGAACGCGAGGTCGCCCTTGTCCCCATCGGCGGGGACCGGATCGTCCCCGGCCTGCGCGCCGAGACGGCAGGCCCTCTCGATGGGTGAGATCGAACGAAGGAGGTACGCCCAGCTCTACGGCCCCACGGCTGGTGACCGGGTCCGCCTCGGCGACACCGATCTCCTGGTGGAGGTGGAGGAGGATCATTGCGCCGGCGGCGACGAGGCCGTGTTCGGCGGGGGCAAGGTGATCCGCGAGTCCATGGGTCAGTCGCGCGCCACCCGCGCCGACGGGGCACCCGATACGGTCATCACCGGCGCCGTGGTGCTGGACCACTGGGGCGTGGTGAAGGCCGACGTCGGCATCCGGGACGGGCGCATCACCGGCCTGGGGAAGGCGGGTAACCCCGACACCATGGACGGCGTCGACTCCACCCTGGTCATCGGCCCATCCACCGAGATCGTGGCCGGCAACGGCAAGATCCTCACCGCCGGGGCCGTCGACTGCCACGTGCATCTAATCTGCCCACAGATCCTCGAGGAGGCACTGGCTTCGGGCGTGACCACCGTGATCGGCGGGGGCACCGGGCCGGCCGAGGGCACCAAGGCCACCACCGTCACGCCAGGCTCCTGGCACCTGGCCCGGATGCTCGAGGCCCTCGACCCATGGCCGGTCAACGTTGCCCTCCTGGGCAAGGGCAACACGGTTTCCGTCGAGGCCTTGTGGGAGCAGCTGCGGGCCGGCGCCTCGGGGTTCAAGCTCCACGAGGACTGGGGCTCGACGCCTGCGGCCATCGACGCCTGCCTGCGGGTGGCCGACGATGCCGGTGTTCAGGTGGCCCTGCACAGCGACACCCTCAACGAGGCCGGCTTCGTGGAGGACACCCTGGCCGCCATCGGCGGGCGCGGCATCCACGCCTATCACACCGAGGGAGCGGGCGGCGGCCATGCGCCCGACATCATCACCGTGGCTGGCTACCCCAACGTGCTCCCGTCGTCCACCAACCCCACCCGCCCCCACACCGTGAACACCATCGACGAGCACCTGGACATGTTGATGGTCTGCCACCATCTGAACCCGGCCGTGCCCGAGGACCTGGCCTTCGCCGAGAGCCGTATCCGACCCACCACCATCGCCGCCGAGGACGTGCTCCACGACATGGGTGCCATCTCCATGATCGGCTCCGACTCCCAGGCCATGGGCCGGGTCGGGGAGGTCGTCTTGCGCACGTGGCAGACGGCGCACGTAATGAAGCGTCGCCGCGGCGCCCTGGCAGGAGATCACGACGCGGACAACCATCGGGCCCGGCGCTACGTGGCCAAGTACACCATCTGCCCGGCGGTGGCCCACGGCCTCGACGGCGAGATCGGCTCGGTGGCGGCCGGCAAGCTGGCCGACCTGGTGCTGTGGGACCCAGCCTTCTTCGCCGTCCGTCCGCATCTGGTCGTCAAGGGCGGCATGGTGGCGTGGGCGGCCATGGGTGACGCCAACGCGTCCATCCCCACACCGGAGCCGGTGCTGCCCCGGCCCATGTTCGGGGCCTCGGCACGAGCGGCGGCCGCCACCAGCCTGGCTTTCATGGCCCCGACGGCCCTGGAGGACGGCCTGACCGGCTCGCTGGACATCGAGCGGGCGGTGGTGGCAGTTACGGACGTCCGTCGCCTGACAAAGGCGGACATGCCCGAGAACGGCGCCCTGCCCGACATCGCCGTGGACCCCGACACCTTCACCGTGCACATCGACGGCCAGGCCATCGAGCCAGCCCCGGCTGCCCGGTTGCCGCTGGCCCAACGCTATTTCCTCTTCTGATGGACGGCGGGATCGCGTCCCTGCTGGTGTTGGCGGACGGGCGATTCCCATCGGGTGGTCACGCCTATTCCGGCGGCGTGGAGGCGGCGGTGGCCGCCGGCCGGGTGCAGGGGGCCGGGGACCTCAGGGCTTTCCTGGCCGGTCGGTTGCACACCACCGGGGCTGTGGCAGGGGCGCTGGCGGCGGCAGGGTGCGGGCTGGCTGGCGACGAGCGAGCCGTCGACGCCGGAGCCTGGCGCGCTCTCGACGCCGAAGCCGACGCTCGCATCACCGCGCCGGCACTGCGTGATAGCTCCCGCCGCCAGGGCCGCCAGGTGCTGCGCGCCGGCCGGGCGGTGTGGCCGGGGGACGTGCTCGATCAGCTGGTGGACGCCGTGCCCACCGGCGCCCACCACCCGGTGGCGCTCGGCGCGGTGGCGGCCGCCGGCGGCTTGACGGGCGCGGAGGCGGCGCTGGCCGCCACCTACGACTCGGTGTGCGGCCCGGCGATGGCCGCCGTCCGCCTCCTCGGTCTGGACCCGTACGCCGTGCACTCGCTGGTGGCGGACCTGGCGCCGGCCATGGAGGTGGCCGCGGCCCAGGCCGCGCGGCGGTCCACTGGCCCGCTCAGCGAGCTTCCTGCCCTGGCCGCTCCCCTCCTGGACCTCTCGGCCGAGTCACACGTCAGGGCGGAGGTCCGCTTCTTTGCCTCGTGACGAACCAGCAAGGCCGTTGCGGCTGGGCGTCGGCGGGCCGGTCGGCAGCGGGAAGACAGCGTTGGTAGCCGCTCTGTGCCGGGCGCTGGCCGGTGAGCTGGCCGTTGCCGTCGTCACCAACGACATCTACACCACCGAGGACGCCGACTTCCTGCGCCGGGCCGGCGTGCTCGAGCCCGAGCGCATAACCGCGGTGGAGACGGGGTGTTGCCCCCACACCGCCATCCGGGACGACATCTCGGCCAACCTGGAGGCCATCGAGGACCTCGAGGCTCGTTACAGGCCCCTCGACCTGGTCCTGGTGGAGAGTGGCGGCGACAACCTGACCGCCACCTTCAGCCGCGGGCTGGTGGACCATCAGGTCTTCGTGGTCGACGTCTCCGGGGGCGACAAGGTCCCGCGCAAGGGTGGGCCCGGCGTCAGCGCCTCCGACCTCCTGGTGGTCAACAAGGTCGACCTGGCCCCCTTCGTGGGGGCCGACCTGGAGGTCATGCGGCGGGATGCCGAGGCCAAGCGCGGCTCTGAGCCAGTGGTCTTCACCTCGCTGCGAGAGGACCCCGGTGCGTCGGCGGTGGTGGAGTGGCTCCGGTCCAAGCTGACGGTCGCCGGGCCCGAGTGAGGGCCCACGCTCGTGTGGTGGCGGCTGTCGATGGTCGGGGCCGGACGTGCCTTCGGTCTCTGCGGTCAGCCACGCCACTGAACCTTCGGGCCACCCCCGATGGCGTCTACCTGGTGGGGGGGGCGGCTGGACCCCTTGGTGGCGACCACCTCGAGCTCGACGTCGAGGTGGGGCCGGGAGCGTCGCTCACGCTGAGAACGGCGGCGGCGGCCGTGGCCCTGCCGGGAGCGAACGGCGAGGCGTCCACCCTCGCCGTCCGGGCCGGCGTGGGGGAGGGGGCGACGCTGCGCTGGCTGCCCGAGCCATCGGTCGCGGCGCTGGGTTGCCGCCACCACGTCCAGACCCATCTGGTACTGGCGCCGGGCAGCCGGCTGGTCTGGCGAGAGGAGCTGTTGCTGGGGCGCCATGGAGAGGAGCCGGGATGTTGGCGGGCCCGGTCCGTCGTCGATCTCGACGGCGCCCCGCTCTGGCGACACGAGCTCTGCCTGGGCCCGGAGGTGCCCGGCGACGACGGACCTGCGGTGCTCGGCGGCAGCCGGGCCGTCGGGTCCGTCCTCGTGGTCGACCCCGCGTGGGCCGCTGGTGGGCCAGAGCCCACCGTCATGTCCGACACCGCGGCCGTGCTTCCGCTCGGGGGCCCGGCTGTGGTGGTGACGGCTCTGGCTTACGACGCCGTCAGCCTGCGTGCGCGGCTCGACGAAGGATGGCGCGCCGCCATGTCCGAGAAGTCCTGAGGCGATCAGTGAAGGTGGTCGGCCCCGAGCGACCGATCCGCGAGGAACCCATGTGCTGCACTGGTGGCGGAGATGGTCCGCTGAGCGTTGGCGGTGGAGATGCGTACGGAGCTGTTGGGCCGGGAACCGGAGTTGGCGGCGCTGACCAAGTGCCTGGCCGCCGCCGTTGAGGGCCGTCCGCAGTTGGTGTTGTGCCAGGGCGAGGCGGGCATCGGCAAGACTCGCTTGGCCCACGAACTCGTCGCCTTGGCGTCGACGAAGGGAGCACTCGCAGCGTGGGGGCTGGCCGCCGACTCGTTGAGCGCGCCGCCGTTCTGGCCGTGGTGGCAGGTGCTCCGGGTGATTGCGAGCACCGTGGACCTCGCGACCATCTCAAGGGAGCGGTGGCTCGACGCCGACCTGGCGCGGCTGGCTCCGGATGTCTTCTTGGCGCAGGAGGCGCAGCGCCAAAACGACAGCGCCGCCGACGATCGGTTCCGGCAGTTCGATGCTGTGGCGCGCCTGTTGCGACAGATCTGTCTTCAGACCCCGCTGGTGATCGTGCTCGACGATGTGCACTGGGCGGACAAGCCATCGTTGTTGCTCCTCCAGCATGTCACCCGGGGCCTCACCGACGAACGGCTCCTTCTCCTCGTGAACGCACGCGTCGCCGAGCAACGACACGGCGAGCTGCTCACCCGGCTGCTGCGAGAGCCCCTCACGACCCGGATCCACCTGCGGGGGCTGGCCACCCCGGCGATCCGCCAGCAGCTCGCATCGGTAGTGGGCCGCGACGTCGGGGACCGGGACGTCGCTGAGGTGCAGTCCCTGACCGGCGGGAACCCGTTCTTCGTCGGCGAGGTCGGCCGGGCGATGGCTGACAGGGGCGCGGGAGGGCGTTTCGCTCCGGTCACACGGACGGTGCGTGATGCCATCGGGGATCGGCTCGGCCGGCTGTCTAAGGAAGGTGTCCGGTTCGTGCAGGCCGCCGCCATCGTGGGCCGCGAATTCGCCGTGCCCGTCGTCTCGACGATGGTCGAGCTCCCGGCAGTCCGTGCCCTGGAGCTCGTCGACGAAGCCATAGGTTCTGGCCTCGTCGAGCCGGGCCCGGCGCCACACGAGCATCGCTTTGTGCACGCCCTCGTGTGCGACGCTATCGAGGCCGGTCTCGGCTCGGCCCAGCAGGTACGCCTCCACCGACTCGCGGCAGATGCCATCGAGCGGCACTACGCCCACCGCCTCGGACCGCACCTGTTCGATGTCGCCCGCCACTGGGCCGAGGCCGCCCTCCAGGGCGACGCAGTAACGGCGGCCTGCTGGATCAGACGAGCCGGTGAGGAGGCGATGCGGCAGCTCGCGTACGAAGAGGGGGCACGGCTGTTCCAGCAAGCCCTGCACGTCGGTGGCGCCGGCCTCGACGACGACGAGCGGTGCAGTCTGCTGCTCGCCGCGGGTCGGGCCCTCCACCTGTCAGCCGATCTGGGAGGTCGTCTCGACGCGTGCCTCCAGGCCGCGGAAGTCGCCCGAAGGATGGGCCGCCCCGATCTGGTCGCCGAGGCGGCATTGGTGATGGAGGCCGTCGGGCATCCCGGTTTCGACATCGCCACGAGGCGCCTGTGCGAGGAGGCGCTGTCTGCCCTGGGCTCTGAACCGACGGCGCTTCGCGCCAAGGTGACCGCCAGGTTCGTCGAGACGTTCATCTTCCTTCGGGACCTCGAAGGCGTTGCACCGGCGAGTGAGCAAGCACTCGACATGGCGGCCCAGTGCGGCGACCGGCGCGCACTAGCGGCGGCCCTCCGAGCCCGCCAGCTGGTGTGCTCGGGGCCCGACGGCCTGGAGGAGCGGATGCGCTTGGCCGAGCGCATGTTGGCCTTGAGCCACGAGACGGCCGACCCCCAAACCGAGATGTGGGCGCGCCTCTGGCAGATCGACGCCTCGCTCGAGGGTGGCGACTTGGCCCGCGTCGGCGTCGAGATCGACGCGCTGGCCCTGCGCGCGCAGCGGGTCCGGGGGCCGCTGGCGCGTTTCGAGGTGCTCCGCTGCCGGGCCGTGCTGGCGCAGGCACAGGGCCGGTTTGGTGACGCTCGCCGGATCGAGTCGGAGGCGTTCACCGTGCTGGCGCCCACCGATCACGATCTCCGGTTCACGTTCAGGTCAGCGCTGTCGATGTCGGTCGGTCACCACCTCGGCCACGACGCCGCGTCGCTGGCCGCGGCTGGGTACGCGGGCGCTCCTGAAGAGCACTCGCAGGTGCTCGGGCTCATCGGCCAGGTGGCCTTCGCTCACGCCTTGGCGTCGGCCGGCAAGCTTGGCGAGGCCGCGGCGATGTACCGCTCGGCCGGCCCGGTGAGCGGTTGGCAGCCACCACCGCACGTGGTGCTGTGCGCCTACACGTCGGCCATTGTCACCGCTGTGGCCCTGGGGGAGTCCGCGGACGTGGCCGTGTTGCACGATCTCCTCGAGCCCTACCGGGGCCACCATGTAGCCAGCGGCACGACGGCCATGGTGTACTTCGGCCCCGTCGAGCTGTGGCTCGGGGTGGCGGCGAACTACCTCGGCCGCCTCGACGACGCGGTTATCGAACTCGAGCAGGCGGCCCAGGCCTGCGCCGTCAGCGGCGCGGCCGGGTTCCGGGTGGAAGCCCAGCACGCGCTGGCCTCGGTGCTGGCCCGCCGAGCGGGACCGGGCGATCTCGAGCGGGCGCGGTCGTTGCTCACCACCGCAGGAAGGATGGCCGGCTCGCTCGGCATGAAACCGTTGGCGGCGCGGATCTCCGAACTGACCCGCCAGCTCGATGAGGCGGCGGAGCCGGCTCCGCTGACGCGGCGCGAGCGCCAGGTAGCCGAGCTGGTGGCGCAAGGCTTGACCAACCACGAGATCGCGGAACGGCTGTTCCTGTCCGAGCGCACGGCCGAGAACCACCTGCAGCACATCCTCACCAAGCTGGGCCTCTCGAACCGGAGCCAGGTCGCAGTGTGGGTCACAACCCGAAAATGAGTAGGCCGGCTGAGTAGTTCCACGGATGCCGTCCGCCCGTCCCTCCCGTAAGGTGACCGCGTGTCCAGCATCACAACAACAGAGCGCCCGCACGAGACCGTCTGGAACATCACCACCGCAGGCGCTGCGGCCAGATCGCTGCACGTCGTGGCCGACCTCGGCGTCGCCGACCACATCGACGACGCGCCCGTGACCGTCGAGGAGCTGGGCCCCCGGTGCGGCGTTGACGCGGAGGCGCTCGACCGGGTGCTGCGGCTCCTCGTCGCCCACGGCATCTTCGAGCATCTAGGCGAGGGCTACCAGCACACCCTGTCATCTCGGCTGCTGAGGAGCGACAACCCGATGTCGATGCGCGCCTTCGCGAGGATGTTCGGCCTGCCGCTCGTCTGGGCGAGCCTCGGACGGCTTGACCACTCGGTTCGGACCCTCGCTCCGGCCGCCGAGCTGGTGGAATCCAAGGGCTTCTGGGCCTACCTGCAAGCCCATCCCGACGAAGCCAGGATCTTCGACGAGGCGATGACCGCCAAGGCGCGCGCCGACATCGCCGCAGTGCTCGGGGCCTACGACTTCCGGCCCTTCCACACCATCGCTGACATCGGAGGCGGGCGGGGGCACCTGCTCAGTGCTGTGCTCGACGCGGTCCCCACGGCACATGGCGTGTTGTTCGACCTGCCGGGCGTCATCGAATCCCTGGAGGTCCCGGGCGGGCGATTGACCCACCACCCAGGGGACTTCTTCGTCGACCCGCTACCCCGGGCGGACGCCTACGTGCTCATGGAGGTAATCCACGACTGGGCCGATGCCGAGGCCACGACGATCCTGCGAGCGATCCGCCGTGCGGCATCGCCCGGGGCGGTGGTCTTGATCATCGAGGGCGTCATGCCGGAGGACGACGCTGACGCCCGCGTCCATACCCTCGACGTCGTCATGTTGACCATCACGGGGGGACGCGAGCGAACGGCTCGCCGGCTGGGCGCGCTGCTGCACAGCGCCGATTTCCGTGTCAGCACGGTCATCGAGACGGGTGGCCCTCTGCGAATTGTCGAAGCGGTCGCCGTCTGACCGAGACCTGATCACCGAAGCTGTCCGTACGCAGTTCAATGAGAGAGGAGTCGAAAAAATGCACGCTGTGGTGTTCCATGTCGACATGAAGCAAGGGTGGGAAGGCAACGCCGACGAGGAGCTCGATCAGCTCGTCGAGATGGTGAAGTCGATGCCGGGGTTCGTGCGCGGGACGTGGGGGACCGATGGCACGACCGGGGTCAGCTTCATCCTGTTCGCGTCCGAAGAAGCGGCACGGGGGGTCGCCGACAACGCCGGTCTGCCTCCGGACGCCTCCGCCACCCTCCGCTCGGTGGACGTCTACGAGGTCCTCCGCGACGCCTGATCGGCGATGAGTTCCGGGCCCACGAGCAGTCAGACTGGATGACGACCCAACTCCACGACTGCTTAGGGAGGATCCGATGACCTTTCACCCGTACCTGAACTTCGGCGGGAACTGCCGGCAGGCGTTCACCCGCTACCAGGAGATCTTTGGCGGCGAGCTCGTCCTCTTGCCGATGTCGGACATGCCGTCGGACGAGCCCGTTTCCGCTGACCAGGCCGATCTGATAATGCACGCCGCGTTGACCTTCGAGGGAAACCTCCTGATGGCGTCCGACGACCCGACAGGAAACTTCGCTGGGGTGCAAGGAATGTTCGTCAACTACACGGTTCCCGACGTGGGCGAGGTCGAGCGAGTGTTCGAGGCGCTGACCGATGGCGGAGAGGTCATGATGCCGCTGGCGGAGACGTTCTGGTCGCCAATGTTCGGAATGTGCGTCGACCGGTTCGGTACGCCCTGGATGGTCAACGCCGACGCACCGGAGCAATCCTCGTGATCATGGCCGCGCCATCGGTCGGTCCATGGACGATCCACCGGATCGACGTAGAACAACGAGCGTGAGGAGCTCTCGATGACGTCAGGCATGAAGACGGTCTTGTACCCCGTCAAGGACATCGCTGCCGCGAAGCAGCTGTACGGCAAGCTCTTCGGCCGCAGCAAGGGCATGACCGGCCAAGCACCTGCCGGCGCCTGAACGACGCCGGACAGCAGCGCGACAGAGCCGCTGCTCTACGCCTTCAGCCAGCGAAAGCGGGTGACATCGGTCGGGAAGTCGAACCATGCGAGAGCCTTCATGGGTGTGAACAGCACCAACCCGCCGGCGGCCGGTCCCTCCCAGGCATCGGGTTGGGGCTCGTAGCCCCGGTCGGCGTACTTGACGGCGAACGCCGCTGCCAGGCGGGCGCCGAAGTCGACGCCGGGCGGCGCGGCCGGCTGCGATGCCCCGTCGACGATCACCGCCTTCCAGCCGTTTTCGAGGTGCAGTGTGCACGCCGAGCTGTGGGCGAGGTTGCGGACGTGGACAGTGGTGGGTGCCCCGTCGTACCAGAACCGGCCGTCGACCCAAACACCCCAGCGGGGCACAACGTGGGGTCGTCCGCCCGGGCGGGTGGTCGCCAGCCAGTACTGGGGCGCGGCCGTCAACCGAGCTTCGACGTCTGACCAGTCGAGCAAACCGTCGCTGGTGTCGGGCACCCCGTAGCCGTCGGGCATCTGGGGCCGATCGCGAGAGGGTGGAGTGGGGCTTTGCATTGCCCCGCGCTATCACGCCACGACCGGCTTGGTTCGGAAAAAGCGGGATTCTCCGCGGCCGGATGGGCGGATCAGTCGGGGCCTGGGGCGGGGAGGGGTGTTGTCACCCCTGATCACGGCGACGACGGACACGCCGGTAGCTGCGTCTCGCTCGCCTCGGGCACACGGGAGGGATTCTCTCGCTCGATGCTTCAGGTCTCTTTCCTTCTCCCAGGTCCTTGGTGAAGGCCAAAGTCAACGAGCTCCCCCGGCGACGAGACGCGATGAGCTGGCCTCAGGCCACCGCGGGAAGCCGCACGGCGATGCGGGTGCCAGTGCCCAGCTCGCTGTCGAGGGCGACGGTGCCGCCATGCGCACGCACCAGCTCCGCGACCACGGTGAGGCCGATGCCGCTACCGGCGGTGGCGCCGGCACCGGCACTCCTCCAGAAGCGGTCGAAGACGTGAGGGAGCTCCTCTGGCGCCATGCCGATCCCACTGTCGGTGACCGCGAGCTCTGCGGCGTCGCCGTTGCGTCGGACCGCGACGGTGACCTGTCCTCCGGCTGGGGTGAACTTCAGGGCGTTGGTGAGGAGGTTGGTGACGACCTGGTGCAACCGCCCAGGGTCACCTCGCACCGACGTGGGCGCCAGTTGCTGCTCGACGTGCAGCGCCGCGGACTCGAACTGTGGCGCCAACGAGGCCGTAGCGTCGGCCGCCACCTCGGCGAGGTCGACATCGCTCGTCTCGAGGGTGAGGCGGGCGGCGTCGGCCGCGGCCAGGGTCTCGAGGTCCTCTACGACGCGACCCAGCCGGAGCACGTCGTCGTGCAGCGAGGCGAGCTGCTGCGGGGTCGCCTCGAGCACCCCGTCGGTCATGGCCTCGAGCGATCCCTGCAGGACGGTGAGTGGCGTGCGGAGCTCGTGGGCCACGTCGGCGACGAGGGCCCGGCGAAGCTCGTCCTCGCGGCCGAGGGCCTCCGCCATGCGGTCGAAGGCGGCAGCCAGATCCCGCAGCTCCCCCGAAGCGGCGACGTTGCCGACGCGGGCTGTCCGGTCGCCCGACTCCATGGCTCGGGCCGCGGCGGTGAGCGCCACGATGGGTCGGGTGATGCGTCGGGAGACGACGATGGCCGCCCCGAGGGCCAAGAGCGCCGCCAGCCCGGCACCAGCCGCCACGGTGGCGATCAGGATGTCGCGCAGGTGGCGCTCCGCCGACGGCAAACCGCCCGTAGCGAAGCCGACCCGGGTTGTTCCCACCCGCTCCCCGTCGACCACGACGGCGAGGGTGTGAAGCCGGGCCGTAAGGGCAGGCCCCGGCGAGGCGCCGACCGCTTGGCCGTTGGCGTCCAGGATGAGGGCGTGGCCCCTGTCCTCCTCGGCGAGAGCCAGAGCCCGGTCGAGGTCGGCACCGGTCCAGCCCCCCGCAGCGGCATAGGCAGCGGCAGCGGCATCGGCCACGGCTACCGCTGTCTCGTCCTGGTCCTGGCGCGCGAGGTGGGTGACGTCCCGATCGGTGGCGACGACCAGGAGGCCGCTCATCAGTGCGAGGGCACTCAGGGCTACCAGAAGGAAGCCCAGCGCCAGCCGGGCCGTGAGGGGCCCGAGTGGGCTCTGCCTAACCATCGCGCGCCAGTCCGAGACGGTAGCCGGCACCGAGCACGGTTTCGACGATGCTCGGGTCCCGAGGGTCACGCTCGACCTTGCGACGCAGGTTCTTCACGTGTGAGTCGATGGTGCGCTCGTAGCCCTCGAACTCGTAGCCCCGCACCCGGTTGATGAGCTCGTAACGCGAGTACACCCGACCGGGGGTGCGGCTGATGGCCATGAGGATGCCCCATTCCGTCGGCGTGAGCTCCACCGCTTCACCCCGGACAACGGCCAGCCGCCGGTCCTCTTCGATTACCAGCTCGCCGCCACCGAAGGACGCCGAGGCCGAGGTGGCCGCCGCCGACCCCGATCGCCGGAGAATGGCCTGGGCCCGCAGGACGACCTCTCGGGGGCTGAAGGGCTTGGTGACGTAGTCGTCCGCGCCCAGCTCCAAACCGCGGATGCGGTCCTGCTCGGCCGACTTGGCCGTGAGCATGAGCACTGGCACGGAAGAGAACCGGCGAACCTCGGCCACGACTGACTCGCCGGGGACGTCGGGAAGCCGGAGGTCGAGCACGATCAGGTCCGGCGAGGCGGACTGGGCCATGGCGATGGCCTCGGCCCCTGACCCAGTGGAGATCACCTCGAGGCCTTGGCGTTCCAGGTATGAGCGCAACAGATCCCGGATCTTCACCTCGTCTTCGACCACAAGGACAGTGGACGCCATTGTTCCCCTCCGCCCTCATTGTCGCCCCTCATTGTCTCGCAGTGGGCGGCTCTGGTGACGCACCAGCCAGGTAACGCCGACGGCAACCAGAGTCCAGGAGACAGCGGCGGCGACGATCCAGACCCACACGGCAGCCTCCCGTTTCTGGGGAACGTGTTGCACCAGCCATGGAAGCCCCTTGGTGCGAAGACCCCGTCACGCCCGGATGGAGATGGCGTGGAGATCGGCAGCGGCCAAGTCCATCGCATCTCCACACGGCCTTCGCCGGTCGTCCACCACGCTCTGGTCTCCTGTCTGCAGACACCACGAGCAGGAGCCAACGATGTCGAACGCACCTATCGCCGACGCCAAGGTCACCTCGGCGTGATGACCTCGTCGCCCGACTACTCGATCGTGATCGCTCAAGAGCTCGCCACGGTGGTGGTGAGCGTTCAGGGCGAGCTCGACGACAACGGCCTCATGAAGCTCGAGGCGATCCTGGCCGAGTTGATCGGCCACCACGCCCATCTCGTGACCGTCGACGCCGCAGCCATGTCGCTGGCCGATCCCTCGGGGGCGCGGGTGTTTCGTCGCGCACGAAAGTGGGCCCATCAGAGGGGCGGCGTCTTCACTGTGAAGGAACCGTCGGAGTCCGTCTCCAGGGCCCTCCAGGCGAGCGGCCTCACCGACGTCGTACAGGTGATGGCGGACGGGCCGCAAGAGGGCACTGCGTCGAGGAGCTCGAGTAGGAGGGGGCCGAGGGTGGTTCCTGAGGGCGCGCCGTACCTTCGTAACGCAGTCCTGGCTGAAGGTCGATGGCCCCGCCGTGGCCATCGGACCTGTCCATGACCACGCCAGCCCGCCACTCGGCTCTTGACCAACGCGTCGGTCTGCTCGCTGTCGGTCTAGCTCTCGAGGGGCCGCGAGGATCGGAACGGTGGGCCGAGGATGGTCCCGATCCCGACCTCTCCGCCCCGAGGTGGATGTCCCGGCCCGAAGCCGGTCGCTGCGTCGCAGGCCGCGCCACGGCGTTGGCGGGGCCGTCATCCCGAGCGAGGGGGCCCCCTCCGACGAGTGGCACGGCAACGGTCGAAATCAGGGAGAGGGAGGGAGCCGCAGCCCTCCCCTCCAGGAGGAGGAGCGCGGATGGGAAGTCTGACGGCCCAGGTCGCCCTGGTCGGGGTTCTGGTGGTGTTGAACGGCGCGCTCGCCGGCAGCGAGCTCGCCCTGGTCTCGCTGCGCCAAGGCCAGCTACAGCGACTGGAGCAGCAGAGCGACACCGGGCGGTTGTTGGCGCGTCTGGCCCGAGACCCCAATCGTTTTCTGGCCACGATCCAGATCGGCATCACCTTGGCCGGCTTCCTGGCCTCGGCCGCCGCCGCCGTCAGCCTGGCCGAGCCCCTGGTCGAGCCGCTCAGCTTCCTGGGCCGAGCGGCAGAGCCGGTGGCCATCGTGGTCATCACGCTGTTCCTCAGCTACGTGACCCTGGTGCTCGGTGAGCTGGCGCCCAAGCGGATCGCCATGCAACGGGCCGAGCGCTGGGCCCTGGTTGCCGCCCGCCCATTGGCCCTGCTCGCCGTCGTGTCGAGACCTGTCGTATGGCTCCTGGGGCGCTCCACCGACCTCGTTGTGCGTCTGTTGGGTAGCGACCCCTCCCGCCAGCGGGAGGAGGTCACCCAGGAGGAGCTGCGCGACATGGTGGTCACCCAGGTCGGCTTCGGCGCCGACCATCGCACCATCATCTCCGAGGCCTTCGACGTCGCCGACCGCTGCCTGCGCCAGATCGTGGTGCCACGCACGCAGGTGCTCTCGATCGAGGCAGAGCTGTCCTGCCCGGAGGCTCTCCGCCAGCTGGTGGACTCGGGGCACTCACGGGCGCCGGTGGTGGCGGGGGAGCTTGACAATGTGGTCGGGGTCGTCCACCTGCGCGACCTGGTGGCGGCCGAGGGCCGTGCGGGCAGCCGAGCGAGACCCGGCCTCGTCCTGCCCGAGACCGTGGGAGTGGTCGACGCCCTCCGCCAGATGCAACAACAGCGCCAACAGCTGGCCATCGTCGTCAACGAGCACGGCGGCACCGAGGGCATCGTCACCCTCGAAGACCTTCTCGAGGAGATCGTGGGGGAGATCTACGACGAGACCGACCGTGACGTAGCCGCCGTGAGGCTCGACGACGACGGATCGCTGGTTCTTCCAGGAGCGTTCCCCATCCACGACCTGCCCGACCTTGGGGTCAAGCTCCCCGAGGGTCCGTACACCACGGTGTCGGGGCTGGTCCTCGAGCGTCTTGGCCACATCCCCGACGGTCCCGGCGAGGCGGTGGTCATCGACGGGTCACGGATCGAGGTCGTGGCCGTCGAGGGCCGGGCCATCACTCGGGTTCGTTTGAGCCCGTTCACGGCTTCTGGCGAGCCCGCTTCGGCCGGCGGGGAAGGCTCATGAGCGTGGAGTGGTGGGCCTGGGCCGCCGTCGTGGCCTTCATCCTCGCCATGCTGGCCGTCGATCTGTTGGTGTTCCACCGAAAGGCCCACGAGGTGACCACCCGGGAGGCGGCCATCTCCAGCGCGGTGTGGGTGTCCTTGGGCCTCGGGTTCGCCGGCCTGGTGTGGGGCTGGCTCGGCGCAGGCCCAGCCGGGGAGTACCTGGCCGGCTACCTGATCGAGAAGAGCCTGTCGGTGGACAACATCTTCGTCTTCGCCCTGATCTTCTCCTACTTCGCCGTGCCGCCCGCCTACCAGCACCGCCTGCTGTTCTGGGGCGTCCTCGGAGCCCTGGTCTTCCGGGCCGTCTTCATCGCCGCCGGCGCCGCCCTGCTCGAGTCCTTCCACTGGACGATCTACGTCTTCGGCGCCTTCCTGGTCGTGACCGGGGTCAAGATGGCCCGCCACGGCGAGGCCGAGGTCCACCCCGAACGGAACCCACTGCTGAGGCTGGTGCGCCGGGCCGTTCCCATGACGCCGGAGTACCGGGGCCCGCGCTTCTTCGTGCGCGACGGTGGCCGGTGGCTGGCCACCCCCCTCCTGGCGGCCCTGGTGGTGGTGGAGACCACCGACGTGGTCTTCGCCGTGGACTCCATCCCCGCCATCTTCGCCGTCACCACCGAGCCCTTCCTGGTCTTCACGTCCAACGCCTTCGCCATCCTGGGCTTGCGGGCGCTGTACTTCCTGCTGGCGGGCATGATCCGAAGCTTCACCTACCTGAAGTTGGGCCTCTCGGCTGTCCTCGTCTTCGTCGGGGTCAAGCTCGCCCTCACCGACATCTACCCCATCCCCATCTGGGTCTCGCTGGGGGTGATCACCGCCGTCCTGGGCGTTTCGATAGTGGCGTCCCTCCGGGTCAATCCACCGCCGGGCGACGAGGAGCTCGCAGGCGATCGAGAAAGTGCCCACGAGATCCCTCAGGAACTGAGCGTCCCTTCCCCCACCGTCGCTTCCACCAAGGAGAAATGAGCAACATGAGCAAGAACACCTTCAAGACCTACGTCCTCCTCGCCGGCCTCGGCGGCCTCATGGTCCTCATCGGGTCGTTCTTCGGGCGAGTCGGCGCCGTGATCGGCCTCGGGCTGGGCCTGCTGATCGTCGGCTTCTCGTACTGGAAGTCCGACAAAATCGCCATCAAGGCGGCCCGGGCAGTGCCGGCGTCCGAGGCCGAGATGCCCGAGTATTACCGGACCGTGCGGGAGCTGACGGCCGAAGCGGGCATGCCCATGCCCAAGCTCTACATCACCCCCGACGCCCAGCCCAACGCCTTCGCCACCGGGCGCAACCCCGAGCACGCCGCCGTGGCCGTCACGCAGGGGATCCTGCAGATCCTCACCTGGGAGGAGCTGCGGGGTGTGCTGGCCCACGAGATCAGCCACGTGGGCAACCGCGACATTCTCATCGGCTCGGTAGCCGCGGCCGTGGCCACCGGGATCAGCTTCATCGCCAACATGGCCATCTGGGGCGCCATGTTCGGTGGTGGCGGTGACGATGACAATGGCCCCAACCCCATCGCCCTGCTGCTCCTCGCCATCCTGGCGCCCCTGGCCGCCGGACTGTTGCAGATGGCGCTCAGCCGTAGCCGGGAGTTCGAGGCCGACCGCAGCGGGGCGCGCCTGATCGGCAACGGCGAGCCGCTGGCCCGGGCCCTGCTCAAGCTGGATCAGGCCTCTCGGGTCGTGCCCATGGCGGTGCAGCCGGCCCAGGCCAGCAAGTACATCGTCAACCCGCTGACCGGCCGGCGCATCCAGTTCGCCAAGCTGTTCACCACCCACCCGCCCACCGAGGAACGGGTGGCTCGACTCCGGGCCCGGTGAATGGTCATCACTGAGCAATCTGACAGCGCCGCGGCTGCGCCCTTGGCGCAGCCCCGCCGCCCGTTGGCGCTCCAGGGTGCCCGTGGGCGCCGGGGGAGGTCGTCGCCGTGAGCGTCTATGGGTCGGCGGGGTGAGCTGCGCGCGAAAGCTGCGGCGGCGTTGCGTGTCGTCGGCCGGACTGCGAGCCCTTCGAATTCCCAGGTGAGCTGCGCAAGAGAACCTTCGACCCGTCGCCGCGCCGGACGAGCCATGTATCGCGGTGGCATCATCTCATGGAGGAGAACCAGAGCATGATCGGATTCATCGTCTTCGGACTGGTCGTAGGAGTCGTCCCTCGCTGACGGGGTCCCCGGCATCGAAGCTGGCGATCACTGTTGTCCCGCTCGTACCCCCGTGTTGCAGCAATCACGTTGCTTCGTGTGTTGTGAGCATCGCGTCTTCGGCTTCGGTGGCGAAGACGTGCAGACCCAGACGCTCCGAAATCTCCTCACACACCCTGACCCCCCGGACGCTGTTGCCGTACGGGTCGAGCCCGGGTGAGAAGACTCCGATGCCCATCTTGCCGGGTATGACGCATAGAACCCCGCCGCTGACCCCGCTTTTGGCGGGAACGCCGACGTCGTAGGCCCACTCACCGGCGAAGTCGTACATGCCGCACGTGTACATGACGCTGAGGACGTCTCTGACCAGGCGACGGGCCAGGCAGATCTCGCCGGTCATGGGGTTCACGCCGCCGTTGGCAAGCGTCGCCGCCATCACGGCAAGATCGTCGCAGGTTACCTCGACCGAACATTGGCGAAGGTAGAGGGCGAGCGTCTCCTCCACATCCCCTGCGATCATGCCTCGGTCGCGCATGAGATAGGCGGTCCCACGGTTGCGGTCCGCCGTCCGGATCTCCCTCTCAAAAGTCGAGGTGTTGATGTCGAGGCTCTCATTGGCGGCGTAGAGATGTAGGACGCGCAGGATACGCTCGAGCTTCTCAGCCGGGTCCTTGCCTCGTATCAGGTCCACCGACACGAGGGCTCCGGCGTTGACCATGGGGTTGTGGGGCCGGCTACGGCGCTCGTCGAACAGGATCGAGTTGAACTTGTCGCCGCTCGGCTCCACCCCGACCCGCTGCAGGACGTATTCGCGGCCGTGATCCTCCAGAGCCAGGCCATAGGCGAACACCTTGGAGAGCGACTGCAAAGCAAAGCGCAGCTGGTGGTCACCCACGTTGTGAAGTTCGCCGTCAGTGGTGGCGAGGGAGATGGCGAACTGGTCTCGCTCGCCGGCGGCAAGCTCGGGCACGTAGTATCCGCGCCCCGGCTCGTAGTAGCTCGCGACGCTGGCTTGGTCCACGGTCGAGTGGCGCCGGTGTAGCTCCTGTAGACGCTCGTCCACCTGCTTACTGATGTCGAGCGCCGGCATGGGCTCCCATCCTTGCGCGATCTCGACGATAAGCGCGCTCCGCGGATCGTCCAAGCGATCCAGGATCTCTGGACTCACGGCCTATCCCTCGCGGCTCGATGACCACCGCGATGACGGCTCTGCGGGGATCGTCGTGGTTGTAGAGGCGGCCGACGCGGTCGGGATTCGAGACGCGAGCCATGGCACTCACGCCTTGTCGGGGTTGAGCTTGTCGAGCACCCGGTCGAACACTGCAGCGAGCGTCCCCAGCTCTCTTCGACATTAGATCGAAGAAGCAGCGATGCACGGTCTCGGCGCGCGCCGGTGCCGCTTCTTCGATGACCCTTCTGCCGGCGTCGGTCAGGCGCACCATGAGGCCTCGACCATTCTCGCTGCATTCCTCGCGGGCGACCACGCCCCCTTCTCCATTCGGCTGACGTGATGTGACAGGCGGCTGCGGTCCCAACCATCTCGGTGGCGAGCTCACGGGCCCGGAGCACGCCGCTGGGGTCCTGCGCCCGTGGGTGCAGCACCTTGTAGTCAGCCTCCGACAGGCCGGCGTCGCGCACGGTGGCCCGGGCGGCGTCCTCTGCAGGCGTTCCCGCTCTCGCTGCACCGCCTGTAGCTCCTTGTTCAACTCGTGGGGCTCGGCCGCCCTCTCTTCGGCCGACTTTCGTCGGTCACCCTCCAGAGCGACGATCCCCACCACTACGGCCGCGAAGCCGAATACGGCCAAGGCCACGGCATTGTCGAGAGGGTCGATCTTGAGCGTCCACTGCAGCGGATGAACACCACATTGAACGCCACGGTCAGCGACGGGCATCCGGCATGTATCCGGCGGGCGGTTCCAATCTTGGAGGAGGTTGAAGAGCGCCTCTCGCTATTGAACTACCAGGTCAGGACGCTGTTTCCACCGCTGCCGATTCGCCGGCCGACGTGGCGTTTTCAGCTTCGGGTTTCTCATGCCGCCTCTTCCGGTGCGCAGCACCGGGCGACACGCCTGTGACTAGCACCTTTGTCCGGAGCGGGCGACGAGAATCGAACTCGCGTTCCCAGCTTGGGAAACTGAGAGAAGGGGTTGTCCACAGGCGGGTCTGAGAGCGAAAGTGCTGCAGAGTACGTTTCCGCTGTCCGCCACTTACCGCCGTGACCCTCACATGACCTTCCGTTAGGTCACTATAGGGTCACGAAACGGGGCTGAAGATCAGTCCTCGGCACCGGGTTCGTACTGCCTGACTCGTGCCTGATCGACGACCCAGAGGCGGCCGGCGACGTCGGCCCGGTCCAGGGCTTCGCAGAGAACGGTCGCCGCTCGCAGGAGGTGCGAGCGGCCCGGTAAGTCCGGAACCCGGAGGACAGCAACGCCGGGCGAGGTGGCGGGATCGAACCGGAGCGGGTTGGCGAAGTCCAGGTCGAGGGTGACGAGGACACGGCGCTCGGCAACGCAGATCGCAAAGAGGTCGGCATCGGTGGTACCGGCGAGGCTCTGGTCGACAACGGTGGTGACGTCGTGGCCTGCTGCCTCGAAGACGTCGATGGTGCGCCGGCCGAGGTTCTCGTCGAGCTTGACCCTCACCGCACGTCGACGAAGTGGCCGCCGGCCAGCAGGGCCCCATAGGCGATGCAGGCACGGACGTCCTCTTCGTCGAGCTGGGGGTAATCGTCGAGGACCTCCTCAGTCGTGAGACCCTCGGCGAGCATGCCGAGGATGAGGGACACCCAGATTCGATGGCCACGGATGCACGGCCTGCCGCCGCATACGGCGGGATCGACGGTGATGCGCTCTAGGGCTTCGGCCTGGGTCACCTCCCCATGATCGCACTGCACCGAACTTGGCCGGGCGGCTTGGGGAGTCGGCGTGCAGGGCCGAGCCGGCAGGCCCGGTCCCGAAGGGACGCGGAGCGCCCTGACGCCGATCGGTCTTGGGCCCCGATCCCTCTGGAGTGGATCCGAGCGGCGGAGAACCTGTGCCTGGTGGGCCCGGCCGGAACGGGCAAGAGCCACATCCTCATCGCCCTGGGCCATGCCGCCGTGGCCGAGGGCATGCGGGTGCGCTACTTCGCCGCCGCCGACCTGGTTGAGGCCCTCTATCGGGGCTTGGCCGACAACTCGGTCGCCAAGATCACACCACCCCATGGCAAGGTGCGGTACCGGCTGCCGAGGGCAGAGCGACCTCCGGCTCGTGAGGACTCGGGCGGGCAACCGGAGCCGAGGGCATAGAACGCCGGATAGTCGGCGTCCGCCGTGGTTTGGCGATTCACTTCCAAGGCGGCCGACGCCTTGGTGAGTCCGGCCCCGAGCTGAGCTGCGTTATCGCCGGAAAAACGTGGTCTGTTTGTGGTCTGTCGAGGCTTCCTGACGCCGCTTCTCGCTGAGGCGGGATCGCCCTCGTGACGGGTCGGCCGGCAGCTTGCTACCACGAGCCGTCATCTGCCCCCCCTCCTGGCGTCGGCAGCGACCAGCCGCTTGCGGGCGGGGGTGAGCGGCCGGTGCGGCGCCCGCCGTGTCAGCCACAGCGCCGTCTCAGTATCTGGGCGGGGTGGCGGGCCTGGCAGAGGCGCAGCCACACAAAGGCGTCGTCCGAAGCCGGTAGCCACTGCAGACGCCCACTCCCCTTGCGCTCGACGCCGATCAGTTGACGGCCGACGCCCACGCGCTTGACGGTCACGCCGAGGAGCTCGGAGGCTCGGGCACCCGTGCTCACGTAGAAGGCGAGCAGAGCGCGGTCGTGGTCACACACCAAGGCTGCGAACAGTGCGTCGAAGAGCCGGTCGGGAATCCCACGCGGTCGGCGAGCCGGGGTCTTCGGGCGAAGCGGCGCCCGCGGGCTGCGCACAGCGGGCTGCACTCCCCGGACCGAACTCTCACCGGCTGACTGTCGAGAGCTTGTCGCTCGGTTCGGTCGTGGCCGCTCCTGCGCCGTGATGGCGTCCGACTGCTGGACGCACGTGGATCTAGGATGGTTCGCAGCGGCGGTAATTCTATGGATAACCGACTTCGGCTGCGGGAGATCAGAGGGGGAGCTCCATGAGAGCGAGGCGCAGCCGTCGATTTCGGAGGAGCGCGCTCTGTCTCAAGTTGGCCTGCTTGGTCCTCGCAGTGGCGCTGCCGGGGTCGACACTCGGCGCTTGCGGCGAGAACGTCCCCACAGGGGGCCAGGCAACCCACGTCACCATCAACGTGGGTGTCTTGCCGATTGCCGATGTCGCACCCTTGTACCTCGGAATGAAGCGGGGTTTCTTCGCCGAAGAGATGCTCGACGTCGTGCCCCGCGTAACGGGAGCCGGCGGGATCGTCCCTTCAGTGGTCAGCGGCGACTTCCAGTTCGGTTGGACGAACACGACTTCGCTGGTCACGGCACGATCAAAGGGCCTGCCTCTGCGAATCCTCAAGCGTGCCGTTCGCGGCGGGTCGAGCCCCGAGGGCTCCTCGGCCGACATCCTTGTCAAAGGTGATGGTCCGATCAGGACCGCGAAGGACTTGGAGGGACGGACGATAAGCGTGGCCGGTCTTCAGAGCGTCTCTACGCTCACTGCGAATGCAGCGCTCGAGAAGCATGGAGTCGACGTCTCGAAGG
>JALZJC010000061.1 GCA_030859945.1 Actinomycetota bacterium | reverse complement strand
ACCTTGGCCACCAGCCCCGCGCCGCCGGCGAGCTGGCGGGCCTCGTCCGGGGCGCGGTCGAGCACGTCGGGGACGGTGGCGGGGGCGGAGGCGGTGGCCACGTCGAGGACGACGGGGGAGCCGCCCGGTGCCGTCGAGCCCACAGGAGGCGTCTGGCCCGTCACGTAGCCGGGTGGGTAGTCGTCGCTCGGCTTGGGCCTGCGCTGGGCCCCGAACCCCTCACGGGTGAGGGCTGCCTCGGCGTGCTCCACCGGCATCCCGACGACGGCGGGCACCGGCCGTTCGAGCACCGCCGGCCCCGGCGCTCCCGGCTCCGCCGGTTGGGGCACGGGGAAGGGCGTCACCGGTGTCTCGGCGAGGGCTGCGGTCATGTACAACTGCCAGATCTGCGCCGGCCAGGAGCCCCCCGTCACCTGGATGCGAGTGGTGGGTGGCACCATCGACACTTGGCGGTCGGCGAACCCGACCCACACCGAGGTCACCAGCTCCGGGGTGAAGCCGATGAACCAGGCGTCGCGCCACTGCTGGCCGGTGCCGGTCTTGCCTGCCGCCGGGCGGCCGATGCGGGCACCCACCCCGGTGCCGCTCTCCATGACCTGGCGGAGCACGTCCACCTCGGCGGCGACGGTCGCGTCCCCGAGGGCCCGGGTCTCGGAGGAAAGATGCTCGTAGAGCACCTGGCCGTCCCTGGTGGCCACCTGGGTGACGAAGGTGGGGGCCTTGGCCATGCCCTGGTCGGCGAGCGTGCCGTAGGCGGCGGCCATCTCGAGCGGCGACACGTCGTTGGTCCCGAGCACGGCCGAGGGGTAGGCCAGCAGGGGGGAGGTGATGCCCATACGGGCCGCGGTGGCCACGGCCCGGGCCGGCCCCACGTCGAGGATGAGGCGGGCGTACACGGTGTTGACCGAGTTGACCGTGGCGTCCCTCAGGTCCAGGCGGCCGCCTCCCTGGCCCTCGTAGTTGTCGACCTCCCATGGCTGAGGCGGCAGGGGGACCACGAGGCGAGGCGGTGCGTCGTAGGTCGTGGAGAGGGGGATCCCGGCTTCCAGGGCCGCGGCCAGGACGAAGGGCTTGAACGCCGAGCCCGCCGGTCGGCGGCCCTGAGTGGCGAGGTCGAAGCTCGACTGGGGCCCGCCCCCGAAGTAGTCGCGACCACCAACCAGGGCTCGCACGTGCCCGTTGGTGGGATCGAGGGAGACGAGGGCGGCGGCCGGGTCTCCGGCCGGCTGCGACAGGACGCGAGCCACGGCCGTTTCGGCCAGCGCCTGCTTGCCCAGGTCGAGAGTGGTCTTGATGCGCAGTCCTCCCCGGAAGAGCAGGTCCTGGCGGGCCTCGGGCGTGGGGCCGAAGCGGGCGTCGCCGAGGACGAACCGTTTCACCCGCTCCACGAAGTGGGGGGCGGGGTAGCGCTCCTGACCCACCCGCGGCCCTGCCAGCGGCTCAGCGGCGGCCGCGTCGGACTGCGCCGGGCTTATCTTCCCGAGCGCCGCCAGCTTGGCCAGGACCACTCGCCGCCGGTCGGCAGCGGCATCGGCATGCTCGTAGGGGTCGGTTCTGTTGGGCGCCCGGATCAGTCCGGCCAGCAGGGCGGCCTGGCCCAGGCTCAGCCGGTCGACCCCCACGCCGAAGTACGCACGGGATGCGGCCTCCACGCCGTAGGTGCCATTGCCGAAGTAGATCGTGTTGAGGTACAGCTCGAGGATCCGCTCCTTGCTGTAGCGCCGCTCGAGCTGGTAGGCGAGGGTCGCCTCCTGGACCTTTCTCCGCAGGTTCCGCTCCGGCCGCACCAGGCGGTTCTTCACGTACTGCTGGGTGATGGTGGAGCCGCCCTCCACCACCGTGGCCTCCCGGGCGTCGGCGTAGAGGGCCCTACCCACAGCCTTGGTGTCCACGCCCTTGTGCTGCCAGAAGCGCTCGTCCTCTATGGCCACCACGGCGTCCCGGAGAGACTGGGGGATACGGGACAGCGGCACCGTCTCCCGGTTCTCCTCGGCATGCACCATGGTGACGAGGGTGCCGTCGGCTGCCAGGATCTTGGAGGACTCGGCCGGGACCTCGGGGGCGGTCCTCTCCAGGGGCCGGGGCTGCCAGGAGCAGCCGGCCGCCAATGGCGCCAGGGCACAGAGGAAGACGGCCATACGGCGCACGGCTGTATTGTCCCCCAGGCGTGGTGGATGGTCGGTGACGGTGGGCCTGCACGCTTGACACGACCGGGCCTGGTGCTACAGTTACAGGCCGCTCGTGGACCCGTTTGGGTCTCGAGCCAGCAACACAGCGGTCGAGGCAGCGCACCGGTCTGCGGTGTGGCCCTCGCCCGCAGCGGATCCCGCACCTCCGTCTTTTCGAGGCGTGTGCGCTCCGACCGCTCCTTGAAAACGGAACAGAGGAAGCCAAAAGCCAGTGAGGGTGATCGCGCATTTGGCGCGATCGAACGTCAAGAAAGCACAGCCGAGGGGGGAGCCCCCGAGGTTGGGCTCTCTCAACGATCGCCGTGACGACTTCGTCGGAGACGAAGGGGTTGTCGCGAACGATCTCGATGGAGAGTTTGATCCTGGCTCAGGACGAACGCTGGCGGCGTGCTTAACACATGCAAGTCGAGCGAGGTCCAACCAGCCGCAAGGCTGGGGAAGACCTAGCGGCGAACGGGTGA
>JALZJC010000049.1 GCA_030859945.1 Actinomycetota bacterium | reverse complement strand
CACCACCAGCGGGGGCCCGTCGCCGTCCACCAGGAGAGCGCCCCGGGCCCCGAGGGTGACGGCCACGGCCGCCGCCTTCCACCGAGCGGCCAGAGCCCGAGCACGGGCGGCGACGGCGGCCACGCCGTCTCCATCGGGGCCGGCCACGGCCGCCGCGGCCTCACTCCGGTTGGGCGTGGCCAGCCGGACCCCGGCCACCGGATCCGGACCCCGAGGGTGGGGATCCCAGACGAGGGGAGTGCGGACCGGAAGGTGGGCGAGGAGGTGGCGCACGCCCGGCTCGGCGGCCACACCACGGCCGTAGTCGGCCATCAGCACGGCACCGGCCATCTCGGTGGCATCGGCGGCGGCAGCAGGGCAAGGCCCCACCGGCTCGGTGTGACGCGAGCCGTGGTCGAGGCGCAGCAGGGACTGGCCGCCGCTGCGGACCCGGACCTTCTGCGGTGTCCGGCCGTCGAGGCCCAGGTCGACGACCTCCACACCGCAGCGGTCCAGGAGGCTCGCCAGCTCGCGCCCGGCCTCGTCGCCGGCCAGTGCGGTGACGAGGGTGACGCGACGGCCGTCGCTGGCGGCCAGAGCCGCGGCCAGCCCCGCCCCACCCGGCCGCGACGTCTGCACCAGCTGGTCGATCACAGGGACCGGGGCATCGGGGCAGAGGCGGTCCACCTGGCCCTCGAGGTCCCGGTCGAGGAGGGTGTCGCCCACCACGACCAGCGGCCGGCGGGACACGGGCGCGCTCAAAGGTCAGGCACGGTCGGCCACCGACCGGCCCCGTAGGAACTCGTCAACCTCGAGCTCCACCGCCGCGCAAACCAGGTGGATGACCACCTGGTGGACCTCCTGGACGGTGGCCGTGGCGGGGACGTCGACGCACAGGCTCTCGTGGCAGAGGGCCGTGAGCGGGTTCGGGGCTCGGCCCGTGAGGCCCCAGGTGGTGAGATCACCCTCGTTGGCCGCCTCCACGGCCCGAAGGACGTTGCTGCTGCGCCCTGAGGTGCTCAGGACCACGAGGACGTCCCCGGGGCGCCCGTGGGCGCGCACCTGGCGGGCGAAGCCGAGGTCGGCGCCGTAGTCGTTGACGATCGAGGTGAGGCTCGACGTGTCGGCGTGAAGGGCCAGGGCCGACAGGGGAGGGCGTTCGCCTAGGTAGCGACCAACCAGCTCGCTGGTGAGGTGCTGGGCCTGGGCCGCGCTGCCGCCATTGCCAGCCGCCAGCAGCCGCCCGCCTCCCAGGAGGACCCGGGCCAGCCGCCGGCCCCAGGAGTCGATGCGGTCGACCTCGTGGTCGAGCGCGGCCAGCGGTGCCCGGAGGGCGGCCAGGTGGGCCCGGCCGGAGATAGGCGGCTCGGTCATCGGAGCACTCCGGCGTCGTCCATGAAAGGCGTGACAGCCAGCTCCCGGTAGGCCTCGAGGGTGGCGTCGGCGACCCTGGCCCAGCTGTAGCGCGTGCGGGCCCTGCGGGCGCCGGCGGAACCGAGCGACGCCCGCCGCGGGGCATCGCCGAGAAGCGTGCCCAGCGCCTGGGCCAACCGGTGGGGATCACGGGGCGGGACGTGGATGCCCGTCTCGCCGTCGATCACGGTGTCCAGCATGCCGCCGACCGCCGACGCCACCACCGGGACGCCACAGGCCATGGCCTCCACCGCCACCATGCCGAAGGGTTCGTACCAGGGGACGCACACCACCACGTCGGCGGAGCGAAGGAGAGCGGGCACGTCGGCGGGGTGGACTCGTCCCCGGAGCTGCAGGCGGTCGGCCACGCCGTGGTGGGAGGCCAGGGCCCGGAGGCGCTGCGCCTCCTCGTCGCCGTCCAGCTCTGAGGCGTCGGGGCCGCCGGCCACCACCAGCTCGGTGTCGGGAAGCTGGCCCAGGGCCGCCACCACCGTGCTCAGACCCTTGCGCTCCACCAGGCGGCCGACGGCGACGAGGCGATGCCGGCGCCGATCACGCGCCTCGCGGGGCCCGTCGGGACGGAATGCCTGGAGGTTCACACCACAGGGCAGGAGCTGGACACGTCCCAGGTCGGCCCCGAGGCGCGAGAGCTCGAACACCTCGTCGCTGCACGTGGCGATCAGGCGTTGGGCCCGGGCGATGATGGCCTGCTCCTCGTCGAGCCGCTCGCTGGGGCTGGGGTCCCTGGCGCCCTGATGGCGTCTCTTGACCACGCCCAGGGCGTGGAAGGTCTGCACCACGGGGATGTCCAGGGGCGCCGCGGCCCGGAGAGCGGCCCGGCCCGACATCCAGAAATGGGCGTGCACCACGTCGGGGCGCTGGCGGGCCCAGGCCCGGCCCAGGGCGGCGCTGAAGTCGTCCATGTGGGGCAGCAGCAGGTCCTTGGGAACGGGGCGGGGCGGTCCGGCGTCCACGTGATCGACCACCACGCGAGGGGCGATGGGCACCCGTCGGGGGAGAGCTGTGCCCTCACGGCGGGTGTGGACCACCACGTCCATGCCACGGCTGCCCATCTCCGTGGCCAGCGCCGCCACGTGGACGTTCTGGCCGCCGGCGTCCACGCCCCCCAGCACCGCCAGGGGGCTGGCGTGCTCCGACACCATGGCGATCCTCATGACGGCGCGGGCCTCGTGCCGGGCCTCACCGTGCCGGGCCTCATCGGGTCACCTCTCGCAGCAGGACGTCCCAGTCGGCGAGGAAGCGGTGGAGGCCGTAGCGGGACAGGGCCGCGGCCCGCGCCGCCTTGCCCAGGAGGCGGGCCTCCTCGGGTTCGGCCACCAGGCGCCGCAGCTCCGAGGCCAGGACGTCGAGCCGGTTGGTCACCACGCCGGCGTCAGGCGGCACGGCCTCGGCGACCTCCGTCGTGGCGAGGGCCACCACGGGCATTCCGAGGTGCATGGCCTCGAGCAGGGAGAGCCCGAGCGACGTCCAGCGCACCGGGTGCAGGTAGACGCGGCGCCGGGCCATCTGCTCGTGGAGCCGGGCCTGGGGCAGGTCGTCGACCCAGGTGCCGGACGGTCCCAGGGCGTGGCTCACCTCAGCAGCCTTCATGCCGAACAGGTCGATGGGCACCTGCTCGGCCAGGAAGGGAAGCAGGTCGGTGCCGGTGACCCGCCCCCGCCGCCGGGCCTCGTTGAGCACCACCGCGGCCCGGGCCAGCTCGCCGGAGTAGCGGTCGCCGGGGTCGACCACGCCGTGCTCTATGACCCGAGTCGGGGTGCTGCCCGGGTCCCAGAACAGCCGGTTGAAGTGGGTGACGTGAACAAGGGTCAGCTCGGGGCGGTCGGCGGCGGGATGGCGCATGGCGCCCACAGGGCCCTCGGGCGACGTGTGCTCGAGGTACACGGCGGGGACGTCGACTCCGGGGCGCCGGCCGCCCAGCCAGCGCTCGGCCAGCCCGCCGAGCTCCTCGGGCCGCTGGAGCACCACCACGTCGACGCCGGCCGACGCCGCCTCGTCAGGGGTCACCTCGACCACCGAGTCGGGCCAGGGATAGGTGCGGGCCCGGCCCCGTCCGTCGGGGCCTCGATCGGGGAGCGTCGGCACCAGGTACTCGTGGCCGCCCTGCACGAAGGCGGTCGTCCATGCCCCGTGCACGTGCCAGAGAAGGACCCTCATCGGAGTGACGCCGCCTGCACGGGGGCCAGCCGGCGCACCGCCGCCAGCACCTCGCCTACTCCCACGCTCGACAGGCAGGGATGGCCCGGCACCGGGCAGTGACGAGCCCTGCATCCGGCGCAGCCGATCTCCTGCCGGCCGAGGAGCGCATGGGGGACGCCCCAGGGTCGCCACCACCGGGCCGGCACGGTGGGGGCGAACAGGGACACCACGGGGGTGGCTACGGCCGCGGCCAGATGGGCCGGGCCGGTGTTGCCCACCACCACCACGTCGGCTCCCGCGAGCAGCTCGGCCAGCTCCGGCAGGTCCGTCCGCCCTCCCAGGTCCACCACCTCGGGGCGGGGTGGTCCCGCCACCCGGCAGGTGAGCCGGCGTTCCTCCCGGCTTCCCGTCACCACCACCCGCCGGCCCTCGGCCACGAGGGCATCGCCCAGGACGGCGTTGTGCTCCGGCTCCCAGGCCCGGGCCGGCGCCGACGCCCCCGGGTGCACCACCACGTAATCGCTCCATCCTTCCGGCGACACCCACGCTCGGCCGCCCCGCTCCACGGCCAGGCGGCCGTCGTCTCCGGCGGGCAGGCGGTACCCCAACGTGGCCACGAGCGCCAGCGCCTGCTCGACCTCGTGCAGTTCGTCGTCTCGATGGTGGCGGACGTCGAGCAGCGACCCCGGGTAGTCCTCGGAGATGGCGGCCACGGTCCGGACGCCGGCCAGGCGCAGCAGCAGCGCCGTGGGCAGGGCGCTCTGGTGGAACGACGTGAGGACGAAGGCCTGGTCCACTCCCAGCTCGACCAGGCACTCGACCAGAGCGAGGGTAGCCTCTCGGCTCACCGGCGGTGCGTCCGGGTCGATCCACGGTGCCCGGTGCACCACGATGTCGTCCACCCCCGGTAGGAGGGCGGCCGCCCCGGCCCCCCGAGGACCACAGAGCATCGTGACTCGGCCGGCGCCGGCTGCCACCGCCCGCACCGCGGGCCCGGACAGCAGCACGTCACCGTCGTTGTCGAGCCGGGCCACGAGCACGTGCGGCCTCACCGATCGCCTCCGAGCAGCAGGTCGACGGCGGACACGAGGTCGGTGGCCACCTCGGGCGCGGCTTCCACCTCGTCGGTCCGAGTGGTGGCCGTGGGGACCAGTACACCTCGCGCCCCCGCGGCACGGGCGGCCTGAACGTCGGCGCCGATGTCACCGATCACCGCGCAGCGGTACGGGGCCACGCCCAGCGCATGGGCCGCTTGCAGCACCATGGTGGGCGCCGGCTTGCGGCACTGGCACCCGTCGGCCGGGTCGTGGGGGCAGACCACCCAGGGGCCGAGCGGACCGAGCAGGTCCTCCACCCGGCGGTTCACCGCCTCCACGTCGGCCATGGTGATGACCCCTCGACCGACGCCGCTCTGGTTGGAGACCACGGCGGTGGGGACGCCGGCGGAGCGGAGCCGATCGACGGCTTCTCGGGCCCCGGGCATGAGGACGACGCGGTCGGGGTCGCCGTTGTAGGCCACGTCGGCCACCAGTGTGCCGTCCCGGTCGAACACCACCGCGTCGGGCCTCGGCGACCAGAGTGGCTGTCGCCGGCGCCAGCGAAGCTCGCCCCGCAGGCGGTGGTACGTGGCGGCGGCTGGGATGGCGACCGAGGTGGCCACC
>JALZJC010000026.1 GCA_030859945.1 Actinomycetota bacterium | reverse complement strand
CCCGCCGATACCCTCGTACGGGAGCAGGCGCGGGTCGTGCAGGAGGACAAACGGCGTAAGTGGAACCGAATTCACCTCGATGGGTGACCGTCTCTGACAGCCCGCACGACCACGAGCGCGAGGCCCTCGCCTTCCTGCGCCGACGGCTCTACGACCGAGAGCCGTACCGCGTGTGGTCGAACTTCGAGTTCACCGCCCCCAGCGGCGCGCTGTACGAGGTCGACGCCCTCGCCATCACCGACAACGGCGTCCACCTGATCGAGGTCAAGTCCCACCCCGGCGAGATCGGTGGCGACGGCACCACCTGGCAGTGGATCACGCCGGAGGGCTTCCGGCGGTCCCTCGACAACCCACGACTCCTGGCCAACCGGAAGGCGAAGGCGCTCAAGGAGGTGCTGGCCCGTTCCAAGGCCTTCGCCAAGCACCGCGCCGAGTTGCCGTTCGTGGCCGAGGTCGTCTTCCTCTCCGACCCCGACCTCAAGGTCACGCTCTCACCACCGGGACGCCATCAGGTGTTCGGCCGCGACCCCGAGGACGGCGAGTCGCTCCCCGCCCAGCGCGCCGGCATCGGCGGGATCATCGACGCCCTCACCAGCCTGGAGCCCGAGACCAACGGCCGCCACCGCCGACGCATCGACCGCCCGACCGGTGCCCGTATCGCCCAGGCCGTGGAGCAGGCCGGCATCAGGGAGCGCAGCAGTCGGCGACGGTTCGGCGACTACCGCATCGTCGAGCTGCTCGAGGACGTCGAGGCCGACCGCGACACCGGCGTCGCCTACCAGGACTTCCTCGTGGAGCACGTGAACCTGTCAGGCGTGCGACGCCGGTTGCGTCTCTACCCCTTGGAGCAGAACGCCACCACCGAACAGCGAGAGGCGGCCAGTCGCGCCGCTCGCCGCGAGTTCCAGCACCTGCGGCCTCTCCAGCACCCGGGCGTCCTTGCCCCGATCGACTTCTTCGAGCACGAGCGGGGTCCGTGCCTGCTCTTCGAGCACGACCCTGACGCCCAGCGCCTCGACCGCTGGCTGCTCGACCCGCCGGCGGAGGCCGATGTCCTCGACCGCCTCGACGTGGTCCGCCAGGTGGCGGAAGCGCTGGCCCACGCCCACTCCCACAGGGTCTTCCATCGGGCCCTGTGCCCCTCGGCGGTCCTGGTCGCCGGCCACCCTGGGAAACTACGGGTGCAGGTGGCCAACTGGCACGCCGGTTCCCGGGTGAGCACGGGCGACGCCACCGACGCGCTAACGGGAACCGACCACATCGACGCCCTCGCCGGCGGCGATGCCCCCCTCTACCGGGCCCCGGAGCACGCCCAGGCCCTGGCCGCGCCGGCGCCGCTCGACGTGTTCAGCCTCGGCTGCCTGGTCTGCACGGTCTTCACCGCCAGCCCTCCGGCGCCGACGCCGGGAAAGCTGCGGGAGCTGCTCGCCACCGCCGGCTATGTGCCCGCCGGGGTGGTGGGTGACGGCGTCGACGAGACCCTCGCGTTGTTCATCGCCGAGCTGACCGACAGCGATCCCATCCGCCGGCCGATCGACTTCGCCGGTGTTCTCGAGTCCCTCGACGCCGTCGAGGAGGAGTGGACCCTTCCCGACCCCGCCGCCGACGAACCCCATGTGATCGCCGCCCGCCGTGGCGCCACCCTCCTCGACGGGCGGTTCCAGGTCAGCGGCCGGCTTGGCCGGGGGTCCACCGCCTTCGCGCTGCTGGTGCGCGACACGGCCGAGGGCGGGCGGGTGGCCGTGCTCAAGGTGGCCCGTGAACCAGAGCTCAACTCTCGGCTGCTGGCCGAGGCCAACGCCCTGGCCGCCATCGACCATCCCGGCATCGTGAAGCTGCTCGACGGGCCGCTCGACCTCGACGACCACAGCGCCCTCCTCCTCTCCTATGCCGGCCCCCGCGAGGACGCCGACCGCGACGTGGACCCGGTTGGCGAACCCACGCCCCGCCCGGGGCGGACCCTGGCCGCCCGGATCGGGGAGTCCCTTGACGCCGAGGTCACCGAGCGCTTCGGAGAGGATCTGCTCGACGCAGTCCGCCATCTGGAGGACGTCGGCGTCGCCCACCGCGACATCAAGCCGGAGAACCTGGGCATCGCGCCGCGGGG
>JALZJC010000017.1 GCA_030859945.1 Actinomycetota bacterium | reverse complement strand
CGGCCCACCTCCGAGTTGGCCGAGGTCCAGATCTCGATCTCCTTCTGGCGCCGCTCGTCGTCGGTGATGATCCCCCGCTTGAACTGGGTCTCGGCCTTCTCGGCCTCCTTCTCGTGGCGATCGAGGATGGCCGCCTTCTCCGGGGGTGTCCGCACGTCCTCCATGGAGATGGTGAGCCCCGACTGTGTGGCGAAGCGAAAGCCCAGATCCTTGATCTTGTCCAGGCACTCGCCCACCGTGGCCTTTGGGTAGTTGTCGGCGATCTCCTCCACGATGGAGGCGATGGTGCGGGACTTCTTGGACACCAGGTCGTTCACGAACGGGAAGTCACTCGGGAGGGCGGTGTTGAACAACAGCCGGCCGGCCGTGGTCTGCATCGAGTCATAGTGCGTGTCGCCGTTGCTGGCGACCGGGGTGCGCACCGTCACCATGGCGTGCAGGTCGATGTCGCCGGCCTCAGCGGCCTTCTCCACCTCGTGCAGGTGGCGGAACACGCGGCCCTCGCCCTTGACCCCCTCCATCACCACGGTCAGGTAGTGGGCGCCGAACACCATGTCGTGGGACGGCACGGTGATGGGCCGGCCCGTCGCCGGCGAGAGGATGTTGTTGGCCGACAGCATGAGGATGCGGGCCTCGGCCTGGGCCTCGGACGACAGCGGCAGGTGGACGGCCATCTGGTCGCCGTCGAAGTCGGCGTTGAAGGCGGCGCACACCAGCGGGTGGACCTGGATGGCCTTGCCCTCGACCAGCACCGGCTCGAAGGCCTGAATGCCCAAGCGGTGAAGGGTAGGGGCCCGATTGAGGAACACCGGGTGCTCCTTGATCACGTCTTCGAGCACGTCCCACACCTGGGCACGGCGACGCTCGACCATGCGCTTGGCTGACTTGATGTTCTGGGCCTGCTCCTCGTCCACCAGCCGCTTCATGACGAAGGGCTTGAACAGCTCGAGCGCCATCTGCTTGGGCAGGCCGCACTGCTGCAGCTTCAGCGTGGGCCCCACCACGATCACCGAGCGGCCCGAGTAGTCCACCCGCTTGCCAAGAAGGTTCTGGCGGAAACGCCCCTGCTTGCCCTTGAGCATGTCGGACAGGGACTTGAGGGGTCGGTTGCCGGGACCGGTGACGGGACGACCACGGCGGCCGTTGTCGAACAGCGCGTCCACGGCTTCCTGGAGCATGCGCTTCTCGTTGTTGACGATGATCTCGGGGGCGCCGAGGTCCAAGAGGCGCTTCAGACGGTTGTTGCGGTTGATGACCCGGCGGTACAGATCGTTGAGGTCGGAGGTCGCGAAGCGGCCGCCGTCGAGCTGGACCATCGGGCGCAGCTCGGGCGGGATCACCGGCACGGCGTCGAGGATCATTGCTCGGGGGTCGTTGGCCCGCCGGCCGTTCTCGTCCCGGCGGTTGAAGGCGGTGACGATCTTCAGCCTCTTGATGGCCTTCTGCTTGCGCTGGACCGACAGGGGCCGGCGGCCATCCGTGGCGTCGATGGCCTCACGGAGCTTGGTCTCCTCCTCGTCGAACTCGGTACGGTCGATCAGGCGGGCGATGGCCTCGGCGCCCATGCCGCCTTCGAAGTGCTCGCCGAAGCGGTCCTTCAGCTCCCGCCACAGCAGCTCGTCCTCGATGATCTTGCGGGGGTGAAGGTCCCGGAACTCGTCCAGAGCGCGCTGGACCAGCTCCAGCTCGGCCTGGGCCCGCTCCCGGATGAAGCCGACCTCCTTCTCCGCCGCCCTCTGCCTCGACTTGATCTCCGAGTCCTTGGCGCCTTCCGACTCCAGGCGCTCGACCTCGGCCTCGAGCTCCTTGAACCTGGCGTCGATCTCGAGATCTCGCTGGCGCTCGATGTCGGCCAGCTCCTCGAGGATCTCGGCCTCGAGATTGGGAAGCTCCTCGTGACGGCGCTCGTCGTCGACCCAGGTGACGAGGTTGGCCGCGAAGTAGATGACCTTCTCGAGCTGCTTGGCCTTCAGCTCCTCGCGCGGGTCCATGCCCATGAGGAGGTAGGCCAGCCAGGACCGGGTCCCGCGCAGGTACCAGATGTGCACCACGGGCGCGGCAAGCTCAATATGGCCCATACGGTCACGGCGGACCTTGGAGCGAGTGACCTCCACGCCGCAGCGCTCACAGATGATGCCCTTGAAGCGCACCCGCTTGTACTTGCCGCAGTAACACTCCCAGTCCTTGGTGGGACCGAAGATCTTCTCGCAGAAGAGCCCGTCCTTCTCCGGCCGCAGCGTGCGGTAGTTGATGGTCTCGGGCTTCTTGACCTCGCCGTTGGACCACATGCGGATCGAGTCCGCCGTAGCCAACCCGATCCTGAGCTGCTCGAAATCGTTCACATCAAGCACTTGATACTCCTTTGAGCGCCGAAGCCGATCCGGCTCTGCCGGTCGGCGAGGGCACGATGACCTCGGCGAGCAAGCTCCGCTTGTGAGCCGTCATTAGAACCGCATGCCTCGCTCGGCGGCGCGGCGCTCGTCGTCTTCGTCCGAGCCTCGCTCCGGCCGGCTGATGTCGATACCCAGCTCCTCCGTGGTTCTGAACACGTCCTCGTCGAGATCGCGCATCTCGATCTGGTGGCCGGTCGTGGACAGCACCTCGACGTTCAGGCACAGTGACTGCATCTCCTTGATCAGCACCTTGAACGACTCGGGGATGCCCGGTTCGGGGATGTTCTCGCCCTTGACGATGGCCTCGTAGACCTTCACCCGTCCGAGGACGTCGTCGGACTTGATGGTGAGCAGCTCCTGGAGGGCGTAGGCGGAGCCGTAGGCCTCGAGGGCCCAGACCTCCATCTCCCCGAAGCGCTGGCCGCCGAACTGGGCCTTACCGCCCAGGGGCTGCTGGGTGATCATGCTGTAGGGACCCGTGGAGCGGGCGTGGATCTTGTCGTCCACCAGGTGGGCCAGCTTCAGGATGTAGACGTGGCCCACGGTGATGGGATTGTCATAGGGCTCGCCGGTCCGGCCGTTGTAGAGCGTGGCCTTGCCGTCGGAGCCGATCAGGCGCCGGCCGTCGACGCCCTCGGGCTTCAGGTCCTCGAAGATGGCCTTGATGGTGGGCCGCTGACCGGCCTTGTCCTCCTCGTCCCAGTGGGCGCCGTCGAAGGCGGGGGTGGCCACCCAGACCGACGGCTCGGTGACGGGCTTGGTCTTGGTCTTGGGCTCCCGGTGGGCTCCGGTGGCTCCGTTGGTGGAGCCGTTGCCGACTCCGCTTCCCGCCTCGCTGCCCTCCCAACCCCAGCGGGCGGCCCACCCGAGGTGAGCCTCGAGGACCTGGCCCACGTTCATGCGGCTCGGGACACCGAAGGGGCTGAGGATGATGTCGACCGTCGAACCGTCCGCCAGATAGGGCATGTCCTCGACGGGCAGGATCTTGGAGATCACGCCCTTGTTGCCGTGGCGCCCGGCCAGCTTGTCGCCCTCGCTGATCTTGCGCTTCTGCGCCACGTACACCCGCACCAGCTGGTTGACCCCGGGCGGCAGCTCATGGGCGTCGTCCCGCGAGAACACCCGGACGTCGATGACCTTGCCCGATTCCCCGTGCGGAACCTTGAGGCTGGTGTCACGAACCTCTCGAGCCTTCTCACCGAAGATGGCCCGCAGCAGGCGCTCCTCGGGAGTGAGCTCGGTCTCGCCCTTGGGCGTCACCTTGCCCACCAAGACGTCCCCCGGCCCCACTTCGGCGCCGATGCGGATGATCCCCCGCTCGTCGAGGTCGTTCAGGATCTCCTCGGGCAGGTTCGGGATGTCCCGGGTGATCTCTTCGGCGCCGAGCTTGGTGTCACGGGCGTCCACCTCGTGCTCCTCGATGTGGATCGACGTGAGAACGTCGTCGCGCACCAGGCGCTCGGAGAGGATGATGGCGTCCTCGAAGTTGTAACCCTCCCATGGCATGAAGGCCACGAGCAGGTTCTTGCCCAGCGCCAGCTCGCCATGGTGGGTGGAAGGACCGTCAGCCAGCACGTCGCCGGCTTCCACCCGGGTACCCTCGCCGACGCGGGACTGTTGGTTGATGCAGGTGTTCTGGTTCGACCGGCGGAACTTCGACAGCCGGTAGACCTTCCGGCCCCGGTTCTTGTACTCGACGGTGATGTGGTCACCGGTGACCTCGCTCACCAGGCCGGCGTCCTCGGCAACGACCACCTCGCCGGCATCGCGGGCGGCGCGTGCCTCGACCCCGGTGCCGATGAAGGGCGCCTCGGGACGCAAGAGGGGCACAGCCTGCTTCTGCATGTTGGCGCCCATCAGGGCCCGGTTGGCGTCGTCGTGCTCGATGAAGGGGATGAGAGCGGTCGACACGGAGACGATCTGTTTGGGCGACACGTCCATGAGGTCCACCTCGGACGGCGGCACGAAGTCCACCTCGGTGCTGGAACCGTAGGACGTGGCGGTGGCGCCCACCCGGACGCCGGCTCCCTGCGGACCGCGCCGTACCAGCACCCTGTCCTCGGTGAAGTGGCCGTCGCCGTCGAGGGCGGCGTTGGCCTGGGCGATGACGTGCTCCTCCTCCTCGTCGGCGGCGAGGTACAGGACCTCGTCGGAGACCCGGCCCTTGGTCACCCGGCGGTAGGGCGTCTCGATGAAGCCGTACTCGTTGATGCGCCCGTAGGTGGCCAGGTGGCCGATGAGGCCGATGTTGGGACCTTCCGGGGTCTCGATGGGACACATGCGCCCGTAGTGGGAGCTGTGCACGTCGCGGACCTCGAACCCTGCCCGCTCCCGGGAGAGACCGCCCGGGCCCATGGCCGAGAGACGACGCTTGTGGGTGAGCCCAGAGAGAGGGTTGACCTGGTCCATGAACTGCGAGAGCTGGCTGGTGCCGAAGAACTCCTTGATGGCGGCCACCACGGGACGGATGTTGATCAGGGTCTGAGGGGTGATGGCCTCCACGTCCTGGGTCGTCATGCGCTCCCGCACCACGCGCTCCATCCGTGACAGCCCCACCCGGACCTGGTTCTGGATGAGCTCACCCACCGAGCGGATGCGTCGGTTGGCGAAGTGATCCTGATCGTCGAGCCGGTAACCGGGCTCGCCGTTGGCCAGGTGGAGCATGTAGGTGGCGGCCGCCAGCAGCTCGCTCGGTGACAGGACCCCCTGGCCCTCCACCGGGCGCTCCAGGTCCAGGCCCAGGATCTCGCCGGCCTTCTCGACCTCGGGGCCGAGCTTGCGGTTGAGCTTGTAACGGCCCACCCGGGTGAGGTCGTACCGCTTGGGGTTGAAGAAGGCGTTCTCGAAGTAGCCACGCGCCGACTCCACCGCGGGCGGCTCGCCGGGGCGGGCCCGCTTGTAGATCTCCAGCAGGGCCTCGTCGCGGGTGGGCGCCAGGTCGCGCTCCTTGTCCCATTGCCCCTGGAGGAAGTCGAAGTGGCGGACGAAGCGATCGAGCACGCCGGGCTGGTTCTCCTCGTCGTAGCCCAAGGCCCGGAGCAGGACGAACAGCGAGAGACGGCGCTTGCGCGCCACCCTGGTGCCGGCGGTGATGTCCTTGCCCGGCTTGGCCTCCACGTCGAACTCGATCCACTCACCCCGGTAGGGATGAATGGTGCCGGTCACGATGGTCTTGGCGTCCCGACCGGGCTGGAAGATGACGCCGGGGCTGCGGACCAGCTGGGAGACCACGACGCGCTCGGTGCCATTGATGATGAAGGTGCCGCGATCCGTCATCATCGGGAAATCGCCCATGAAGACGGTCTGTTCCTTGATCTCGCCCGTCGTGGCGTTCATGAAGCGGGCGCGCACGAAGATGGGCGCCGAGAAGGTCATGTCCTTCTCCTTGCACTCCTCGACAGGGAACTTGGGGGGCGGTCGGAGGTCGGGGTCGGTGGGGTCGAACTCCAACTCCAGGCGGAGCTGGCCCGTGAAGTCCTCGATAGGGCTTATGTCGTGAAAGGTCTCGGCCAGGCCCACCTCGAGGAACCACCGGAACGACTCGCGCTGGATGGCGATCAAGTCGGGCAGCGGCAGAACCTCTTCGAGGTTGGCGAACGAAAAGCGGTCCCGAGCGACGGAACGAGACGGCAAGGCCTACTCCTTACAGGGGGTCAGGCGGGGATTCTTCGGCGTGCGTCAACAAGCGCGCGACGAAGACGGCAGTTTCAAAGACAAGGCACAGCGGGCGGGCACGGCAACCCACCAATATACGTGCCCAGCCAGCCCCAGGCAACCCATACCGGCGGCAGCGGAGGTTAAGCCACGAACCCCGATCGGTCAAGGATCGCAGGCAGGGGAGCTGGCGCCTCCCCTACTTGACCTCCACCGTCGCGCCGGCGCCCTCCAGCTGGGCTCGCGCCTTCTCGGCATCCTCCTTGGCGGCCCTCTCCAGGACGGGCTTGGGGGCACCGTCGACGAGGTCCTTGGCCTCCTTGAGGCCGAGGCTGGTGAGGGTGCGGACCTCCTTGATGACCT
>JALZJC010000176.1 GCA_030859945.1 Actinomycetota bacterium | reverse complement strand
CGGGGATCCCGGTCACCCAGCTCACCGAGGAGGAGACGGCCAAGCTCCTGCGCATGGAGGAGGAGCTGCACAAGCGGATCGTCGGCCAGCACGACGCCCTCACGGCCCTCTCCCGGTCGATCAGGCGGACCCGCGCCGGCCTCAAGGACCCGAAGCGCCCCAGTGGCTCGTTCATCTTCCTCGGGCCCACCGGGGTGGGAAAGACCGAGTTGGCCAAGGCGCTGTCCGAGTTCCTCTTCGGGGACGAGTCCTCGCTGATCCAGCTCGACATGTCCGAGTACATGGAGAAGCACACGGTCAGCCGCCTGGTGGGGTCGCCCCCCGGGTACGTGGGCTACGAGGAGGGGGGCCAGCTCACGGAGGCGGTGCGGCGCAAGCCGTTCTCCGTCGTGCTGTTCGACGAGATCGAAAAGGCCCATCCCGACGTGTTCAACACCCTGCTCCAGATCCTGGAGGACGGGCGCCTCACCGACGCCCAGGGTCGCTCGGTCGACTTCAAGAACACCGTGCTCATCATGACCTCGAACCTCGGCACCGCCGACCTGCGCAAGGCCACGGTCGGCTTCGGCAAGGCCACCGGGGGCATGACCTACGAGCGCATGAAGGAGAAGGTCAACGACGCCCTCAAGCAACACTTCCGGCCTGAGTTCCTGAACCGGATCGACGAGGTGATCGTCTTCCACGAGCTGTCGATGGTCGAGGTCACCGAGATCGTGGACTTCATGATCCGCCGGGTCCGCGAGCAGCTGGAGGGACAGGGCCTGGGCCTCGAGCTGACCCAGGAGGCCAAGCTGGCGCTGGCCGAGCGCGGCTACGACCCCACCCTGGGGGCCCGACCGCTTCGCCGTGCCATCCAGCAGATGGTGGAGGATTCGCTCTCGGAGCGGATCCTCTGGAAGGAGTTCCGCGCCGGCGAGACCATCATCGTCGACGCCGAGGACGGCGAGATCGTGTTCCGGTCGGTGGAGGGCTTCGAGCCACCCCCGGTCGAGCTCGCGGCCGCCGAGTAGGGTTCGGCTCACAAGCAAGCTTGCTCACCGAGCTTGATCGTGGTCCGGGCTCCCGGCTCCGCCGGGTTGCTCCCGCGCGCGCTCGCCGCCCTGGGCCTGGTCCTGCTCACCGGCTGTCAGGTGAAGCTCGATGTCGATCTCACCGCACGGCCGGACGGGGGCGGGGAGGTGCGGGCCAAGCTGGTGCTCGACAAGGACGCCACGGCCGCGGTACCGGACCTGGCCCAGGACCTGCGGCTCGACGACCTGGAGGCCGCGGGCTGGAGCATCGAGGGGCCGTCCCGCCAGGAGGACGGCGAGACCCGGGTCGAGGCGTCGAAGTCCTTCACCACTCCCGCCGGTGCCGACCGTGCGGTGGAGGAGTTGAGTGGTCCGAAGGGCCCCTTCGGGGACCTCCGGCTCCGGGTCGACCGTTCCTTCCTCGAGACCCGGACGTCGGTAGAGGGTGCCGTCGACCTCTCGACGGGCGTGGAGGGCTTCAGCGACGACGTGTTGAAGCAGCGTCTGGGCTCACCTCTCGGCGTCGATGTGGCCACCGTCGAACGTCAGCTCGGCAAGCCGCTGGAGGAGATGTTGGAGGTCACGGTACGGGCTCGGCTGCCGGGTGAGGCGCCGACGGTGATGAGCCCGAAGCTGGGCCAGCGCATGGAGCTGACGGCAACGGCGCGGCGATGGAACATCGAGCGCATCGCCATGGCAGCGGTGAGCGTCGTATCCGGTGTGGCCCTGGTGGTTGTCCTCACCCGCCGCCTGCTGAGCGCTCGCTGACGGCCCCGATCCATCCAACTGGCGACGATTGCCGCCGAATATGGCGGAAATCGTCGCCAGTTGGCGTCCACAACGGCTGCCACCCCCTCCGGCCGTGACCTCATTGTCACAGGGCGTTCGTAGCGTGGGGCCGATGACCAAGCTACGCACCGTTCACCGCTGTACGGAGTGTGGTGGCGCCTCTCCCCGCTGGGCCGGGCGTTGCGGCTCCTGCGGCCACTGGAACACCCTGGTCGAGGAGGCCAGCGGTGCGAGGCTCGGAGCCGCCGACCGGGCCGTGCCCCTGTGTGACGTGGACATGACGGCCTGGGCGGCGCAACCCACGGGGGTCGCCGAGCTGGACCGGGTGCTCGGAGGCGGGCTGGTCCCTGGCTCTGCCACCCTTGTCGGCGGGGAGCCCGGGATCGGCAAGTCCACCTTGCTGCTCCAGGCTCTCTCGTCCCTGGCCCGGCGGGGCTCCCGGTGCCTGTTGGCCTCCGCCGAGGAGTCCAAGCAGCAGGTTCGCCTCCGGGCCGAGCGACTCGGGGCGGTGAGCCCCGCCCTCTGGTTGCTGGCGGAGAGCTCGCTCCCGGCCATAGTGGCCGCCGTGGAGGACGTGGACCCGCGGGTGGTGGTGGTGGACTCGATCCAGACGGTGTCGGACCCCGAGGTGGGCTCGGCCCCGGGGTCGGTGGCCCAGGTGCGGGAGTGCGCTCACCGTCTGGTCCGTGAGGCCAAGGAGAGGGGGGTGGCGATAGTCCTCGTGGGCCACGTGACCAAGGACGGCTCTCTGGCCGGGCCCCGTGTGCTGGAGCACGTGGTGGACACCGTGCTGGCCTTCGAGGGTGACCGCCATCACGGGCTGCGCATGTTGCGGGCGCAGAAGCACCGGTTCGGCCCTGTAGGCGAGCTGGGGCTGTTCGACATGGGTGAGAAGGGCCTGCTGGGAGTCCCCGACCCGAGCGGCCTCCTCCTCGGTGACCGCCGCGAGGGAGCGGCCGGATCGGTGGTGACGCCGGCCATGGAGGGTCATCGGCCGCTGCTGGTGGAGCTGCAGGCGCTGGTCTCGCCCACCAAGGTGCCCATGCCCCGGCGCTCGGCACAGGGCCTCGATCAGGGGCGCCTGGCTCTGGTGCTCGCGGTGTTGGAGCGCCAGGCCAAGGTGGCCCTGGCCGGCTCGGATGTCTACGCGTCGGCGGTGGGTGGCGTCAGGGTGGGTGAGCCCTCGGCCGACCTGGCTCTCGCTCTGGCGCTCACCTCGGCCGTCTCGGGCGTCCCGCTTCCCCAGGACCTGGTGGCGTGCGGCGAGGTCGGCCTCACCGGGGAGGTGCGCCACACCGGCCGCCTCGCCCATCGCCTGGCCGAGGCGACGCGCCTGGGCTTCCGCCGGGCGGTGGTGCCCGCTTCGGCACCCGCGGTGCCAGGGGGCATGGAGCTGGTGCGAGCGCCGACGCTCGCTCACGCCCTCGCGGAGCTGGGGGTCCGACCAGGGCGGTAGAATCTCCCTCGTGCTCGTTCGGCGGAGCCCGGCGATGAACGAGGCGCTGGCGGCGGTGGCCCCGGGCCAGCCCCTGCGTGAAGGGCTGGATCGCATCCTCCAGGGGAGGATGGGTGGCCTCATCGTCGTGGGCGACGGCCCCGATGTGCTGTCCATCTGCTCGGGTGGCTTCCTCTTCGACGCCGAGTTCACGCCCCAGCGCCTGTACGAGCTGGCCAAGATGGACGGCGCCCTCATCCTCGCCTCCGACGGCAGCCGCATCGCCCGGGCCAACGTCCACCTGGTGCCCAATCCCAACGTGCCCACGGCGGAGACCGGCACCCGGCACCGCACCGCCGAACGGGTGGCTCGGTCGGTCGACGTCCCGGTGATCTCGGTGTCGGAGGCTCTTTCGGTCATCTCCGTGTACCGCCACGACCGCAAGCATCCCCTCGATCCCACGCCCCGCCTTCTCAACCGGGCCAACCAGGCGCTGCAGACCTGCGAGCGCTACAAGACCCGCCTCGACACCGTGAGCGGGAACCTGTCGGCGCTGGAGGTCGAGGACCTCGTCACCGTGCGCGACGTGGTGACCTTCCTCCAGCGAGCAGAGATGATGCGGCGGATCTCCGAGGAGATCGACGGCTACATCCTCGAGCTCGGTGTGGACGGCCGCCTGGTCCGCCTTCAGCTCGAGGAGCTCATGGGAGGAGTGGAGGACGACCGGCGCCTCGTGATCCAGGACTACTTCCAGGACCGCCCCCGATGGCGCCTGGACCAGGCCACCAGAGCACTTGCCGACCTGAGCACCGACGACCTCCTGGACCTGGAGGCGGTGGCGGCTGTCGTTCACGTTCCCACCGAGGACCAGGGTCTCGATGCCAGCATCCAGCCCCGCGGCTATCGACTGCTGCACCGGATCCCCCGCCTGCCGACCGGGGTGCACGAGGCCCTGGTCGAGCGCTTCGGCAGCCTCCCCAAGATCATGCGGGCCACCATCGACGAGCTCGACGACGTCGGCGGCGTGGGCACCGTCCGGGCGCGGGCCATCAAGGACGGCCTGTCCCGGTTGGCCGAGACCTCGATCCTCGACCGTTACTCCTGAGCAGACCGGCCGCCACTGTGCGCGGTAGCGCAACTTGTCCACATCCTGGTCAACCCGTACCCTGGGCCTCATCCCCTGATCGTCTCGCCGTTGGGAGTGGTATGTCGTCGTTCGACGTTGGTGACAAGGTTGTCTATCCGCACCACGGGGCCGCCGTGATCGAGCGCCGGGAGCAGAAGGAGGCCTTCGGCGAGGCCCGCGAGTACCTGATCCTCAAGCTGGCCTACGGCGACCTCACGCTGATGGTCCCGAGCGACAACACCGACGAGGTCGGCCTGCGGGAGGTCATCAACGACGAGGAGGTCGAGGAGGTGTTCGCCGTCCTTCGCAAGAAGGAGGCCCGGATGCCCACCAATTGGTCGCGGCGGTACAAGAACCACGTGGAGAAGCTGAAGTCGGGGGACGTGTACCAGGTCGCCGAGGTGGTGCGGAACCTCTCCATCCGGGACAAGGACAAGGGCCTGTCCGCGGGCGAGAAGCGCATGCTCACCCGTGCCCGCCAGATTCTCGTATCCGAGCTGACCTTCGCCATCAACGTCTCCGAGGAAGAGGCCGAGAAGAAGCTGAACGAGGCCCTGCCTTAGCCTTAATCGCCCTCGGGGCGGAGCGCCTCGGGCGAGGTTGATCGAAATCAAGCGCCAGCCGGCGAAGCCGGACTGGCGCTGATGTTTGTTACTGCCTCCGACTTTGGGGCGGGGTTCAGTCGGCCCCTCTTGGCGCCGATACCTGCCTGCAGTGTTCGTAGAGGTCGTTCGATTGTTCGTTGTCTTCCTGGCCACCGGCGCAGGCTTCGCCGTCGGTGCTGGAGGGGGCGGCCTCGAGGCCGGCAACGACGCCATCCTCGGGGCCACCCTCGGCGCCTCCGTCGGTTACGTGCTCGGAGGGGTCCTCGGCCGGTTGCTGCGCCGGGCCATGGGCGTGGTCGACCAACGCATCGAGCAGGCGCCGGCCCATCGGGTCTTCGCCGGTGCGTTGGGGGGCATTGCCCTCGGCGGCCTCACCGCCGTGATCGGCGTTCCCGCCGTCCTGCTCCTCCCGACGCGAGCGGGCTGGCCCCTTCTCGGCCTCCTCGTATGGGTCGGCGCCTACCAGGGCTATTCCTACGGGTCCGGCAAGAGTGACGAGCTGCTGGCCATGGCCGGTCTCTCCTCCCGTCCCCTGGTGCGGGCCTCGCCTTACGGCGGCGACGTGGAGCAGGGCGCCGTCCTCGTAGACACCAGCGCCGTCATGGATGGCCGGCTGCTGCCTCTGGCCCGGGCCGGCTTCCTGCGCGACGTCCTGCTCGTTCCCCGTTTCGTGCTCGACGAGCTCCAAGGCATCGCCGACGCCCAGGACCTCAACCGGCGCCGCCGGGGCCGGCGAGGCCTGGAGATCCTCGAGGCCCTCCACGAGCAGACCGGTGTGGAGGTTCACGTCCTCGACGACGAGGTGCCCGAGCACGACGAGG